>JALQTJ010000001.1 GCA_023264015.1 Flavobacteriaceae bacterium | reverse complement strand
CTTCAGGTTTGTACTGTACATTGAAATCGACTTATATTCGTAGCGTAAAAGAAACAGCATGATTGAATTCGATCAATATTTAGGATTTATTGCCTTTTTAACCATTCTAACCATTGGGTTTTGGTTGATGATTTTTCTTTTGACTTTCGTAATCCCTTATTGGGTAACAGGAAGTCTCATTGAATTCTTAAAAGAAAAGAAAAAGGAGCGCGAAGCTTCTAAAAGCTAAGTCTCCTTTCGTTATAGGATTAAAAAAAGGCCCCGCAATCGCGGGGCCTTTTTATTTATGGAGTTCCGAACTCCATTTCTTCTTCACCGCCCATGTCTTGGCGATTGTTTCTTCTTCTTTGATTATTGTCTTGCTCGTTGAATTGATATCTGAATGTCAACGTGGCTTGACGCTGTCTCCACTGGAATTCACTATACGTAGCTACAGTAGCTGTGCGGATATCTGAGATACGCTTTCTGCTATTAAAGAGGTCGCTTACATTAAATGAAATTGAACCTTTGTCTTTTAAAATTTGCTTACTCATGGCAAGGTTCATAGACAAGATACCTTTGTCTGTTCCTTGCGGATTCACTGAATTTCCTCTATAAAAGGCATTGGTCTGAAAATCGATTTTTCCTGGTAATGGAAACTGAGCACTTGCTCGTGAGAACCAGGTAAAATTGTCAGTGTTGAATACCTGAGATATGGTTTCTCCCTTACTGTTGGTGTAGGTGAAGTCTCCTTCTAAACCTTGTTGGAATACATTGAAATTCCATGAAAATCTAACACCGCGTTTTGGTGAATAGGAGGTGGTAAGTTCAGCACCTGTTCTGTATTCAGAAGCGAGGTTAATAGGAGAGCGCAATTGAACAGGAACCTCAACGAATCCGCCTTCAGGATTTTCAATGCTCACCGTTTCACCGGTTTCGCGCTGAATAAACTGAAATACCCCTGAAGTTTGATTGTAATATACTGAGGTGTTCAGCGTTAACTTTCCAAAACGTTTCAGGTATCCGAAATCGAAAGCATCTGTATAGGCTGGATCAAGATCTGGGTTACCACTGAACAGGTTGGTATTGCTGTTTCTTCTAATAAACGGATTAATAAACCAAGAGCGAGGTCTTCTCAAACGCTTGCTGTAGCTGAGCGTAAATTGTTCCATTTCTGAGATCTCATATCCCAAGAAAAGCGAAGGGAACCAGTTGGAATAGATCTTCTCATTTCTACTCTCTTGGGTTTCACTTGTTGAATTGACTTGGATGTCAGAAGCCTCCATACGCAATCCCCCTAGAACTGAGAATTTATTGAATTTACTTCCTAATTGCATGTAGGCAGCATTCACGTATTCTTTGTATTCTAATTCATTGCTTAGCTCATTGTTGCGTACCAAGGGACCTCCGTTTTCTTGCTGAATCTCAAATTCAAAGTCGGTGTAGAAATCATTGAATGTTCCGCGGTAACCCGCTTCGAATTGCCCTTGACCTTTCTCACCTAAAGGCAATACATAATCAAATTGAAATAAGCGGTTGATCTGAGATTCACCGGTGAAGGTGTATTCAGACGGAACAAAAATTGAGGCATCTTCATTAACGTTCTCATCAATGTAATTGTTTCCTAATTCTTCACCAGTTGAGTACTGAAAGTCAGCCGTTAACTTATGCCCCGTTTTTTCGAAATCTTTGACGAAGTTGATGGCATACTGATAGTTGGTGTCTGTTTCGTCGCCTGAGTTGATACGTTCTCTAGAGATGGTTGGGTCATAGTTCTCGTCGAAATTAAAGAACTGAGTCCTATTGATGTTTTGGCCTTCTTGAGTTCTGTAGAAAAACGTTTGGGTGAGAGAGGTCTTCTCATTGAAAAGTAACTCTAACCCAATATTGGTATTGAAACCGTCTCTTAATCGATCGTTTCTGCCAATCTCATTTTGATAGCTTAAAACGTTACCGGCCAGATCGTAATTCGTTTGTTCATTGATACCGTTACCAGGCGAATTGGTCTTGCGGTACGAAGTGTTTGAGAAGAGGTTGAACGATTTGCGACGTAAATTGAGGTTAAGGTTGCCTCCAGTGTTTTCTGGCGAACCTACATAGGCTGTAGCAGATCCATTAATTCCTTTTGTTTTTTCTTGTCTTAAGATGATATTGATAATACCTGCTGATCCTTCTGCATCATAACGAGCAGAGGGGTTGGTAATGATTTCAACACGCTCTATAGCATCGGCAGGAAGCTGCTGAAGAGCATCTGTGCTTAAACCAGATAGGGCAGAAGGCTTACCGTTTATTAAGATTTGAACACTTCCATTTCCGCGCAACGCAATGTTTCCTTCTACATCAACACTGACAGAAGGCACATTGTCTAATACGTCGGTAACCGTACCTCCTTTCACGGTAAGGTCTTGGCCTACGTTGTAAACTTTTTTATCTAACCTAAGTTCTACGGTGGTTCGCTCTGCTACCAGCTCTATATTGTCTAACTGCTCCACGTTGGCTTCAAGACTGATAGTGCCGAGATCGGTAGAAGCGGTAAACCTTACGTTGTCTTGTGTATAAGAAGTAAAGGATATGAATTCAACACGAAGGTTATAGGCTCCAGGAAAGGTTTCCACACTGAATTGACCGTTCTCGTCGGTAATTCCTCCGGTAACACGCTCTGGGAATCGAACGCTTTGCAATACTAAAGTTGCGTATTCTAGAGGAGTTCCTGTTTCTTTATCAACAACTTTACCGCTGATTGTTATAGGTTGCATTGCAGGTCTCTGAGAGAATTGCTGGGCATTGAGCTGTGTTAAACCTATCAGGGATACAATCAGCAGAGTCAGTCTTTTCATGTCTTCGTTTTACTTTTTTTCTTTTTTTCTTTTTTGCGTTTTGTTTTTGGGTTGCGCTCTTCTTTCAATGCTTTTAAATGGGCATACAAAGCGGGCGGCAACTCGTTTTCTAGTCTGGCATCTTCTAGAGATTCAATCTCTTCTAAAGCCGTTTTCATCGCATTGGGCTCAAGATTCAAAATTTGAAGTTCGATGCGCTTTTTGGTTGCTTCTAGCATGATAGAACGCAAGACCGCTTCTTCAAAGGCATTGATTTCAATAGTTTCTTTAACCCTGTTTATTGAAAGCTCGACAATATCTTCAGCCGTTAAGGGTTCCTCTTCTTGAGTTCGTGACGGAAATTGATTCATACCTCTCATGGGGTTCCCGTAGGGGTTTCCCATCATTCCGCCTCGTCCCATTGGCATTCCAAACTGGCCAAAACTTTCAAAACACGTTAGCAATACCAACAATGATGCCAAAAAGTAATATCGTTTCATATTCAAGTAGATTTTAACATTTTAAATTCTATTATTTAGAGATTATTCGGCAGATGATTTCTGTCCATTTACCATTAGATAAGCCTTCAAAAAGGCATCGATATCTCCGTTCATCACACCTTCTACATTTGCGGTTTCTTCACCACTTCTAACATCCTTGATTAATTTATAAGGATGCATGACGTAGTTTCTGATTTGAGAACCCCATTCGATCTTCATTTTTGCGTCTTCAATTTCTTTTCTCGCCTCCATTTTACGACGCAATTCGATTTCATAGAGCTGCGATTTCAACATCTGAAGCGCTCTTGCGCGATTGTCGTGTTGTGAACGCGTCTCTGAACAACTGATCTGTATACCTGTCGGTTTGTGAACAAGTTGCACTTTTGTCTCCACTTTATTGACATTCTGGCCTCCAGCTCCACTTGAACGTGCAGTAGTGATTTCAATATCCGCTGGATTGATTTCTACCTCTATACTTTCATCGACTAAGGGGTAAACGTATACAGACGCAAATGAAGTGTGGCGTTTTGCATTACTGTCAAAGGGCGATATACGCACCAATCTGTGTACCCCGTTTTCCCCTTTGAGCCATCCAAAAGCAAAGTCACCTTGGATTTCTAACGTGACCGTTTTAATGCCTGCTACATCACCTTCTTGATAATTCAGTTCACGCACTGTGTATCGTTTCGACTCAGCCCACATGAGGTACATACGCATGAGCATAGAAGCCCAATCGCAGCTTTCTGTTCCGCCAGCACCCGCAGTGATTTGAATGACTGCAGAAAGTTCGTCTCCTTCGTCTGAGAGCATGTTTTTGAATTCTAAGGCTTCGACATGATTAGAGAGCGCACCAAGTTTTTGAGTGACTTCCTCCTCAGCCACTTCATTGGAATTCAGAAACTCGAGCAATATTTCTACTTCGTCTTTTACTTCAACGGCTTCTTCGTATTCTTTAACCCAAGATTGAAGTCCTTTTAAGACTTTCATATGTTCTTGGGCAGTTTTAGGGTCGTCCCAAAAGCCGGGAGCTGCGGATTTCTCTTCTTGATGCTCTATTTCGATTCGCTTGGCATCTATGTCAAAGATACCTCCTTAACGCACCTAGGCGATCAATGAGATCTTTGAACTGTTCGTTCTTCGTCATTTGTATGGAATAGTAATTGGTGCAAAAATAGTGACTCTGATAAGAGCTGCTGAAAAAATCAATAATTTAAGGCCCTCAAATTGTTACTCTCATGAAAAAGCTCTTGACTTCAATTTTCGTTCTACTTATTACCCACGCCTACAGTGCTCAAGATTTCGAGTATACCAGCGGCATGCGAAAGGTTGAAGGTTTTCAGGTATTGTATTTTGATGATGCATCGGATAAGGTGTATCTCGCGGTTTCGCAACTCAATGAAGACTTTTTGCACGTTTCATCTCTAAGTTCAGGGATTGGGAGCAATGACATCGGCTTAGATCGTGGACAACTTGGACCACAGCGGGTGGTTCGTTTTGAAAAGATGGGGAATCGCATTTATTTAATTCAACCGAATTTAGATTATAGAGGATCCTCGTCTAACGAGAATGAGATGAAGTCAATTACACAAGCCTTCGCCTCATCGGTGCTTTACGGATTTGAGGTTATAGAAGCCTCAGAGGATAAGTTTCTGATCGATATTACCCCCTTCTTGTTTCAAGATGTTCACGGCGTTGTTGATCGCCTAGCGTCTAGGGGACAAGGTAATTACGCTTTAGACCGTTCAAAAAGTGCTTTAAATACTGCTAGAACGAAGTCTTTTGAAAAGAATATTGAAATTGATTTGATGCTGACCTTTTCAGGGAAGCCTAAGTCGTATGAAATTCGTTCAGTCACACCCGAGCCGACCTTAGTTACCGTGTATCAGCACCATTCATTCATTGAATTGCCAGAATTGTCTTCTTTTGAGCTTCGCCCTTATGACGCGCGTTCTGGGTCTTATCCCTTTAGCTATAGTGATTATTCTGCTGCAGTAAACGAGCCCATTGACAAGATGTTTATTAGACGTCATCGCCTCGAGAAGAAAGATCCAGAGGCAGCCATCAGTGAAGCGGTTGAACCAATAGTGTATTACTTAGATAACGGAACCCCTGAACCCATACGGTCTGCGCTTTTAGACGGGGCTAAATGGTGGAATCAGGCCTTCGAGGCAGCAGGGTATAAAGATGCGTTTCAAGTTGAAATTATGCCAGACGATGCAGATCCGCTCGATGTGCGTTACAACGTTATTCAGTGGGTACACCGCTCTACCAGAGGTTGGAGTTATGGATCTTCGGTTGTTGATCCGAGAACCGGAGAGATTTTGAAAGGACATGTAAGCTTAGGGAGTCTTAGAATTCGTCAAGATTATCTTATTGCTCAGGGTTTAATGAACAAACCTTACGCACAGCAATCTGAAGCTGAAAAGCAAATGCTAGAAATGGCGCTAGCACGTATTCGACAATTGTCGGCTCATGAGGTGGGACATACTTTAGGCTTTGCACACAATTTTGCGGCAAGCACCGTCAATAGAAATTCGGTCATGGACTATCCGCATATGTTTGTGCTAGATGCTGAAGGAGATCAGCTCAATTTCGAACAGGCTTACGAAGTAGGAATAGGAGAATGGGATAAGATCTCAGTGGCTTATGCCTATAGTGATTTTCCAGAAGGAACAAATGAAAAAGCAGCCCTAAATGAAATTTTAGAACGCTCAAACGCCATGGGGTACCGTTATTTAACCGATAGTGATGCGCGTCCTGTTTCTTCAGCCAGCGCTACGGCACACCTTTGGGATAATGGGCGAGATGTTGCTTACGAATTACAGCGTATGTTGTCGTTAAGGGATAAAGTGATTGACCAGTTTTCGATAGATAATATTCCATCTACATCGAGTATGTCTGAGCTTGAAGATGTATTTGCTCCTGTGTACTTTATGCACCGTTATCAAACTGAGGCAGTTGCCAAATTAATAGGAGGTATTCATTACAAGCACGCTTATAAAGAGAGTTACGAGCCTTGGTTTTTTGTTTCTAAAGAAGAACAATTGAGTGCCCTAGACGGGGTATTGCAAACACTTTCTCCATATGCATTGAGTATTCCTGAAGATAAATTGCAGCTTTTTGGACCACGCACCTATGGTTACGGTCGTACCCGCGAGTCGTTCAAGTCAAAATTGGGGGTAGCTTTTGATCCGATTGCAGCTGCTGAAACAGCTACTGATTTTACGCTTACCTTCTTGTTTAATCCTGAACGAGCTAATCGCGTAGTTTATCAATCCATGTTAGACAAGGAGCAATTGGGATTCCCTGAATTCTTGAAAATTGTCTTTGAAAAGACGTTGAGACAAAAAGCGCTCAATGGCTTTGAGGGGATGGTGCAGGAGGTGATTCAGTTTACCGTACTAAAACGATTGATGGAATTAGCTTCTAGTGACACGGTATATCCTCAAGTGACGGAGGCAATAGTATTTGAAATGATGCGATTGAAAACGTTTTTAGGAGATCAGCAAGCCGATCCTACCTCAATTTATATGAGAAAAGAAATAGATCGATTTTTAGGAAATCCGAGAGGGTACAAATCTGATTTAGAAGTAGTGACTATTCCGGATGGGTCTCCTATCGGAATGGACATGATGTGTTCGTTTGAATAAATAATATGCCGAAAAAAAATCCTTTAGTTCCGCCGATTGCGGTGGAACATCCGTATACCTTAGAGAAGCACAACCATACCAGAGTAGATCCGTATTATTGGCTCAGAGAGCGTGAATCGCCTGAGGTCTTAGCTCATTTACAACGAGAGAAAGACTATTATGAAGGGGTTACAGCAGAGCAGCGCGTTCTTAAAGAAACGCTTTACAAAGAGATTAGATCGCGTATCAAAGAAGACGATACGACCTTGCCTGTATTTCGAAATGGCTATTGGTACGAATCGAGATTTAAAGAAGGGTTAGAGTATCCTATTCACGTGCGTTACAAGGATCCGAAGCTGAAGAAAGAAGCCCAACTTCTTTTTGATGTGAATGCCATGGCAAAAGGTCATGATTATTATGATCTAAAGGGAATACGTGTAAGTTTCGACAATCAGTTTGCACTCTACGCTGAAGATCCTATATCAAGAAGACAGTACACTATTGGTATAAAATCACTGCAAGACGGAACACTCTTACCAGATCGCATTGAGAACACCACGGGATCGGGTTGCTGGAGTGAAAGTAATCAGGTGTTTTTTTACGTCAAAAAAGACCCTGAAACACTTAGAGCCTATGCTGTATATAGACATGTTATAGGCTCTGATGTTACCGAAGATACTTGTGTGTTTTTAGAAGAAGATGAAACCTTTAATGTTGGGGTTTACCTGTCTAAAAGCAAAAAGTATATTATCATCGTATCGGGGTCTACCTTAACGACTGAATACCAAATCCTCTCAGCTTCAGATCCCTTTGGTTCATTTGACTTGTTTAGTCCTAGAGAACGCGGATTAGAGTACAGCATCGATCATTTTGGAGATCACTTTTACATTCTTACCAATAAGGATGGGGCGACGAATTTTAAATTGATGCGGACTTCAGTCGATCAAACGTCCGCTGCCCATTGGCAAATGTTTTTAGACCACCGCCCTGAAGTTTTGTTAGAAGATTTTGATTGTTTTCGCAAATTCTATGTGCTCGCCGAGCGAGAAAGGGGGCTAACTCGATTACGCATCATAAAATGGGATGGATCGGATGATTTTTTTATTCCTATGGAAGGGGAGACCTATGTCTGTGACCTTTACGATAACCCAGAGTTTGATACTTCGATTATTCGCTATTATGTGAATTCAATGACTGTTCCTGCTAGTGTATATGCTTATGATGTTAAGGAGAAGTCCTCAACACTGCTGAAACGGCAAGAAATTGTTGGTGGATATGATGAAACCCAGTACGTCTCATCCCGCATTTGGGTAACCGCTAAAGACGGAGCTGAAATTCCGGTAAGCCTAGTGAAACGCAAAGATGCTACAGAGCAGGCGCCAACGCTCTTGTACGCCTATGGGTCTTACGGTCACACCGTTGATCCTACTTTTTCGATTTCTCGCTTATCGTTATTAGATCGCGGTTTTATCTTTGCAATCGCTCATGTTAGAGGATCTCAATACTTAGGTAGACCGTGGTACGATTTGGGTAAGATGGAGCACAAGGAGAATACCTTTAACGATTTCATAGCGGTCTCTGAACATCTTTTAGCTTCTGGTATTGCGCATAAAGACAAACTCTTCGCCATGGGTGGATCTGCTGGTGGATTACTAATGGGTGTCATTCTCAATAAGGCTCCTCATCTTTATCAAGGGGTGATAGCAGCGGTTCCGTTTGTCGATGTTGTTACAACTATGCTTGATGATTCTATTCCCCTTACTACCGGAGAGTATGACGAATGGGGTAATCCTAATAATGAAAAAGAATACTACACTATGCTTTCGTATTCTCCATATGATAACGTGAAAACTCAAGATTACCCTCATATTTATGTCAGTACAGGTTTTCACGATTCTCAAGTACAATATTGGGAGCCTGCGAAATGGGTATTAAAACTCAGAAAACACAACACTGCAGCTACTAAAGTGCTCTTGGATATTGATTTATCTGCAGGACACGGAGGGGCATCTGGGAGGTTTGAGCAACTCAAGGAGATTGCGAAGGAATACGCCTTTATCATTGAACTGGCTGATAATCAGACTTTTTAGAGTTTAATTATATTTGTCAAAATTTTTGGTTTGTTTCTACCTTTTAGTAAACGAAAAAAAGTTAAAGCGGTTGATTCTTTCCTTCATTTAGTAGGGAACACACCTTTATTAAAACTCAATCGCTCTGTTTCATCTGTCCCTGGTACTGTTTACGCTAAACTTGAATGGTTTAATCCAGGTCAGTCTTCTAAAGATCGAATCGCCCTCCACATTATTGAGAATGCTGAGAAGAAAGGGTTGTTAAAGCCTGGAGACACTATTGTAGAGACTACTTCAGGAAATACAGGTTTTAGTCTCGCTATGGCCAGTATGGTTAAGGGATATAAGTGTATTTTGGCGGTTAGTTCTAAATCATCTCAGGATAAAATTGATACGTTGAAGGCAATGGGCGCTGAGGTGCACGTTTGTCCGGCGCATGTTTCAGCCGAAGATCCACGATCGTATTATGAGGTCGCGAAGCGTATTCACCAAGAGACACCGAACTCCATTTACATCAATCAGTATTTCAATGCGCTAAATACAGAAGCGCATTACCTCACTACCGGTCCTGAAATCTGGGATCAGACCAAGGGTACCATTACTCATTTGGTGGCATGTAGCGGTACGGGGGGGACTATCTCCGGTACTGCCCGTTATTTGAAAGAAAAGAATAAAAACATTCAAATACTTGGTATTGATGCCTACGGGTCTGTTATTAAAAAATACCACGAAACAGGTGAGCTTGACGAAAACGAGATCCATCCGTACAGAATAGAGGGATTAGGTAAAAACTTAATACCTACGGCTACAGACTTTGATAGTATTGACCGATTTATAAAGGTAACCGATAAAGATGCCGCATTTAGTGCACGGAACTTGGCAAAAACAGAGGGCGTTTTTGCGGGATATACCTCTGGTGCTGCCTTGCAAGGAGTTTTGCAATACGCTGAAGAGGGTGCGTTCAACAAGAACAGCGTGATTGTGGTTATATTTCCAGATCACGGTTCAAGATACTTGAGTAAGATCTACAATGATCAATGGATGCTAGATCAGGGCTTTACAGAAGAAGAGGCAATTAAGACCACTGCTGAACCCTCAAAAAGCGTCCAATAATGACCCATTTAAACGTGTACAGCATTTAAGTTTTAATCTTACTTTTGCCAGTACTTCCACACACATTGATTTAAAACTTTATGAGAGATTTATTCGATCGTATCATTGAAAATAAAGGTCCACTAGGTAAATGGGCTGAACATGCTGAAGGTTACTTTGTTTTTCCAAAGCTAGAAGGTCCGATTTCAAATAGGATGAAGTTTCAGGGTAGAGAAGTCATCACCTGGAGTATTAATGACTATTTGGGCTTGGCAAATCTAGATGAAGTAAAGGCCGTAGATGCAGAGGCTGCTAGTACTTATGGTGCAGCTTATCCGATGGGAGCACGAATGATGAGTGGTCATACAGATGCTCATGAACAATTACAAAATGAATTGGCTTCTTTTGTGAATAAAGAAGCAGCCTATCTTTTAAACTTTGGTTATCAAGGTATTATGTCTGCTATTGATGCCTTGGTGAGTAAAGATGACATCATTGTTTATGACGTGGATTGTCACGCTTGTATTATTGATGGTGTGCGTTTGCACCTCGGTAAGCGTTTCACCTTCAAGCACAATGACATTGAAAGCTTAGAAAAGAACTTAGAGCGCGCAACGAAGCTTGCAGAACAACAAAATGGAGGAATTCTGGTGATTTCTGAGGGAGTATTCGGAATGCGTGGAGAACAGGGTAAGCTTAAAGAAATTGCTGCGCTAAAAGAGAAATACAATTTCAGATTTTTAGTAGACGACGCACACGGTTTCGGAACCTTAGGTGCTACAGGAGCAGGGGCCGGTGAAGAACAAGGGGTCCAAGATGCCATAGATGTTTACTTTGCTACCTTCGCTAAATCATTGGCTGGTATTGGGGCATTCCTTGCGGCAGATAAAGAAATCATCGATTACCTGAAGTATAATTTGCGCTCTCAGATGTTTGCTAAGTCGCTTCCAATGATTTACGTAAAAGGAGCGCTGAAGCGCCTTGATATGCTGCGCAGTAAGCCTGAAATCAAGCAGAAACTATGGGAGAATGTAGATGCCCTTCAAAACGGCCTCAAAGAACGTGGTTTTGACATCGGAACCACTTCAAGTTGTGTAACCCCCGTTTATTTGAACGGGAGTATCCCAGAGGCAATGGCCTTGGTTAAAGACTTACGTGAGAACTATGGTATTTTCTGTTCGATTGTTGTCTATCCTGTAATTCCTAAAGGTCTTATTTTGTTAAGAATGATTCCTACGGCGACACACACACTTGAAGACGTTGCGATCACGCTAGACGCATTCTCTTCTATTAGGGAACGACTTGAAAACGGAACCTATAAGAGGTTGTCGGCAGCTGTTTCAGCTGCTATGAACGAGTAGTTCGCGCTAAATTTCTTTTTTATAGGTAGCCCTTTTTTGGGTGACGTAAGGGTCAAAGTCTTTCCACAATCGCTGTATGGCTAGATTGTCTTCTAGTTCTGGAGTTCTGTGAGCAATTTTCACCCCTCTTTTGTCGTATTCCTTCTTTAGGGCTGCGAAGAGTAAGGCCGTAATACCTTTGTTTTGGAATTCTGGATGTACTCCTATGAGGTAGAGAATTGCTGTTTTTGAATGACGCTTTGCCCACAAAAGATTCAAGATTCCCCATAAAGACAGCTTTCCATTTGCACGCTGCAATGCTTTTGAAAATGAAGGCATCGTGATGGCAAAGGCGATCATGTTGCCGTCACTATCAAAAACAAATTTGATGTACTCTGGATTGATAAAAGTGAGGTATTTCTTCTTGAAATAATCTTTCTGACGTTCACTAATTGGTACGAAAGAAGGAAGACTGGCGTAGGATTCATTAAAAAGATCAAACATTTGATCTGCAGAGGAGAGCACCTCTGAAGTCTTTGTGAAATTCTTGATACGCAATTGATACCTTCTTTGTATCAGATCACTAGATTTTTCAATGAGTTTAGAGTCTACATTTGAGATTAGAAACTCGCTCTCACGGTATTTCTTTTCAGCCTTAAGACCGTATCGTTTGTAATGGTTTTCATAATACTCGTGATTGTACCACGATATCATTGTACCGATTCGCTCAAATCCTTCGGTTAACACCCCAACCTTGTCCATGTTAGAAAAGCCCACAGGCCCTTCAATGAAGGAGAGTTGTTCTTTCTTTCCAATTTCAACAACCTCATCTAAGAGCGCTTTAGAAACTTCGTAATCATCGATAAAATCGAACCATCCAAAACGCATTTTAGGTACACCTTGTTCATTGATTTCAAGGCGATTTATGATGGCGGCTATACGTCCGACTATTCTATGATCTTTTCTCGCTATGAAATAGCGTGCTTCAGCGTGCTCAAAAACGGGATTGATTTCAGGATCAAAGAAATCTAATTCGTCGGCGATAATTGGGGGTACCCAATACTTATTACCTTTATAGAGTTCAAAAGGAAAACGTATAAAGATCTCAAGTGCTTTCTTGCCGTGTAATTCTTCGATAGAAATCATGCTTCTAAAGTACTTCAAAATTCAAGAAAGCATAGTCTAAAATCAGAATATGAAAGAGCAGTTGATAAGCATCATGAGATCATTGCGAACACACCTTCTTGTCGGATTGGGCTTTGTGGGGCTCTCTCTAGGGTTATTTTATCCAATTCTCCAAGGGAAGGCGTTATATCAATCTGACATTGCCCAGTACAAAGGAATGGCTCACTTTCGGGACCAGGTAAGACTTGAAGGAAAAGAATCGTACTGGACACAAGCTGCTTTTGGGGGTATGCCTACTTATCAATTAGGGGCACATTATAGCTATAACATGCTAAGAGCATTGGATAGGGTCATTCGATTTCTGCCGAGGCCAGCTGATTATGTGTTTCTGTATCTTACAGGGGCCTATTTATTTTTGCTATTAATTGGAGTAGGATACAGGGGAGCGGTAATTGGAGCCCTCGGTTTTGCATTAGCAACGTATCATTTGATTATTCTAGATGTGGGTCACAATGCTAAAGCTCACGCAATAGGATACTTTCCATTTGTTTTGGCCGCGCTTTACGGATTGTTTCTGGGTAAGCGTAAGATGCTCTTTACTTTAGCGCTGACCTTGTTTATGGGCCTAGAAATTTATGCGAATCATTACCAGATGACCTATTACCTCTTTATGGCTATTGGTTTGTTGTGGTTGGTCATAGGATGGCAGCACTTGAAAACAAAGCAGATACGAGATTTTGCTCTTTCTTCAGGAATGTTTGCTTTGGCGTTAATTTGGGCGATAGCCTTAAATGCCACTTCAATTTTGGCCACGCGAGAATATGCAGCGTTTAGTACTAGAGGAGAATCGACATTAACCATAGATGCGCAAGGGAATCCAATAGAACCTGTAGATGGTCTAAGCTTTGAGTATATCACTCAATATAGCTACGGAATAATGGAATCTCTAAATCTTTTGTTTCCTAGGTTTGTTGGAGGTGGAAACGCCGAACCGTTAGGAGAAGACTCAGCGCTTTTCCAGTTCCTTAGAGCGAATAACGTTCCGCGGATATCGGCTTTGGATTTTATACAAAATGCTCCTTTGTACTGGGGGAGTCAACCCATCGTAGCAGCGCCTGCCTATTTAGGAATAACCCTAGTTTTACTCGCATTCATTGGTCTTTGGTATCTCAATCGCACCTATAGATGGACATTGATTTCTATGGGTCTAGTCTTTTTGGCCCTTTCCTGGGGTAAGAATTTTTCTTCACTTACTTCCTTTATGATAGAATACGTTCCGCTTTACAATAAGTTTAGAGCGGTTTCATCCATTCAAGTGACACTCTCTTTATTGGTACCTCTACTCGGAGCTTATGGGCTGTATCAGTATCTAAAAGTACCGAGGAAAACACTCTTAAAATCATTATCTATAGGACTTTTAGTAATGGGTGGATTGGCCCTCGCATATGGACTTCTAAGTGATTTTACGGGTGCTTCGGATGTTCTATATCAAGATAACTATGGGAATGCTTTTGTCGATGCCCTCATTAGAGATCGTCAAGATGTTTTTTACTCCGATCTCATACGTTCATTAGTTCTAGGAGTGCTCGTGGTACTCGTTCTTTATTTTCAAGATGTGCCAAGAGTGAAGAAGTACAACTACCTGCTCATCGGAGCTTTAGTAGTTTTCGACTTGGGTGGTGTGGCTAAACGGTATATAACCCCAGACGATTTTGTAAGTCAATCACGAGTAGATCGGCCTTTTCAAGCTTCAGCAGTAGATCTTGAACTTAAAAAGGATACTTCTTACTTCAAGGTATTCAATATTAACGAGGGTTTAAATGGGGCTAGAACCTCTTATTTTCATAGATCTCTTGGTGGTTATCATGCGGCAAAGCCAGCATTTATTGATCATGTCACTGAATACTTAGTCTATCAAGACCACCCTGAGGTATTGGATATTCTCAATGTAAAGTATTTGATTACCACTGATCAAAATGGGGAGGAAATTAGTGTTCCTTACCCATCTACGCTTGGACCTGCATGGTTTGTTTCTTCGCTATTTACTGTAGAAAGTGATCAAGAAGCGCTACTGGCATTGAAGGACCAAGACTACCATAGCGAGGCTTCTATTATAGGTACACTGCCAAGTCAAATGGATTACAACCGAAGTGACGCTGACTTTATTGAAGTCGTACATGCTGAAGAGGGTGAGATAGAATACCGCTATTCAGCCGCTGAAAATAGTTTCGCTGTTTTCTCAGAGTGGTTTTATACTCCGAGTCCTGAAGATTGGGTGATGAAAGTAGATGGCAAGAATATTCCATTATATCGCGCTAATTATGCGTTAATTGGGGCTGAATTACCCGCAGGAGAACACCGGGTAAAGCTTAATTTTAGACCTCGAATTATTGAAAGGGCTGATCTTATTCGTATTCCGGCCCAAGGTTTATTTCTAATTGTATTGCTACTAATTCCACTGATAAGATGGAGAAAGGGTTAGAGTCGGTCGTTGTAATCGCCTATTATTGGCCACCAGCAGGGGGTCCAGGTGTTCAAAGATGGTTGGGCTTTACCAGATACTTTACAGAAAATGGATTTAATCCCATTGTGATTGTACCTGAAAACCCCTTTTATCCGCAAGTAGATACGAGTTTATCAGATACCGCTATCAAGGAACTTGAAGTGATCCGTGTGCCTATCATTGAACCCTTAAGATGGGCAAGGCGATTAGGATTTTCGAACACTAAAGAATACGCCAAAGGACTACTACCTGATCGGCCTAAGGGATGGATACAAAAACTTCTATTTAGTATTCGCGGAAGCTTATTTGTTCCTGACTCACGTGTTTTTTGGGTTAAACCCGTTACCCGTGTGGTCCGCAGGCTTATTGATGAGCGCTCTATTCGTTTGCTAATCACTACAGGGCCACCTCACAGCGTTCACTTAACGGGCTTAAAATTAACGTCGCAATTAAGTAATCTTAAATGGATCGCCGATTTCAGGGATCCGTGGACAGATATTGGATACCATCAATTGCTACCTATGAGTGCTTTAGCGAAAAAAAGACATCAACACTTAGAAGCTCAAGTACTTCGAAAAGCTTCTTTGGTTTTAACAACAACCCAGCGGTTGGCATATCATTTCAAAAGTAGCTACTCTATATCTTGTGAATCCGTTACCAATGGTTTTTCTGAACTGAATTCAAAAGTAGATGAAGCTACTGAAGAATTTATTCTACTTCATGTTGGGTCCTTATTTGCCCATCGCAACCCAGAAAGATTATGGCATTGTATCCAGACCATTTCTATGCAAGAGAAGTATGCCTCATCTAAGATGAAACTCTGGTTTGTTGGAGAGGTAGATGAAAGGGTGAAAGCCTCTTTACGAGCCCACGATTTAGAAGATCAATGTTCATTTTTTGGATATGTTCCCAAAGACAAACTCCATGAATATACTTCAAAAGCTTCATTACTACTGCTTGTTGAGGGAGAGTCTGAGGCGTACGATTACGTCATCCCAGGTAAACTTTTTGAATATCTTTCGATTCAGGCTCCCTTAATGATTATAGGACCTGAGGGATGGGAGGTGACTGAGATGGTAAAAGATTACCCGATGATTCTTTCATTATCTCATCATGAAGAAGCACCTATCATACCCTTTATTGAACGTTGCCGTTCTGCATTCAATCAAGATCAAAAGCCCCCGCGTTTACAAAGAGATGTCGCTAAGTTCCAACATAAAGAGCTTACTAAAGCATTAGCTACATATATTCGAAGCTTATGAGTGACAATCAAGTTAAGTACAATGGACTTTTAATTGCCTTTGGATTTCTCTTAGGAGCCATAAACGTGCTCTTTCTCTACACTCGAGTATTTACTCCTGAAGCCTACGGAACCCTGTCTTTTATTTTGGCAAGTGCAACACTTGTATTTCCACTGATTTCTTTGGGTGTTCAACAAACTATTATTCGATTTTTTGAATCCAATGATGAAAATGGCCGTAAAGCACTTATGGCAAATAGCCTTCAGCTATTGGTATTGGTCAGTATTCTAGTGATTGTATTGGTGTACGCTTTTGAATCTGAGTTGCGTAGTGTTTTAGAAGCAAAAAATACCCTGTCACAGACCGCTCTTTTTTCAATGGCTGCAGTAGCGATCTCAATGGCTTTTTTTGAGCTGTTCTTTTCCTGGTCGAAAGTGAATTACCGATCTACGGGAGGGATTTTCTTTAAAGAAGTGTTTCCTAGACTTGTGATCACAATAGTATTAAGCACTCATTATTGGCTCAACCCACTTTCGTTAGAAGGTTTCATACAAGTACTAATTACGGTGTACGTGATTCGTGCTTTTTTGATGGGACTTAGGTCTTATCGTTTACTTCCGTTTCATTTTTTTTACGGCCTTGACCTTCACCGAAGAATTACCTATTTGCGATACGGTGCGTTGGTGGTAATCGGAAGTGGGTTAAGTATGGCCTTTTTAGAAATTGATAAGGTGATGCTACATAGTCTTAGAAATGCTTCTGAAGTGGCTTTATACACCGTCATTGTTTTTATTGCTACTACCGTAGCTATACCTCTTCGGGCTGTGCAACCTGTTTTTAATGCAAAGTCTGCAAAATTTTTGGCCCATGGTCAACGGGAGCAACTTAATACACTGGTTCAGAAGGCCATTGAGATAAGCCTTGTTATTGGGGTTTTTATCGTGGCACTTTTACTATTTACCGAACCTTTAATGCTTTCTTTTTTGCCAATGGCTTACCACGAGGCCTTTGCAATTTTTCCTATTGTACTGGTCTTAAAAATAATGGACAGTGCTTTTTCTCCTGCCGGTATAATCTTTCAGTATACGCGTTATTACAGATGGTATTTGTCGATCAGTAGTTTGTTTTTAGTGTCTATGGTTTTTCTTAACCTGTGGATGATCCCCAAGTATGGAATCTTTGGGGCGGCATTAGCTTCATTTATAGCTGTTTCTTTATTCAGCGCTGTAAAGGTGGGATTAGCCTATATGATTTTAGACGTTCAGGTACTTTCTCGTACACATTTTTGGCCCGGAGTATTGGTAGTTTTTCTGATGGCTCTAGAATTCATTCCTGATCATACGCTGAGTACACTCTTTTACTTCATTGGATTTGCGCTTTCTGTACTCTTATTGATACGCTATAAAGTTCTTACTAAATCCTTCTTAAGCCTCTAGTAGCTTCTCTTTAAGGTAAGAGCCCGTGACCGACGCCTCTGAATCGGCAATTTCTTCGGGAGTTCCTGTGGCGAGTAAATAACCCCCTTCGGTTCCGCCAACAGGTCCTAATTCGATAATATAATCAGCTCCTTTGACAAGATCTAAATGGTGTTCAATGAGAATAATCGTATGTCCGTTATCTATCAATGCATCAAAGGCTTTTTTAAGGGTACGTACATCTTCAAAATGCAAACCTGTCGTGGGTTCGTCAAAAATGAAAAGGGTTGGTGAGCTTTGATTTCCTTTACTCAGGAATGAAGCGAGTTTAATGCGCTGTGCTTCACCGCCAGATAGGGTTGAAGAAGACTGTCCCAGGGTGATGTACCCTAGTCCAACCTGTGCGAGGAGGCTTAATTTTTGTGCAATCTTTTCGTTCCCGTTTTGATTGAAGAAGAGCATCGCCTCGTCAACGGTTAACTGTAATAAATCGTAAATCGAAGTTTCGTTTACGCGTACTTCTAATATTTCAGATTTGAATCGTTTTCCCTTACACTCTTCGCATTCTAGTACAACATCGGCCATAAATTGCATTTCGATAGTTACAGTCCCTTCGCCTTTACAATTTTCACAACGTCCGGCCTCGACATTGAATGAAAAGTGTTTAGGTTGTAACCCAAATACTTTACTCTGAGGTTGGGCTGCATAAAGGGAACGAATATCGTCATAGGCCTTGATGTAGGTAACTGGATTTGATCTTGAAGATCGACCGATAGGATTTTGATCAACAAACTCTACTGCCTTTATTTTATGCAAATCACCACTGAGTTCGTCTAGATATTTGAATCGTCCTTGATACCCCCCTAAATGATGTAGAAGACCTTGATGGATGATATCGCTTACTAAAGTGCTTTTTCCACTTCCAGAAACCCCTGTGACTGCCGTAATTGCATTTAATGGAATTTGTACTTCTACATTTTTTAGGTTATGCAGACGGGCGCCTTTAAACTTAATTGAATGCTTAGAAACTCTTCTTTTTTTAGGAATTTCAATTTGTTTCTGATGCGTCAAATAGTGGGCAGTTAGCGTATCTAGTTTCGTGAAGGTTTCATAAGGACCTTCACCCACTACATGACCGCCAAGTGCTCCGGCTAAAGGGCCTATATCTATAATGTGATCTGCCTCTTTCATAATGTCCTCATCATGCTCGACAACAATAACAGTGTTTCCTAGATCTCGAAGTGATTTTAGTACGCTAATCAGGTTTTCTGTATCCTTAGAGTGAAGTCCAATACTCGGCTCATCTAGGATATACATTGACCCGACTAAACTGCTACCTACAGAGGTTGCTAGATTAATACGCTGACTTTCTCCACCCGATAGTGTATTAGATTTTCTATTTAGAGTGAGATAAGAAAGGCCTACGCGATTGAGGTATTCTAATCTCGTTTTCAATTCCAAAAGTATTCGCTTTGAAACGGATTGTTGGTAGGGGTTAAGCTGAATTGAATGAACGACTTTGATCAACTCTTTGATCGACATATTCAAGAGGTCTGTAATCGCATATCCATCAACTTTGACGTAATTCGCCTCTTTTCTAAGCCTATTACCTTTACAACTCGGACACTTTGATTTTCCTCTATACCTAGAGAGCAGTACACGATTCTGAATCTTATAGGTTTTCTCTTCGATCTTTTCAAAGAATTGATAAATCCCTCTAAAAGATTGAGTGCCATTCCACACCATTTCTTGCTGATCTTCTGTAAGCTCAAACCAAGGTTTGTGAATGGGGATTTTTACTTGTGCCGCTCCTTCGACGAGTTGGTCTTTAAATTTTGCGAAGCGATCGCCGTTCCATGGAGCAATAGCTCCTTCATAAATGGACTTTCTCGTATCGGGAATCACCAATTCGGGATCGATTCCGAGTACATCTCCGTATCCTTCACAGCGTGGGCATGCTCCAAAGGGATTATTGGCATTGAAAAGGTGAATGCTAGGTTCATCAAACACGATTCCATCTCTTTCAAATTTGTCATTGAAAACAGCCTTTGCTTCATCCTCTAAATGGATCACCTCACACTGTCCTTGGCCCTCATAAAAGGCGTTGTCAACGGCAGAAGAAAGACGATTGGTAAAGTCTTCATCATCCTGTTGCACTACCACGCGATCTACTACCAAACTAAAATCTTCGTTGAACGTGTCATCAAGTTGATCAATCCGTACGATCTGGTTGTTTACATAAATTCGTGCAAAGCCCGCCGCATTGTACAACTGTGCCTTTTTAAGCGGTTCTTGATGTTTTTTTAATACAATAGGTGCAACAAGTAAGAGTTTGGTTCCAGCGGGCTGTTGTAAGATGTAATCTACTACATCACTGACGGTATCTTTTTGAACCTTTTCATTACTTATAGGAGAATAGGTTTCACCTATCCTAGCGAATAGTAATCTGAGATAGTCATAGATTTCAGTGGTTGAACCGACCGTAGAGCGCGGATTGGTGCTATTCACTTTTTGTTCAATCGCAATTGCAGGGGCAATACCCTGAATGGCATCTACATTAGGTTTGTCGAGTTTTCCAAGAAATTGCCGTGCGTAACTCGATAAGCTTTCAACATACCGGCGTTGTCCTTCAGCATAAAGGGTGTCAAAAGCGAGAGATGATTTTCCTGATCCCGAAAGCCCCGTGATAACGGTTAGCTTATTTCGAGGTATTCGAACATCTATGTTTTTAAGGTTATGTAAGCGAGCGCCTTTTATGTAGATTTCGTTGGATTTCATATTAAGGCTTCGACTTTTTATAATAGGCGTCTATCACAGCTTTTCTTCCTATGGTCTTGGTAATTGGATCGTTCTCAATATTCCATCCTCTTGCTGGCGAATACTCTCGACCGTACCAGATGATTTGGAGGTGAAGCTTGTTCCATTTTTCTTGCGGAAACAATCTTTTGGCATCTCTCTCGGTTTGAACCACACTTTTACCTGATGAAAATCCCCATCGATACATAAGACGATGTATATGCGTGTCTACCGGAAAGGCAGGTATTCCAAAGGCTTGTGAAACGACAACACTTGCGGTTTTATGGCCCACAGCAGGAAATTTTTCCAAGGCCTCGATCTCTTGGGGGACGACTCCATTATAGCGCTCTATAAGTATTTGAGACAATCCGTGTATGCCTTTAGATTTCATTGGCGATAAACCTACAGGTTTTATAATCTCACGAATTTCTTCAACAGAAAGCTTTACCATATCGTAAGGATTGTCTGCTTTAGCAAACAGGAGAGGGGTGATTTGATTGACACGGACATCGGTGCTTTGAGCAGAAAGTAAAACAGCTATTAAAAGGGTGTACGGATCTTTGTGATCTAAAGGGACAGGAACCTCTGGATACAGTTCTTCAAGTGTTTCGATGCAAAAAGATACCTTTTCACTCTTTTTCATTTAGTGTAACTTTAAAACAAAAATAACTATGAATATGCTCAAAGTAGGGGATAAAGCCCCTGATTTTTCAGTTCTCGACGAAATGTCAAATACGGTAGATTCTAAATCTTTACAAGGTACCGCCTATATCCTTTTTTTCTTCCCTCGGGCAAATACTCCAGGTTGTACGGCTGAGGCCTGCAGTCTTAGGGACGGTTATAAGGAACTCAGTGAAAAAGGGTATCGTATTTTCGGGGTAAGTGAAGATAACCCAAAGAAACAACGGTCCTTTAAAGAGAAATACAATTTTCAGTATCCGCTACTGGCAGATACTGAGCACGAAATCATTGAGAAATATGGAGTTTGGGGTCCTAAGAAATTCATGGGTAAAGAATACGACGGACTTCACAGAACTACTTTCGTGATTAATAAAGAAGGAATTATCTCACATGTAATCGAAAAGGTAAAAACGAAAGATCACGCGAATCAACTCTTAGAGCTGATTGGGTAATACGTTTTTGTATGGGAATACCTCTTCAGAAACTTTTGTGTTCTTGAACAGTTGATTTTTCTTAATGATATCTGCTATACCCTCAGGAAGCATAGCCTCCCACCCTTGAACATCATTGGAAATCATTTGTAGGACCTCTCTTGAATAAATAGAGAGGTTCGCTTCTTCGTAATCCTTTATATCGGTAAGTTTATTGTTGTGTTTGAAGAATTTGTAAAGATCCTTCATTTGTTCACTAACTATAAGATTGTCACTATTGATGATAGCTCCAGTATTCGGATCTTTCATCGGATAAAGATAGACTTGAACATTCTTGAAAAAGAGCTTACCGAAAGCCTCAAGAATACCACCGCTTAGGTGACGGTAATATTTTTCGTCAAAAATATCTACTAGACTATTGACCCCCATGCTCAAGGCAATGCGGCTCTTCGTGTATTTGTCGAAATATTCTACGAGTTTGTAGTACTCCTTGAATTTTGAAATCATTACGATATGTCCTAAAGAGCCTATCAATTCGGCTCTAGCCAAGAAGTCTTTCTCATCAATATCTCCGTAGGCTTTGAGGTTTTCTAGCGTTATTTCGAATATGATTTCTGTATTCGCTTTAGCGACCTTAGGGATGGTACAAAAGAGTTCTTGTGACTTTTCGAGCATGTCTATATTGACCTTAGTAACGGGACGGAAACTTCCGCGTAAGGCAAGTATATTCTTTTTGTAGAGTAGGGCTGCAGGCAGCATATTGTTTCCGTCTGGGCCAAACATTACTGCCTCGGTCATATCATTTTTAATCAACTGTAGACTCATTAGACGATTGTCAACCTGACTAAAATGAGGACCCGAAAAGTTAATCATATCGATCTCTAGAGTGTCTTTGTCGATATGATCGTAGAGGTAACGCAAAAGCTTTTTGGGCTCATCGTGCTTGTAAAATGCACCGTAGATAAGATTAACCCCCACAATACCGCAAGTTTCTTGCTGAAGGCGTGCCTCAATTTGTTTGAATCGTACGTGAAGTACGATACGGTTATATTCTTTTTGATTAGGCTCTAATTGAAATTGAATACCGATCCATCCGTGTCCTTTGTAGCGCTTAGAGAAATCAATGGTGGCTACCGTGTTAGCATAGGTGAAAAAGAGGTACTCAGGGTTATTTGAACGATCTATGCGCTCTTCGAGAAGGTTCGTCTCGTGGTCAAGCATCTTATTTAAACGCGACTCGGTGACGTATCTTCCGTCTTCTTCGCGTCCGTACACGGCGTCACTAAATGACTTGTCGTAGGCGCTCATGGCCTTTGCAATCGTTCCTGATGCTCCCCCTGCTCTAAAGAAGTGGCGTGCTGTTTCTTGACCCGCGCCTATTTCTGCAAAAGAGCCGTAGATGTTTTGATTGAGGTTTATACGAAGTGTTTTGTCTTGTATAGAAGGGACTACCTCATATTCATTCTCTCTAAAAACGATCTTACTCATAGCGCATTTATGGTATTATATTCCTATTCAAAGGTAAGACTAAAGAGGGCTAAGTCTCGTTAAAACGACCTATTTTTAACCTTATAATGAGCTTAAATTTAACCTTCTTAGGAACGGGTACCTCTCAAGGGATTCCAGTAATTGGAAGCGACCATCCTGTATGTAAAAGTGAAGACCCTAGAGACAAACGACTCAGAAGCTCTGTTTTAATTTCTTGGAATAAGGGGAACATTGTCATCGATTGCGGTCCGGATTTTAGACAGCAGATTTTAAGAAATCCCGTTGATCATCTTGATGCAATCTTATTGACCCATGAGCACGCAGATCATACGATGGGATTAGATGATATTCGTCCTTTTTTCTTTCGACAAGGAGATATCCATTTCTATGCTAGTGCTAGAGTTTTTTCTTCGCTTAGTAAACGATTTGATTACATTTTTGATCCAAATTTTAATTATCCAGGGATTCCTGAGATAACCAAGCACGAAATACAAAAGAATCAGTCGTTTCAAATTAAGGATCTCACCATGTTACCGGTTGAAGTCGATCATGCCGGAATGCCTGTTTTCGGATTTAGAATACAAGACATGGCTTATGTAACCGACATTAAATCGATTACACCCGATCAAAAAGCACTGCTTATGGATTGTGAAGTACTTGTATTGAATGCATTACGTCACGAGCCTCATCACTCTCATTTGTCGTTAAACGAAGCAATAGCATTAGCTCATGAGCTTCGGGCAAAGAGAACCTATTTCACCCATATTAGTCATACTCTTGGATTTCATAAGGAGATACAAGAGTCACTTCCAGAGCAGATGTTCTTGGCCTATGACACCTTAACCGTAACCCTATAACAATGCTTAAACGCTCCATTTTTCTCTATCTATTTGTTTTTACTGCACTCATTTTATTGTTTCAATTAGTTAATTCTAACAAGACGTTTATAGCGCTGAATCAAAAAATTGAGCGTCAAGAAAAGGTGATCGAAGGACTAAACAAAAAGATTGAACAATTAGAAGCGACCGCTAAATTAGACCTGAACGCTCAAGAAGGTAATTAGATCTTTGAAGTTGTCGTAAGAGACGGTATGACCGGTAGGGTATTCATGCCATGCTACATTTAAGTCGTGCTTAAGTAATAAATCTCGTGTCTCTTGGGCCCATGTAAACGGAATGACAGCATCCTCTAGACCGTGAGATAAAAAGAATGCTGTGGTTTGCTTTTCAATAGCTTCAGCATGCTCAAGCATTTCAAGATTGAGATAACCGCTGAGTCCTGCTACGCGGTTAAAGCATCCAGGATGGTTTAGGGCTAAGGCTAGACTCAAAATGCATCCTTGACTAAAACCCATGAGGTCGATGTGATGGAGTTTTAATTTTTCTTTCTCGGTATCGATGAACGCTTTTATTGCATTTAAGGAACTCCTAGCTTGATCTAGATCGTTAAATTTTTTCTGATTTTCATCAAAATGGATGGCATACCATGCAAACTGCTCGTATCCTAATGTATAAGGACCTCTGAGCGAGAAAATATGATAATCCTTAGGGAGGTGAGGAGCAAATTGAAACAAGTCTTTGTCAGAACTTCCGTAGCCGTGAATCAAGAAGATAGCTTTATGGCTTTCTTGTTCAGGTGCTTGATAGAGAAAGCTTAGGTCCATCATGATACTAAAGGGAAACCATGAATTGACCTTTAGAAAATACTCCGACACCTTTATGAGTAAACTCTTGATTATTAAAGAGGTGGGTCTGATTTTCACGCTCTTGAATGCGGTGTTTTTGGATTTTGAAAAGCGAGAGTTGTGCCCTAGTGTCTTCTTTGATTTCTGCCCTTCCTAAACCATAGGTTGCATAGGGTCTTTTCATTAGTTCGATGGCCTTTTCTAGCCCAAAGAGATCACATAAGGCCGGAAACAGTGCGTTTAAACTTCTGCTACCAAAAACAGCATCAGAAAACTCAACATCTTTTTCTTCAACCGACACATTATTATGATCAGAAGTTACATAGTCAATCACCCCACTAGAAAGTGCGTCTTTGAGTGCCTTTCGCGTTTTTTGGTCTGTTAGCGCAGGCGCAAGCTTGTATCTAGGATCAAAGGCCTGAAGCTCTTTTTCATCAAAATACAATAACCCTATGGTCGTACTGCAGCTGAGATTGAGACCCTCCTTTTTTGCTTTCTTAATTAGAGTAAGCGCACTTGCTGTCGAAATTCCTGTCAAATGAAGCTTAGCATTGGTATAGCGCAATAACTCAATGCACATTTGCACCGCCAAGTATTCACTCAAATCAGGAATAGACTTAAGCCCGAGTGTAAGGTTTAATGGACTTTCTCTTAATTGTCCGCCTTTACTCATTGAAGCGTCTTGAGGATAAACCATTATTTTTCCGTCGAATCCTTTGCTGTATTGAAGTGCAAGTTTAAGAAGGTTAGATTCTACTAGTGGTCTTTTGTAGTCATAGAATCCGAGGGCACCTGCCTTTTGTAAATCATATAATTCAGAAAGATCGACTCCCTTTGCATCATGTGTTAAAGTCCCAAAGGGGTGGACGTTAACGGGATGAGCACTAAAACCATTGTAAAAAGCTAATGCACTTCCGTTATTCGGATGGGGAAGGGTATCAGGCATAATTCCCAAAGCAGTATATCCGCAATGGGCTGCACTATTTAAATCGTCTACGAAGCGCCCTTTGGACTCGTATCCTGGTTCACTGAAGTTTACCTCAGGATCAAACCACCCATAAGAAACGTGAAGGCCCTTTAGGTCTTCTATTGAATCAGAGGAAAGCGGTTTGATTTTCTTTGCGATCTGTTTGATCTTTCCATCAACAATCCGAATATCAACAACTGTTTGATGTAAAGAATGTGAGGGTTCATGCAGCGTTACAGATTGAAGAAGCTTATTCACAGAATCAAAATAAATCCTACAAATCTACAAATTCAAAGGCACCAATCCCAAAAAGGGCGAAATCGTATTTAACCGGATCATTAGAATCGAAGGCTCTGAGCTTAGTATCCAATTCGATTAATGCCTTCAAATCGTTCTGCTTTCGGGTTAAAAGGCCCAAAGATCGAGCGATACGACCTGAGTGAACGTCAAGTGGGCAAGACAATTGAGAAGTCTTAACCTGTTTCCAAATTCCTAGATCAACACCTTTTTCTGCGCCTCTAACCATCCACCTTAAAAAGAGATGGAGCCGTTTTGATGCGCTAGACTTTTCTGGATCTGCAAGATGTTTTCGGGTGCGGGTCTCATGAGGGGTCTGGAGTAAAAAGGTCCTTAGATTGATAATTCCTTGATCCAATCGGGACTCTGGAGAGATGAAAAATGATTCTAAACTTGAGGATTGGGTATATGCGCACTTAAGACTACTTAAAAAGAAAAAAAGGTCATTTTCATTAAATGTCCGATGTACAAAACCTTTACTCATTTGTTTGAGCTCCAATTCAGTGGCGTTTACAATAAAAGTATAGGGTTGATGATCTAAGCGTTTGAGCAAATCACATCCACTTTTAATAATAGACGCACGGTTTCCCCATGCGATGGTTGCGACTAAAAGACCTAAAATTTCTTGATCAGAAGGATGATCAAGTTCATGAAGTATACCCAAAGGGTCTGTTTCAAGAAATCCAGGCTTTTCATACTGTTCAGCCTTTTCATCGAGATAAATTTTGAGATCAGTGCTATTCCATTTTCCCATCGCGCAATACTAGTATCCGATCTGATTTTTGAGCAATTTCTTGGTTGTGAGTAACCACTAAAAAAGAACATTTTAATTGATCTACAAGCTGGTGAAAGAGTTCGTGTAACTGCAGTGCATTCGGACTATCAAGGTTTCCGCTAGGTTCATCCGCAAGTACCAACTTTGGATGATTGATTAAAGCCCGTGCCACTGCAATACGTTGTTTTTCTCCGCCAGATAGCGCCTGTGGTTTGTGATTGGATCGATGTGATAGTCCTAAAGTGTCTAAGAGTTCATGGGCATACTCTTGAACCCTCTTTTGAGGCGTTTTCATGATAAGCCCCGGAAGACAAATATTTTCTAGTGCAGTAAATTCTTCTAAGAGCCCATGATGTTGAAAAATAAAGCCAATGGATTGATTGCGTACTTCAGCCAATTGCTGCTCGTTCAAAGCTAGCAGTGAACGGCCATCGAATTCTAATGAGGTGTTGGGGTGTTTATCGGGTTGCTCTAGGGTTCCTAAAATATTCAATAGCGTGGTTTTACCTGCGCCTGAAGGTCCCGTAATTGCTACTATTTCAGAAGCATTGAGTGCTAAACTAACATCATTTAAAATATCAACATGCTGTTTCGTTTTAAAGATGTGAGATGCTTTGAGAAGCATATTCGCTATATTTTTGTGTAAAGTACCGAAAGATAATGAACGACAATCAAATGATGCTTTTTGCGAGTGGCTGCTTTTGGTGTACCGAAGCCGTATTTACTACTCTTAGGGGGGTAGTAGAAGTACGTTCAGGTTATGCCGGAGGATTTGTGAAAAACCCGTGTTATAGAGAAGTGTGCAATGGAACCACTGGTCACGCAGAATGCGTTCGCGTGGAATACGATCCTAAAGAAATTTCATTAGACGTGTTGCTATCTGCGTTTTTCTCAACACATGATCCTACCACACTTAATCGCCAGGGGTATGATGTGGGTACACAATATCGAAGTGCTTTATTCTATACTTCTGAGGATCAAAAGAAGGGTATTCAAGATTTCATTACCCAATTGACAGATAAAGGAGTATTCCCTTCTCCAATAGTCACCGAGGTATTGCCTTATAGCAGTTTCTACGAAGCAGAACAAGAGCACCATAGGTACTATGAAAGAAATCCTGACATGCGCTATTGCGAGGTGATTATTGCCCCGAAACTGGCCCACCTCAGAGCCGCTTTAAAGGACTATTTAAAGAGTTAACTGTGCTTTTGTAAAAGGAGCTAAAGCTTCAAACCGAAACGCCTTAACATCTTCTTTTCAAATCCCCAAAAAAAGTCAAACTGTCCGAATAGCGCCCCGATCAATACCAATAAAACTTGGTATAACGGAAATATTAAACCAATTCGTAGTGGCCAATACACCAATGGGTTAAGTGTCTCGGGTTCTTCAAAAAGCCAGTGCATAACCGGTCCTGCTAAACGCGATGCGGCGGTACCGGTTAACCCGAAAACAATAAAAATGAGGGTAAATTGAAGGTTTGAGGAGATTCCCCATTTCTTTTTTAATCGAGTAAACAATGGTGATTTAGACATGCGTATTGACTTCGTCTATAACGTCGGTTAGTATTTTTACACTTGATAGCGAAAGCGCATTGTAGAGAGAAGCTCTGTAGCCTCCAACAAGGCGATGCCCTTTCAGACCGTGAAGATCGTACTTCTTGCAATACGAGTCAAAAAGAGCTGCATGAGAGGCATCGGGAATGGTAAAAGTTACATTCATAGAGGATCTGCTTGAAGGTTCTGCAAAAGGAAGAATCCATTCGGTCTTATCTAGTGTTTTGTAAAGTAGGGATGCCTTTTGTTGATTTTCAGAAAATATAGCAGCCAATCCACGTTGTTTAATCCAGCGCAAATTGAGTAGACTTGTATAAATAGAAAATACCGTTGGGGTATTTAGCATACTTTCTGCCTTAATATGAGCACTATAGTCAAGAAATTTAAATCTATCGAGTGCATTCAGATGGCTTAAAAAATCATTTTTTATTACCACAAGGGTTGTTCCTGCTGGTCCAATATTTTTCTGTGCTCCTGCATAAATTAAATCAAAGGCAGTATAAGTTCTTGGTCTTGATAAAATATCCGAACTCATGTCGGCAATCACTGGTATATCAGCGAATGAAGGAAACGCATCAAATTGAGTTCCGTAAATGGTATTATTTGATGTCAGGTGCACGTAGTCATAGGTGCCTTTAATAGGGATGTCTGTTGGAACAGATTTGTATCCATTTTCTTTTGAAGAGGCAATAGTTTCTACTCGACCTACCTTTTTAGCTTCGCTAATGGCCTTTTGACTCCATACGCCTGTATCAATATAAGCCGCTGTTTTGTTAAGAAAGTTGTAGGGTACCATAGCGAATTGTTGACTGGCTCCACCATGTAAGAAAAGAGCGGTATGGGTTGACACGTCGAGATCCATTAACTCAAGAACAAGAGATCGTGCCTCTTCCATTACATCTATAAACGCTTGAGACCTGTGACTTATTTCTAAAATTGACAACCCAAGTTGATCAAAGTCAATTACCGCTTCAGCGGCTAATTCAAAAACAGATTGTGGTAAAATACAGGGTCCTGCACCAAAATTAATTTTCTTCATCTATAGATTGGATAAGAAGGTTAAGGTGTCGATTTGATCGGCATAAGTATCTAATGCGGGCTGTTGAGATTGCCCGAAAGGAATTCCTTGAGGGAACGGACCTACACTACATTGAATCTCATCTGAATGAACGGTGGTCCAATGATTAGCCGCATCTAGGTTTTCGACCCATTTGTAATGGAGTACTCCGATAGGCGAGTGAATTGATTCGTCTTCTATCATTAAAATCGTTTCGGCGTCAATGAACTCAGCTTGGTTTAACAACAACAAAGAACGCTGATATTCTACATTGTTCGCATACTTATTGTGTTGTAATAATTCATTTCGCGACGATAAAACCCGGGTGAGTGCATCAAGCTCAAATCCTTGTTCAATAAGAAGTTGTGTAACATTTCGACAGCCTAATCCGAAGTAATCAAAAATATCGTTCGCCAAGAGCTCAAGTTCATGCTTTTGGGTGTCTTTAGTAAGTAGCGCTACACTATTTCTGTTTTTTCGGATCAGGTGTGGATATTTTTTAAAGTAATAGTCAAAGTACCTTCCAGAATTATTTGATCCAGTGGCGATAACGGCGTCAAAATCTGCTCCAGGGTTAATGCGAATTTGGACGGATTGAGTGGCTTCATTATCAAATAGGTGTATTTGCTCAACCATAAAACGTATGAGTGAACTGTCTTTTTGAGAAGGTTTTATAATGCAATGATGCCCCGAAAGATATACACTAATAAGATCGTGAAAACCTACTAGAGGAATGTTTCCGGCCATTATTAATAGCACCCGCTTTTCACGTTCAGGGTTTAGCATGTAGGGAGCGGTCCATTTCAATAGCTTTTCGGCGCTCAATTGTTTAGACCAATAACTTAAGGCTTTAAGCGTATATTCAGCCGTAAACCACTTGTTTTGAGCTTCAGCAATTCGCATTAGTGATGCTAAAGGCTCATTTTCTGAAAGGGGAGCCTTCAATAATGCGCTTAGGGTTTTACCCAATTGATCAAGAGTAGTGATTCTCTTTTTTAAAGCGGCTTCTTGCATTTGTTTTTAAGTGAGGTCAGAAGTACTTTTGCAAAAGTAATTAAAGACTATGGCAATCGTTATCACTGATGAATGTATTAACTGTGGGGCATGTGAACCAGAGTGTCCTAATACGGCTATTTATGAGGGTGCGGATTCTTGGAGATATAGTGATGGTACTAGTCTAAAAGGTTCAGTAGACTTGCTTTCGGGTCAAACCATTGATGCAGATGCAGTGAACGAAGCGCTGAACGATGAATTGTATTATATCGTTCCAGATAAGTGTACAGAATGTATGGGATTCCACGAAGAGCCTCAATGCGCTGCCGTATGTCCGGTTGACTGCTGTGTGCCAGATCCGAATCATGTTGAGACTGAAACCCAACTCTTGGGTAAGCAGCAGTTAATGCACCCTAACTCCTAATTCTAAAATATGAAAGCAGGCATTGTTGGATTGCCCAATGTGGGAAAATCCACCTTATTCAATTGTTTGTCTAACGCCAAAGCACAGAGTGCAAATTTTCCGTTTTGTACCATTGAACCAAATATCGGTGTCGTTAACGTGCCAGATCCAAGGTTAAAACAATTAGAGGCTTTGGTTCAGCCAGAGCGCGTCATACCGGCAACCGTAGAAATCGTTGATATTGCGGGTCTTGTGAAAGGTGCAAGTAAAGGAGAGGGATTGGGAAATCAGTTTTTAGGAAATATTCGAGAAACAGATGCTATTCTTCACGTTTTGCGCTGTTTTGATAACGACAACATTGTTCATGTAGACGGTTCGGTTGATCCCATTCGCGACAAAGAAACCATAGACCTCGAGCTTCAGCTCAAAGATCTTGAAACGGTAGAGAAACGATTAGATAAAGTATCGCGGGCGGCTAAAACAGGAAATAAAGAGGCTCAGAATGAAAAAAATACCCTTGATAAGGTAAGAGAGGCCCTACTACAAGGAATATCTGTTAGAGCCGTGGAACTTTCAGATACTGAACGTGAAGAATTTGTTGCCACTCTTCAATTCATTACTGACAAGCCGGTGCTATACGTCTGTAATGTAGATGAGTCTTCAGCCAGTGGTACGAATGCGCATGTAGAGCGCGTTAAAGAATTCGTTGCCGCCGAGAATGCTCAAGTACTTGTCTTAGCTGTAGGATTAGAGGCTGATATTGCTGAATTAGAAACGCATGAAGAGCAACAACTTTTTCTCGAAGACGTTGGATTGGACGAACCGGGATCAGCAAAACTCATTCGTAAGGCGTATGAATTGCTTCGACTCGAAACCTATTTTACAGCGGGCAAGAAAGAGGTAAGGGCTTGGACAATTCCCTCAGGAAGCACTGCTCCAGAGGCAGCCGGTGTGATTCATACCGATTTTGAAAAAGGTTTTATTAGAGCGGAGGTTATCGCCTTTGATGATTTCATCACCTTTGAGAGCGAGCAAAAGGTTAAAGAGGCCGGAAAAATGCGTGTCGAAGGAAAAGAATACGTAGTGAAAGACGGAGATGTGATGCATTTTCGTTTTAATGTGTAAAACTTCCTTCCGTTTTGTTAATTACTTTCATGGGAACCCTCTTAATTAAAGGGCTCTGGTCAAGTATATTGCATCCTAGTTTTTTCCCTGACCGTTCTCATGTCTCAAAACACCTATACTGAAGATAATATCCGTTCTCTAGATTGGCGCGAGCACATTCGCCTGCGTCCGGGTATGTATATAGGTAAGTTGGGTGACGGTTCATCTGCAGATGACGGTATTTACATCTTACTTAAAGAAATCATCGATAATAGTATTGATGAATTCGTCATGGGAGCCGGAAAAACTATCGAAATTTCACTCAACGAAAGACATATGAGTGTCCGCGATTACGGACGCGGTATCCCCCTGGGTAAAGTAGTTGATGTCGTTTCAAAGATGAATACAGGGGGTAAATACGACACACGAGCCTTTAAAAAATCAGTAGGTCTAAATGGAGTAGGGACTAAGGCGGTGAATGCGCTTTCAAGCAGTTTTAAAGTCTCTTCATTTAGAGAAGGTCAACGCAAGATCGCTTCGTTTGAACAAGGAGTTTTAATCGATGAACAACAAGAAGAAAAACAACAGCGAAGCGGAACCCTTATTGAGTTTGTTCCAGACCCAACCATATTTAAAAATTATAGGTTTAGAGATGAATACGTAGAGCGCATGCTCAAAAATTACGTGTTTCTGAATCCGGGTTTGACCATTCAATATAACGGTCAAAAATTTTATTCTGAGAATGGATTAAAAGACCTCTTAGAAGATCAGAACTCGAGTGACGACTTTTTATATCCGATCATACATCTGAAGGGAGAAGACATTGAAATTGCGATTACTCATAGCAAATCGCAATACAGTGAAGAATACCATTCTTTTGTCAATGGCCAGCATACTACCCAAGGAGGTACACACCAATCTGCATTTAGAGAGGCTGTGGTAAAGACCATTCGAGATTTTTACGGAAAGAATTACGATGCCTCTGACATTCGAAAATCTATCATTTCTGCAGTCGCTATTAAGGTGATGGAGCCCGTTTTTGAGAGCCAAACCAAAACAAAGCTGGGGTCTACAGATATGGGCGGAGAACTTCCAACGGTCAGAACCTATGTTAATGATTTTGTAGGGCATCACTTGGACAACTACCTCCACAAAAACCCAGAAACGGCAGAGGCCATTCAACGCAAGATTATCCAAGCGGAGCGCGAGCGCAAAGAGTTGTCGGGTATTCGAAAGTTGGCAAAAGAACGTGCTAAGAAGGCGAGTTTACACAATAAAAAACTAAGAGATTGTCGTGTTCATCTAACCGACCTTAAAAACGACCGAAGATTAGAAAGTACGCTCTTCATTACCGAAGGTGACTCGGCCTCAGGTTCGATTACAAAGTCTAGAGATGTAAATACTCAAGCCGTTTTTAGTTTGAGAGGAAAGCCTCTTAATTCTTTTGGAATGTCTAAAAAGATCGTCTACGAGAATGAAGAGTTTAATCTGCTTCAATCGGCTTTAGATATTGAAGAATCAATAGAGAGCCTGCGCTACAATAACATCGTAATAGCAACAGATGCTGATGTGGACGGAATGCATATCCGCCTTTTGCTAATCACCTTTTTTCTTCAGTTCTTTCCTGAGCTTATAAAAGAAAACCACCTGTATATCTTACAGACACCCTTATTTCGAGTGCGTGACAAAAAGAAGACGTATTACTGTTATAGCGAGAAAGAACGCAAAGAAGCCCTTCAGGCACTTACGGGAAAGCCAGAAATTACTCGATTTAAAGGACTAGGAGAGATTTCTCCTGATGAATTCAAACACTTTATAGGAGAAGAAATTCGTCTTGAACCCGTGCTACTTGATCGAGCAATGAGTATCGATCAACTGCTCGATTTCTACATGGGTAAGAATACGCCTGAGCGTCAAGAGTTTGTCATACAGAATTTAAAAGTAGAATTGGACGTGGCCGATGAGTGATGAATCGCTACATAATGCTGAAGAAGCTCAAGATCTGAACCAAGAGCGCATGATCACCGTAACCGGTATGTACAAAGACTGGTTCTTAGATTATGCTTCTTATGTAATTCTTGAACGTGCAGTACCCGCTATTGAAGATGGATTCAAGCCGGTACAAAGGCGAATCATGCATGCGTTAAAAGAGCTCGATGACGGGCGTTACAATAAGGTAGCGAACGTAGTCGGACATACGATGCAATACCATCCGCACGGAGATGCGAGTATTTCTGACGCCATGGTTCAAATGGGTCAAAAAGACCTGCTAATTGACACTCAAGGGAACTGGGGAAATATTCTAACCGGAGACAGTGCGGCAGCATCTCGTTACATAGAAGCACGCCTTTCTAAGTTTGCCTTAGAGGTGGTTTTTAGCCCTAAGGTTACCGAGTGGCAGATGTCTTATGACGGCAGAAAAAAGGAACCCGTTAATTTACCCGTTAAGTTCCCAATGTTACTCGCTCAGGGTGCCGAGGGAATAGCGGTGGGGTTGTCGACAAAAATTCTACCTCACAATTTTAACGAACTCATCGATGCCAGTGTCGCCTATTTGAACAACCGATCGTTTACGTTGGTACCAGACTTTCCGACTGGAGGTCTTATAGATGTTGAAAATTACAATAACGGCTTAAGAGGAGGACGTATCCGGGTGCGCGCTAAGATTGATATTCAAGACAAGAATACCTTGGTCGTTCGAGAGATTCCTTTTGGAACCAATACTTCTTCTTTGATCGAATCTATTTTGAAGGCGAATGAGAAGGGAAAAATCAAAATCAAGAAGATAGAGGATAATACCGCTGAACATGTAGAGATCCTTATTCACCTTCCATCAGGCATATCGCCTGATAAGACTTTAGACGCCTTGTACGCCTTTACCGGTTGCGAACAATCGATAGCACCTTTGGCTTGTGTAATTGAAGACAATAAACCTGCATTTTTAGATGTAAAAACAATTCTAAAGCGTTCTACAGATAGAACTGTAGCGCTTCTAAAAGCAGAACTCAATATTCAGCTTCAAGAACTCGAAGAACAATGGCATTTTGCATCTCTTGAACGCATCTTTATAGAAAATAGAATCTACCGAGACATAGAGGAGGAAGAAACCTGGGAGGGTGTCTTAGCCGCTATTAGCAAAGGATTAGCGCCTCACGTAAAAAATTTAAAGAGAGCTGTTACTGAACAAGATATAGAGAAGTTAACCGAGATTCGTATTAAGAGAATTTCAAAGTTCGATATCGATAAAGCTGCTGCGCTTATCGAATCTCTAGAGGGCGACATTTTAGAGGTGAAGAACCATCTAGATAACATCGTTGACTATGCCATACAGCACTTTAAAGCATTAAAGAAAAAATACGGTGAAGGGAGAGAGCGCAAATCAGAAATTCGAGTATTCGACGCTATAGAAGCGACCAAAGTAGTTATACGTAACCTCAAACTCTATATGAATAGAGAAGAGGGCTTCATTGGTACGGGATTAAAAAAAGACGAATATGTCGCAGAGTGCAGCGACATCGATGATGTAATAGTCTTTTTGCAGAATGGAACAATGATGGTCACAAAGGTCGATGCTAAGGTTTTTGTGGGTAAGGATATCCTTTACGCTGGAGTCTTCAAGAAGAATGACCAGCGGATGGTATACAATATGATCTACAAGCTTCCAAAAGGGGGGGCCTCATATATTAAACGCTTTAATGTTACTTCCATCACTAGAGATAAATCTTATAGTCTTGTGGGAGATGTTGAAGGGGCATCAGTGCTCTATTTCTCAGCAAACCCGAACGGAGAGGCAGAGGTCGTAACGGTGTTATTAAGGCAAACAGGAAGTGTTAAGAAACTAAAATGGGATATTGATTTTTCAGACATTCTCATCAAGGGAAGAGCCTCAAAAGGAAATATAGTTTCTAAGTATCCCGTTAAGAGAGTAGAGTTTAAGTCTCCTGGGAAAAGTACGCTTAAGCCAAGGTCAATTTGGTTTGATGATGTCACTTTACGACTTAATACAGACAAGCGTGGACGTTATTTGGGTGATTTCACATCAAATGATTTATTACTCATTGCGACCGAGGACGGATTAGTAAAAACAGTTATGCCTGACCTCAGTCTTCACATCGCAGAAAATACGGTGCTGATTGAAAAGTGGGTACCTAAGAAACCTCTATCTGTAATTCACTTTGATCCTGAACGCGATCGTTATTATATCAAGCGTTTTCTTATCGAACAAGAGGAGAAAGAAGAGTCTGTACTCACAGATACCAAGGGAGCTACTTTAATGGCGATACTTTCAGACTATCGCCCTTCCATAAAAATTGAGTTTGTAAAACCTAGAGGTAAAGACGAACTACCGCCTTTAGAAGTAGATGTAGCTGATTTTATTGCTGTTAAGGGGATCAAAGCGATCGGTAACCAGCTAACTGCGCACAAGATCAAGCAGATCGTCGTAAATGAGCCATTGCCCTATGAAGAAGAGGTTCAAGAAAGCAAAAATGAAGGGGGTTCGGAAGACGATGTTGAAGAGTCAGAAAACGGCGATCTTCGATTATTTTAAAACCCGAGCGTAACCTTTGAGTCGTTTACTGTCCTTAAGAACACCGTATTCAAAAGAATAACCCTCTTTATCGGTACTTAGGATCTTGATGTGAACCGCTTGTTGTTCACTAATTGATTTTGGATTTTGGTTGCGCAGTACAAATTCACACTCATTAATCCACTTTACACTAGAAGTATCGGTTTTACCTTCATAAAAATCAATTTCGTAATCTTCAAAGCGCTCAAAAGTGCTTCTGAGTGTATCTCCTTCAACCACTGAGACAAACTCAAATAAACCCGTTTTATAAGCTGCACAGTCTCTCTCGGGTAAAGAATAACAACCTGTAAGGGTGAGTATTACTGTTGCGAATCCTATTTTTGTAGCTTTCAATTGTTTCATAAAACAAAGATACATTCCTAAAACCGTATAGAATGACCAAAGCGTTTTCTGTCTTTCCTTATCGTTACCTACCTCAGGAACTACTTATGGAAGCTGTTGATACTAAGCTTGAATGTGTTTCAATTGGTCAATCGGTAGAGGGGCGATCTATATATTGTTTGCGTCTTGGAACAGGATCTAAGAAGATACTTGGTTGGTCTCAGATGCACGGAAATGAATCCACTACAACAAGGGGTTTATTTGATTTTATCGAACGAATAAAAGGCGATAAACAGCTATTGAGCCAATGTAGTTTTGCCTTTATACTGCAATTGAATCCTGATGGAGCCTTTCGTTATACTCGAGAGAATGCGAATGGGGTAGATCTTAATCGAGATGCCTTAGCCGTTTCACAGCCTGAGACGAAGGCATTTATGGATTTTTTTGAAGTATATGCACCTGACCTCTGCCTGAATCTCCACGATCAAAGAACCTTATTTACGGTTGGAACTACTAAAAAAGAAGCGGCTCTTTCATTTTTGGCACCATCGGCAGATACAGCAAGAACATGGACAAAAGCCCGTTTGGAGGCTGTTCGGGTTATTAGCTATGTATATCAACAGTTCAATCGTTCTGTTCAATCTAGAATTGGGAGGTTCGACGACAGTTTCAACGCCCAATGTTTTGGAGATTATCTTACTCAAAAAGGAGTGCCTACTATTTTGGTAGAAGCGGGTCAATGGGGTAGTGATTACGATCGTGTAATTACCCGTCGTTTAGTTTATGAGACCTTGCATCACATAATAGTAGGGTTTAGTGCAACTTCTTCAGAAACAGATGCGCTCGAAACCTATTTGACTATACCAGAAAACACGAAATACGGATACGATTTGGGGTATTTTGATACGCTAAAGGAACAATGGTTTGGAATGCGATACTCAGAGCATTTGGGTGATAATGGTGTTGTATTTAAAGACCAGGCCTTCGAAAAATTAGATCCCGTGGCCAATGATTTCTTCTTTTTTCGTGGATTAAAATAAAGTTGGCAACTCTTTCGATTTTCGAAGAATTCTTAATTATTTTTGCCATTCATCGAAAATTATTCTATAATTCACAATAATTCGTAAAATAACCGCATTTTATGGCAAAGATTAAACTTGACGAAATAGACCATCAGATTCTTGATATGCTTATTGAAAACACGCGTGTGCCTTACACCGATATTGCCAAAAAGTTGCTCATCTCTGCTGGAACAGTTCACGTTCGTGTAAAAAAAATGGAGGATGCGGAGCTCATTCAAGGGTCTTCTCTTACGCTAGACTATGTGAAATTGGGCTACTCTTTTATCGCCTACATCGGTATATATCTAGAAAAGACGCACCAAACCAAATTTGTCTTAGAACGTCTTGAAGAAATACCCTTTGTAACTGTGGCGCACATCACCACTGGTAAATTCAACATCTTTTGTAAGATCAGGGCAAGAGATACCACTCATGCGAAAAATATCATCTTTAAGATCGATGATATTGATGGTGTAAGCCGCACCGAGACTATGATATCAATGGAAGAGTCGATTAATGACAAGAAGAGGCTGATGCACAGAATCTTCAACGACATGTAATTCCTTCGTAATAGTCAAAGGAATCATTGATAGCCTCTGAACTATACTGAACATCATAAAGTGCTTTACCTATTTGTTTTAACCCTACAAATTGAATGGCGTTTGACGTGTTTTTTTTGTCGTGTTGAAGAAGAGGGACAATCGCTTTGCGATCTGCAGCGGTCAGTTCAGGTAAGTCATAGAAGGAGCTCAAGGTTGCTGTGATCTCGGTGAGCTCTTCTTTTGCTAACGAACCGTAAGCATGCGATAAATAAGCTTCGAGTATCATTCCTAACGCAATTGCCTCACCATGAAGAAGTGGCTGCGATGTTTCTAGAAAGTGGGTCTCTATGGCATGACCTAAAGTGTGTCCAAAATTCAAAATTTTACGCAATCCTTTTTCAGTTGGGTCTTGATTGACTATTTCAATTTTGATAGCCACCGAATCCGCAATGAGACTTTCAGGTTTTGATTGTTGCTCTAATAGGTTTTTCCAATGCTCTCGATTGTAAATTAATCCGTGTTTAAACATTTCAGCAACCCCACTCTTCAAATTGCGCTGGTCTAGCGTTTTTAGATACTGATGATCCACTAAAGTAGCTACAGGTGAAGAAAATAAGCCGATATGATTTTTAAGCCCTTCAAAATCAATCCCTGTTTTTGACCCGGTAGAGGCATCTACCATAGCAAGTAATGTAGTGGGGATATTTAAAAAGCGTATTCCTCTCTTATAACAACTTGCCGCGAATGCCCCCATATCAGTGAGTACACCTCCTCCTAGCAAAACTATTAGAGCATTTCGATCTGCTTTATGTGCTGTGAGAACGCTCCAAATTTTAGAGCAAGTTTGAATGTTTTTATTTAATTCGCCCGCTTCACAAGTGATTTCAGTGAAATCTGAATGTCCGAGTTGTTCTTTAAATGCAGGCAAGCAATGAGTTGAAGTATTAGTATCTGTCAAAACAAAAAGCTTAGAAAAACGTAGCTGCTCATTTAAATTGTTCAGATACGACTGTGCTGCTGCATTAAAATATAGTTCTGGTGGCTGAATCATGATTTAAAGATACATTCTCTGCATTATTCCAAGACCCAATTAGGGTATATTTGCCCAAAAATTGCAGATTGAGAATGGATAAGATCGTCGATTTTCAAAATACTGAAATAGCTTTTGCTTCGAAATCAAATACGGAACTCACCCGTGCGCGATTGCTTTTTGAAATCCTTAAAAATAGACAACTGGTAAATTTCTCGAATAAGCTACTGCAATGGGCTTTAGCTTTAAAACTACCCGTTGAGTGGATTATTAAAGCGACTGTATTTAAGCATTTTTGCGGAGGAATTTCTTTAGACCATTGCGCTTCTTTAGTTGAAAAGCTTAATGAGTCAGGGGTTCATGCCATATTGGATCATTCTGTTGAAGGGCAAGATTCAGAGGAACAGTTTGATCAAAACACCCTCTTGATTCAAGAAGAGATTAAAAATGCCGCATCCAATGAGGGCGTGGCGTTTGCGGTTTTTAAACCTACATCGATTGGTCGTTTAGCGACCTTTGAACTGCTTTCAAAAGATCCTACTGCAGAATCGCCTGAATTTGATCGTATTAAAGAGCGTTATTTCTCTATTGGCGAAACGGCTAAAACATTGAAACAGCGTATCATGATTGATGGCGAAGAGAGTTGGATGCAAGCATCTGCTGATGAATTGGCCTTAGCACTCATGGAGCGTTTTAACCAAGAAGAAGTGATCATCTACAACACGCTTCAAATGTATTTAGCAGACAGTTACGAGCGATTAGAAGCATGGATTGAACGCGCAAAGTCTAGGGACTTTAAGTTAGGAGTAAAGTTCGTTCGTGGCGCCTATATGGAAAAGGAAAGAGCATATGCTAAAAAAATGGGTATTCCTTCTGCCGTGTGTATCTCAAAAGACGCTACTGACGAACTATTCGACAAAGGAGTAACTTTAGCTTTTGAATATCCTGAACGCGTTTCTGTCTTTCTGGGAACCCACAACGAAAAGAGTACTGAAAAAGCGGCACAATTAGCCTTGAAAACCTACGGCACTGTGAATCACCCCAATGTCTGGTTTGGACAGCTTCAGGGAATGAGCGATCAAATCACCTACAATTTGTCTCATGTTGGAGCGAGAGTTGCAAAATTGATTCCTTATGGTCCAGTAAAAGAAGTGTTGCCTTATTTAGTGCGTAGAGCGGAAGAAAACACCTCGATTGCAGGTCAGACGGGGCGTGAGTTAAAGCTTTTGAGAGCTGAACAGAAAAGAAGAAGTTCTTAAGGCTTGTGGTAAGTGAGATACGTGTCGCAACGCTCAAAAATATAGCGCTCACCTTGATAAGTAACCACATATTGCTTGCAAGGCTTTCTTCGAGGATCACTCTCTGAGAACACCACTTTACCATTTAAAAGAACAGGCGCGATTACTGCAGAATCTTGAATAGGTCTTAAGGGTGTGTTTCTGAGTTCTTTAAGCACTCTACAATTCGGCAAGTAACAAAAGTCCATTCCTTGCCCATTTGTTTTTTTATCAATGATAAAATTTAAAAAAACGATACCAAGCGACAGTCCTATTGAAAAGTATAAAAGACGCTTTAGGAAGGTAGAAAGAGTTCGTTTCAAATTAAATAGAGTTTAAGGTCGTGGTATTCAAAACCAAACCAATCTGTAAGGCTTAGGTTCGTTGCTTTGCCTTTATAGCTATAAACTCCTGAAGCCAGATAGGGTTCTTTGCTTACCGCCTCTTCAATAGATCCTCCATTTGCCAATTTCATAACAAACGGAGTTAGAAGGGCGTTTAATGCATCTGTTGAACTTTTAGGATATCTAGAGGGAATATTAGGTACTCCATAGTGAATTACCCCATTGTATACTGAGGTAGGGTTGTCGTGAGTGGTGAGTTCAGAGGTTTCTACGCAACCTCCACTGTCAATCGAAATATCTATAATCACAGATCCTTCTTGCATCTGATCAACCATTGCACTTCGAATCACCACAGGCGCTCGGCGTTCTCCAAAAAGAGCGCCAATAACAACGTCGGCGCTTTTTAAAGATTCAAAAAGTGCCGCATCGGCGATCAATTGAGTTGAGAGTTGAGGAGAGATTTCAAGCTTTGCTTTGCGCAGTTTAGAGATATCAAGATCGAAGAGCTCAACAGAACTACCTAATGCATGGGCGGTTCGAGCGGCTACTAATCCTGGTGCAGAGGCACCCACTACAACGGTTTTTAAGGGTTTGACCCCACTGATGTTTCCGAATAGCATCCCTTTTGAATGTACAGATGACGCCAACAATTCACCGGCAGTGAGCACAGAGCTAATCCCTGAAATTTCGCCTAAGCTTTCTACGAACGGATAACTGCCTTGACTTCCTTGAATAAATTCCAAGGCAATAGCAACGATTTGCTTTTTAAAAAGGGCTTCAAAAAAACGCCTTTCTCTCGTTTTGATCTGTAGCGCAGAGATTAATGTCGCCCCCTTTTGTATGAACTTGATTTCATCGAGTGAAGGGGGGTCGACTTTAACAATAATCTGAGATTGATAGAGTTCTGAAAGGTCAGAGGTGATTTTTGCACCAGCTTCAGAGTAGCTTCTGTCTGAATAACCCGCAGCTATACCGATTCCAGATTCTACGGTGACCTGATGTAGGTGTGAAGTAAGTACTGCTACACCATCTGGTGAGATAGGGGCCCTTCTCTCTTGTAATGATGAAGACTTCGCAAACGAAATATTCAGGGTAGAAGAAGAATCTACAATTGCCAGCCTCTCTTCTTGAGGAAGCAACTCTTGCCTAGAAAATGGAGATTTACTCATTCTTATCAACTTCGTGACGCTATCCTTTTAGACGTAATTTTCTTTTGTCGTCTGAAATAACTTCAAGTTCTAAACTATGGTGTTCAGGAAGTTTAAAGTCAAATAAATGTTCAGGCCACTCGATAAAGATAAACCCATTCTCTTCAAAATATGCTTCAAATCCGAGTTCAAATAATTCCTCAATTGAACGAACGCGATACAAATCAAAATGAAAAATAGGATGTTTAGAATGCGTTAAATAGGTATTTACGATTGAAAAGGTAGGGCTAGAAACTTCGTCTCTACCTCCCAGCTTTTTGGCTATAGCCTTGATTAAAGTTGTTTTTCCGGCACCCATTTGACCCACAATGGTAAACACCTTATGTTTCATTTGCTCGACAATCGCTTCTGCAACTGCATCGATAGAGTCTAAAGTGAATACAAGGGAGGTATATTCTGAGTCCGATTTGGTTTCTGACATATTCTATGGATCTTTACCATCCAAATTTAAAGATAGTGAGTGCGCCTAAAAAGTTAAAGGTTATAAACGATCCCGTTTACAATGCTGTTCGTATTTCAAGCCCTCTCATCTTTGATATTATAAGTCATCCCTATTTTCAGAGGTTAAGACGGATTTCTCAAATGGGCTTGTCTTATCTCGTATATCCAGGCACCCATCACACTAGATTTCATCACGCCCTAGGCGCCATGCATCTTATGGACAAGGCTATTCGCACTCTTAGGGCTAAAGGTGTATCGATAAGCGATCAAGAAGAAGAAGGCTTATTGATTGCCATATTGCTGCATGATATCGGGCATGGCCCTTTTTCTCATGCACTCGAATACAAGCTGATTCATGCGCATCATGAGGTGTTAACCCTCGCGTTTATGCACGAACTCAATAAGGAGTTTAACGGAGCTTTAAATACCGCTATAGCCATTTTTAAAGGAGAATATCCCCGAGCGTTTTTAAATCAACTTGTTTCAAGTCAATTGGATGTAGATCGTTTGGATTATTTAAAGCGCGATAGCTTTTATGCCGGGGTGACTGAAGGAAATATCAATTCAGAACGTTTAATCAATACTTTTTTCGTTGTAGACGACCAGTTGGTTATTGAAGAAAAAGGAATCTACTCTGTCGAAAAATTTTTGATGGCCAGGCGTTTTATGTATTGGCAAGTCTACCTACACAAAACAAGTATCGTTGCAGAACTCATGCTGTCAAAGGCAATTGAGCGTGCAAGAGAATTGTTACTTCTTAATGACGAACACGCCATAGCGTCACCGCTTGATGGATTTTTAAATTCAGCACTAACCACTGGGCAAATTAACATTGAGGGTATTGACATTAATGGATTTGCCATTTTAGATGATTATGATGTGATCAGTGCTCTAAAGCGCTGGAGACAGTCAAAAGATTTTGTTTTGTCGTTTTTAAGTTCTTCTATTTTAGACAGAACATTACTCGATGTGCGATTTAGTGAAGAACCAGTTTCTGAGGAACTCCTTAAACAAACGCTAAGTAAGGTGAGTGAGCGTTATGGGTTAGATGAGCATCAATCCTCTTACTTGGTGTATACAGGTTCTTTGTGGAACAGGGCTTATGACGAAACCAAGGAGCCTATTCGCATCTTATTTCGAGATCAGTCTGTTCAAGATTTCATGAGGGCAAGTAAGTATTTGGGAACTCAGGCATTCTCTGCGATACACCGCAAAAACTACCTGTGTTCTCCGACGCTCTAAACCTTAGAATTGTTTAACTTTGCGCTCTATGATTTTCAAGGTTGAACAAATTGCAGAATGGATTGAGGCAAAGGTAGTTGGAGACCCTTCTGTTGAAATCGACCACTTTTCAGCTATTGAACAAGGGAACCCAAAAGGCTTGTCTTTTTTGGCGAATCCGAAATACGAAAATTACCTATACACCACCGAGGCTTCGGCTGTTATTGTAGATGAGGGTTTAGAGCTCAAACATCCTGTTAAAGCTGTTTTGCTTAAAGTCAAAAACCCTTATGCGAGTTTTACTGCATTGCTTCGAATGTATGAAAAGATGGTACGACCTACCTATGAAGGGATTAGTTCGTCTGCATGTATACATGAAGGCGCTCAAGTAGATCCAAGTTGTTACATCGGAGAAGGCGCTGTCATCTCAAAAGGAGCGGTGATTGAAGAAGGCGTAGAGATTCATCCTCAAGTATTTGTGGGAGAAGGTGTTAAGATAGGTCGCCATAGTGTTTTGTTTACAGGTGCTAAGCTTTATCACGGCACTCAAATTGGTCAACATGTGATTGTACATGCAAACGCTGTTTTAGGATCAGATGGTTTCGGGTTTGCTCCAGATGCTGAAGGGGTTTATTCTAAGATTCCACAATTAGGCAATGTGGTTGTGAAAGACCATGTCGAGATTGGAGCGTGCTGCACCATAGATAGAGCAACCTTTGGCAGTACTGTAATTGAAGAGGGTGTCAAACTTGACAATCAGATACACTTAGCCCATAATGTTACCGTTGGGGCCCATTCGGCTATCGCAGCTCAATCAGGTATTGCAGGATCTACCAAAATAGGAAAACGTGCCTTAATAGGAGGTCAAGTGGGTATTGTTGGGCATCTTTCAATAGGAAATGACGTGAAGGTTCAAGCACAGACAGGAATTGCTCGAAATGTTAAGGATAATGAAAAGTTACAGGGCACTCCCGCAATCGATTATACGAATTACAATAAGTCTTACGTACTGTTTAAGAATCTTGCCAAATTAGAGCAACGAATAAAGGAATTAGAGCAACAACTCAAAACACAAAACTCGTGAATCAGAAAACGCTAGCACAACCCGTTTCTCTGTCAGGAATTGGGTTACATACAGGGAAAAAGGTAACGGTTACCTTTTGTCCTGCAGAACCAAATACTGGATTTGTTTTTAGACGCGTAGATCTTCCTGGAACTCCAGAGGTTCCGGCTTTATCTAAGTATGTGACGCGCACCCAACGCAGTACAGTTTTGGATAAAGATGGTGTTGAAATTCATACCTCTGAACACGTTTTAGCTGCACTTACAGGTCTAGATTACGATAACGCCATTATTGAGTTAGATGCGAGTGAACCTCCGATAATGGATGGATCAGCCATTGCATTTGTAGAAGCACTTCAAAAAGGAGGTAGCGTTGAGCAAGAAGAAGAGCGCGACGTCTATGAGGTGATAGACCCGATACATTTTAAAGATGAAAAGACAGGTAGCGAGGTTATTGTTTTACCCTCTGACACCTACGAGTTATCTGTACTTGTTGATTTTGGAACAAATGTTTTAGGCACGCAGAATGCAAGCATGAATTCACTGAATGAGTTTGCTACAGAAATTGCTGATGCTCGTACCTTCAGTTTCTTACATGATATAGAGACCCTTTTAGATGAAGGATTAATCAAGGGTGGAGACCTGAATAATGCCATTGTATACGTAGACAAGGAGCTCTCAGCCGCTACACTAGAAAAGCTAAAAAAGGCCTTTGGACGTGACGATATTGAGGTCACTCCGAACGGGATATTGAATAACCTAGAGTTAAAACATTCGAACGAAGCAGCCCGTCATAAATTATTAGATGTTATTGGAGACTTAACTTTAGTAGGAACCAAATTCAAGGGGAGGATTATTGCGTGTAAGCCGGGTCATTTTGTAAATACAGAATTTGCTAAACTCCTCCACAAAAAAATTAAAGAAGAGCGCCGTACTGGTAGACCGAAGGTTGATGTAAACGCCGAGCCTTTAATGGATACGGTGAAAATAATGGAGATCTTACCGCATCGTCCGCCATTTCTGCTAATAGATAAGATTCTTGAGCTTAGCGATTCTCATGTGGTAGGGTTGAAAAACGTAACCATGAATGAATCGTTCTTTGTGGGTCACTTTCCGGGAGCTCCTGTTATGCCCGGTGTCTTACAGGTGGAGGCTATGGCGCAAACAGGAGGTATTCTGGTATTAAGTACTGTTCCAGACCCTGAAAATTATCTAACGTTTTTCATGAAGATGGATAACGTGAGATTTAAACACCAAGTAAACCCAGGCGATACCCTCATCTTTAATTGTGAACTAGTCACCCCAATTCGCCGAGGTATCTGTCATATGAAAGCTACGGCTTTTGTGGGAGAGAAGTTGGTTTCAGAGGCCGAGTTGATGGCTCAAATCGTAAAAACTAAATAAGCTATACCACATAAATGAATCAACCTTTAGCCTACGTTCACCCCGGTGCTAAGATTGCTAAAAATGTAGTCATCGAACCTTTCGCAATGATTCACAATAATGTTGAAATCGGAGAGGGTACTTGGATAGGGTCGAATGTGACGATCATGGAAGGTGCGCGTATCGGAAAGAATTGTAATATTTTTCCGGGTTCTGTTATTTCAGCACCCCCACAAGATCTAAAATATAACGGTGAAGAAACAACCACTGAAATCGGTGATTTCACTACCATTAGAGAGTGTGTAACCATCAATAGGGGTACTACTGATCGCTACAAGACACAGGTTGGGTCAAATTGTTTGATCATGGCGTACTGCCATATTGCTCACGATTGTATTGTATCGGATGGATGCATTTTCAGCAATAATTCGACACTTGCCGGACACGTTGTGGTCGGAAAAAACGTTGTTATGGCAGGTATGGTTGCCGTTCATCAGTTTGTCTCTATAGGTCATCATGCCTTTGTTACTGGCGGTGCACTGGTTCGAAAAGATGTGCCCCCTTTCGTAAAGGCGGCTCGCGAACCTCTTTCGTTTGTTGGAGTCAATTCTGTCGGTTTAAGGCGAAACGGTTTCTCTACGGAAAAAGTGCGTGAGATACAGGATATCTACCGCATACTCTATCAAAAGAACTATAACAATACCCAAGCTGTTCAAATTCTTGAGGCCGAAATGGAAGCCACTGAAGAACGGGATGAAATATTGGAATTTATCCGTGCCTCTAAGCGCGGGATTATGAAAGGCTATTTTAATCACTCATAACTTATGGCAAGTACATCAGACATTAGAAAAGGGTTGTGTATTCGATACAACAACGACATTTATAAAATCATTGAATTTCTTCACGTAAAACCCGGAAAAGGTCCTGCTTTTGTGCGCACAAAACTCAAAAGTGTTACAAATGGTAAAGTGTTGGACAATACTTTTTCGGCTGGACACAAGATCGAAGACGTGCGTGTAGAGACCCGTAGTTTTCAGTTTTTGTATGCTGAAGGAGATACGTTTCATTTTATGAATACTGAAGATTACGATCAGATGGAATTTCAGCGTTCACTTTTAGAGGCTGCAGATCTTTTGAAAGAAGGCGAAGTGGTTTCTGTCTTATTCAGTGCTGAAGACAATATGCCTTTGAGTATTGAAATGCCTGCTAGTGTAGTATTAGAGGTAACCTCTTCTGAGCCTGGAGTTAAGGGAAATACCGCAACGAATGCGACAAAACCTGCAGTACTCGAAACAGGAGCACGTATCAATGTACCCTTATTTATCAATGAAGGAGACAAGGTGAAGGTAGATACAGAAAAGGGAACTTACATTGAACGCGTTAAAGAATAAAGATCACCTTCTCGTTCCAACTATACGTCCTATTTTTGCAACAAATTATACAACATGAGCGTACTCGTTAATAAAGATTCAAAGATTATTGTACAAGGTTTTACCGGAACCGAAGGTACCTTCCATGCAGAGCAGATGATTGAATACGGATCACCCGTTGTTGGTGGTGTAACCCCTGGAAAAGGAGGCCAAACACATTTAAATCTACCTGTTTTTAATACCGTTAGAGATGCCGTCAAAGAAACGGGTGCTGACACTTCGATTCTCTTTGTTCCGCCAGCTTTCGCAGCGGATGCGATCATGGAGGCAGCCAATGCAGGAATCAAAGTGATCATCACGATCACAGAGGGTATTCCAGTAGCTGATATGGTGAAGGTTTACGATTATCTTAAAAAGCACGATTGCCGTATGATTGGCCCTAACTGTCCGGGAGTAATTACACCAGAGGAGGCCAAAGTAGGTATTATGCCAGGTTTTGTGTTTAAGAAAGGGCGTGTGGGATTGGTGTCGAAATCGGGTACGTTAACGTATGAGGCAGCAGATCAAGTGGTACGTCAAGGCCTAGGTATTTCTACTGCGATTGGTATTGGTGGAGATCCGATTATCGGTACCACCACTAAAGAAGCCTTAGAGCTCTTGATGAATGATGAAGAAACCGATGCTGTAGTTATGATTGGCGAAATAGGTGGACAATTAGAATCGGATGCCGCTCACTGGTATAAAAACAGTGGTATCAAGAAACCTGTTATCGGATTTATTGCCGGAGAAACAGCTCCTGCAGGTAGAACCATGGGGCATGCTGGTGCTATTGTAGGCGGAAGCGATGATACGGCTCAAGCGAAGAAACGCATTATGCGCGAGTGCGGTATTCATGTAGTTGATTCTCCTGCACTTATTGGGGAAAAGGTGAAAGAAGTTTTATCCTAATTTTTATGTATGCTTTTAAAAGGTAAAACTGCAGTTATTACAGGAGCTAGTAGAGGAATCGGAAGAGGAATCGCTGAAGTGTTTGCTCAAAATGGAGCGAACGTAGCTTTCACCTACAGTTCAAGTGAGAGCAAGGCGTTAGCGCTTGAAAAGGAGCTTTCTACTTATGGAGTAAAAGTGAAATCATACAAAAGCGACGCGGCAAGTTTTGAGGCTTGCGAACTCTTGGCTAGTGAAGTGGCCTCTGATTTCGAAACAGTAGACGTACTCATTAATAATGCAGGGATTACCCGAGACAACTTGCTGATGCGTATGTCGGAAGAAGAATTTGACGAAGTAATTCGAGTGAACTTAAAGTCTGTTTTTAATATGACAAAAGCATTTCAACGCGGATTTCTAAAGCAACGATCTGGGTCTATCATCAATGTCAGTTCTATTGTAGGAGTCAAAGGAAATGCAGGTCAGGCGAATTATGCAGCTTCAAAAGCAGGGATAATTGGATTTACAAAATCAATTGCTTTAGAGTTGGGATCTAGAAACATACGATCAAACGCTATCGCACCCGGATTTATAGAAACAGAAATGACCGCTCAACTCGATGAGGCTGTTGTTCAACAATGGAGAGATGGAATCCCGCTTAAAAGAGGTGGCACCGTTACAGATGTAGCAAATGCTTGCCTATTTTTTGCTTCAGACCTTTCTTCTTATGTTACTGGACAGGTACTTCTGGTTGATGGCGGAATGTTAACTTAAACTCATTTATTATGGAACGATTACCGAAATACGTATTGCCAGGAATCTTAGGCTTTTTTGTCTTAATCATCCTGATTTCTAAATCTGCCATTACTATTGGATCTGGTCAGGCAGGTGTGTTGTATAGAACTTTTGGTGGTGGGGTAGTCACTGACGAAGGCCCCTTAGGCGAAGGTTTTCATATCGTAGCACCTTGGAACCGGGTTTTTGTTTATGAGGTACGTCAACAAGAGCTTTTTGAGAAGATGAAGGTGCTCTCATCGAATGGACTTGAAATTCAAATCGATGCCTCAGCTTGGTTTCAACCAAAGTACGAGACTTTAGGAAAGCTCCATCAAGAAAAGAGTGAGCAATACGTCAATCGTATTTTGTTGCCGGCTATTCGTTCGGCTGCACGAAGTGTTGTCGGGCGTTATACCCCTGAACAACTCTATTCTTCTAAACGAGATGCCATTCAGCAAGAAATATTCACTGAGACCAAAATGATTGTTGATGACCAGTATATTCAACTGAATGAAATTCTGGTAAGAGACGTTACCCTTCCTCCGACCATTCGCGAGGCTATTGAAAAGAAGTTAAGGCAAGAGCAAGAAACTTTAGAGTATGAGTTTCGCCTTGTGACTGCTGAAAAGGAGGCCGAACGTCAGCGCATCGAAGCGAAAGGAAAAGCAGATGCGAACCGTATTCTAAGCGCTTCATTGACGGATAAAATTTTGCAAGATAAAGGGATAGATGCTACGCTTAAGCTTTCGGAATCTCCAAACAGTAAAGTTGTAGTGGTAGGATCAGGAGATAGCGGTTTACCCTTAATTCTCGGGAATAATTAAATTTTGTAAGTCAAAATAGAAGTTTACTTTTGTCTTATGTTTTTAAATCACACACATCACCATATTTTTTGCTCCGCTCAGACGAGTTAATGGTGTTGTCTAATATATTCACTAAAGGCCCGTTTGAAGCATTCATTCGGGCCTTAATTTTTTACCTATGAGTGAGAGATTAAAAATCGCAATTCAGAAATCAGGGAGACTTAATGAAGACTCTCTTGCCTTGCTAAAAGAGGCTGGCATCTCTTTGTTCAACGGCAAAGACCAGCTAAAGGTAGAATCGCACACCTATCCCTTAGAGGTGTATTACCTCAGAAATGGAGATATTCCTAATTATCTCAAAGATGGGGTGGTAGATCTGGCGATCATTGGGGAGAATCTTTTGGTGGAGAAAGGAGATGAAATACCAGTTATTGAGCGTCTTGGCTTTTCAAAGTGTCGTGTATCCATCGCTGTACCCAAAGGAAGTAATTTCAATTCGGTAAAAGATCTAGACGGTAAACGCATTGCTACTTCTTATCCTAATACCGTTAAAGGATTCTTATCTAAGAACAGCATTGATGCAGATATTCACGTCATCAATGGATCAGTTGAGATCGCGCCAAATATAGGCTTGTCAGATGCTATCTGCGATATCGTAAGTAGTGGAAGCACGCTTTTTAAAAACAACTTAAAAGAGGTTGAGGTATTATTAAAAAGCCAAGCAGTTCTGGCACTATCTCCACTTTGTAAAGCAGAAGATCCTCGTATAGTAGACCTTCTTTTTAGACTTAGAGGGGTTTTACGCGCAAGAGGGCATAAGTATGTGCTCATGAACGTTCCAAAGGCTAACCTAGACGCGGTTGTACGATTACTTCCTGGAATGCGGAGTCCAAGCGTACTTCCATTGGCAGATAAGGATTGGGTTTCAGTTCACACGGTTATTGAAGAGAAAACGTTTTGGCAAGTCATTGAAAAGCTAAAAGAAAACGGGGCTGAGGGGATTTTGGTGAGTAGTATTGAAAAAATGTTCTTGTGATGAAGTGTTTTGTTAATCCAGAACCGAAAAGTTGGGAAGCCTTAATCGAGCGCCCAACAAGGGATTACAGCGAACTCAACACGCTTGTAGAGCGTGTTTTTCAAGAGGTTGAAAAACGAGGCGACAAGGCACTCATTGAATTTGCACATACATACGACAAGGCTAAGCTGTCAGCATTGCGAGTTAGTACTTCTGAAATTGATGAAGCAGCAGAAAAGCTCTCAGAAACGCTTAAAAATGCTATTCAGACTGCAGCGCAAAATATAAGACACTTTCATGAGGCTCAGCGCACTTCAGAGGTTTACATAGAAACGCAGCAAGGCGTTTCGTGTTGGCAAAAAAAGACGCCTATTGAGAAAGTAGGTATTTACATTCCAGGAGGAACAGCACCTTTGTTTTCTACGGTGTTGATGCTCGCTATTCCTGCAACTATTGCGGGCTGTAAAGAAATTGTACTCTGTACCCCGCAACAGGCCGATAGGCCGATTGCACCTGAAATTCTATACGCAGCCAAGTTGTGCGGAGTTTCATCAGTTCACCCTTTAGGAGGGGTACAGGCTATAGCGGCATTGGCTATCGGTACAGAATCAGTTTCTAAAGTCTACAAGATTTTTGGTCCAGGTAATCAATATGTCACTGCCGCGAAGCAGTATGCGGCTCAAAAGTGGGTAGCAATTGATATGCCTGCCGGCCCTAGTGAGTTACTGGTTTATGGCGATGAGACGTCAATACCTTCTTTTATAGCAGCTGACTTGTTAAGTCAAGCAGAACACGGGTCTGACAGTCAGGTAGTATTGGTGACCACCGATGCGTCGCTTTCTGAGAAAGTAAACAAAGAACTTGACGTACAACTCGAATCGCTTAGTCGTAAAGGGTTTGCTAAGGATGCCTTAGAGAATAGCAGAACAGTTGTTTTTAATGATGCTAAGACTGCTGCTGACTTTATCAATTACTACGCTCCAGAGCATTATATCATTGCCAGTGAGTATCCTGAGATCATGCTCGAACACGTTCGAAATGCCGGATCTGTATTTGTTGGAAATTTCACTCCAGAAAGTGCAGGAGACTATGCTTCGGGAACCAACCACACATTGCCGACCAATGGATTTGCTAGACAATATAGCGGGGTAAACCTAGACAGCTATTTAAAAGCGATAACCTTTCAACGCATTAGCTCTTTGGGTATTACAACACTTGGACCTGCGATAGAGGAAATGGCTAGAGCAGAATCTTTAACGGCTCATGAAAGGGCTGTCACCAAGCGTCTTGAGTTCCTTAAAGGAAATTCTATTCAAGAACCGAAGTTTAACCTTAAAGAACGAATTCAACCTCATTTAAGAACCGCTGAAGTTTACAGTTCGGCCAGAGATGAATTTAAAGACAAGAACAAAGATTACACCTGGTTAGATGCGAACGAAAATCCATTTAATACGGGTCGCAATCGCTATCCTGATCCACAACAAATGCTGTTGAAGGAGAAATTAGCTGAATTATGGGAAGTTGACCGCAGTCAGCTTTTCATTGGAAACGGAAGTGATGAAGTGCTAGAGTTGTTGTTTCAGTTGTTCGCAAAGCCTTCGAAGAGTAATGTGGTTGCCATTGATCCTTCTTATGGGATGTATCAAGTCTTAGCCGAGAAATACGACATTCATTACCGTCGTGTTGGTTTAGATGAGCAGTTTGATCTCGATGCAAATAACTTGTTATCCAGCGTAGATCCAATGACGGCCATGGTGTTTATTTGTTCGCCAAACAATCCAACAGGAAATCATTTAAACCTAGAGCAAATTATTCAAGTCATAGAGCGGGCAAATACCCTTGTAGTAGTGGACGAGGCCTATATAGATTTCAGTGAGCGTCCTTCGCTAGTTCAACGGTTAGGGAAGTATTCAAATCTAATTGTAGTGCGAACGCTTTCTAAGGCATATGGCTTAGCCGGGTTGCGTCTTGGTGTTGCCGTAACATCCTCAGAGCTAGTCAACTGGATGAATCGCATTAAACCTCCTTACAATGTAAACGCATTGAGTCAGAACGTTGCTTTAGAGCGTCTTCAAAACTCAAAGGACATTGTTAGTGAAATTGAATTGCTGAAAAAACAAAGAGAGGAATTAAAAAAGGCTCTTGAGCAATGCCTATGGGTTTCTAAGGTATTTCCATCAGATTCAAATTTTATTTTGGTGCGGGTAGACGATGCTACATCTAGATACAATGCGTTGGTAGAAAGGGGTTTTGTGGTTCGTAATAGAAGCGCCCAACTCAATTGTGAAAATACGCTTAGAATATCAGTGGGGACCGTTGAAGAAAACAAGAAATTAATCTCATATCTAACAGAGAAGTAATATGAAAAAGATACTTTTTGTTGATCGTGATGGCACTTTAATTAAAGAGCCAAAAGACTATCAGGTAGATCATATTGATAAGCTGGAGTTTTTACAGGGAGTAGTCTCGAATTTGAATAAAATTCAACATCAGCTTGGGTACACCCTTGTGATGATCACAAATCAAGATGGATTGGGTACTTCAAGTTTTCCTGAGGAAGATTTTTGGCCAACACATAATGCAATGCTACGGATGTTGGAAAGTGAAGGAGTGCATTTTGAGAATGTATTCATCGATAGGAGCTTTGCTAAAAATCCTTCAGATACGCGTAAACCGTCTACGAAGTTATTAGACGGCTATTTAATGCAAGGTTTTGATCTAGAAAACAGTTTTGTGGTCGGTGATAGGCTCACTGATGTTGAATTGGCCTACAACCTTGGAATTCGTGCACTAACGATCAACTTAAATACACTAGGAGACCAAGAGGTCAAGGCGAGTCCGAAAAGGTTAGAAGATATCATCTTAAAAAAGGCGGATGATTGGGGAACTATTTATCTTGAATTAGCGCGTCTTAGCCGTAAGGTTATTCACAAGCGTAACACGAACGAGACAAAAATTGAAATCGCTTTGGATCTCGACAGTAATGATCCGGCACGTATTAACACAGGAATCGGGTTTTTTGATCACATGCTTGAGCAATTGGCAAAGCATGCTCAAATAGCATTAACCTTAAGCTGTCAAGGTGATTTGCATATCGATGAGCACCATACCGTAGAAGATACCGCGATCGCCTTAGGAGAGGCCTTTAAAAAGGCTTTGGGAAATAAGGCAGGAATTGAACGTTATGGGTATACCCTTCCGATGGATGATTGCCTCGCTCAAGTGGCACTAGACTTCGGTGGAAGGCCATGGCTAATGTGGGATGCCAAATTTCAAAGAGAGAAAATTGGTGAACTACCCACAGAAATGTTCTTTCACTTTTTCAAGTCATTTGCAGATGCTTCAGGGGCAAACCTGAATATTAAGGCCAGTGGTATTAATGAACACCATAAAATAGAAGCCATTTTCAAGGCCTTTGCAAAGGCCATAAAGATGGCCATTCGTAAGGATGTAGCACATATGCAGTTGCCGAGCACAAAGGGATTGTTATGAAAAATGAAGTTGTCATAGTCGACTACGGGGTGGGAAACGTGCAGAGCATTCGATTTGCCTTGAATCGATTGGGTTGGGAAGGAGTTTTAACCTCAGACGTTACTACCATTGAAAATGCCAAACACGTTATATTTCCGGGCGTTGGACACGCTGAAGTCGCGGCAAAGCAACTCAGCGCATCGGGTCTAGACCACGTATTAAAACAATTGACCCAGCCTGTGTTAGGGATCTGTTTAGGAATGCAATTGATGTGCACATCTTCAGAAGAAGGAGATACCAAAGGTTTAGGATTATTCGATCTGGAGATTAAACGATTTGAGAGCGGATTAAAAGTGCCTTGCGTAGGATGGAATAGATTAGAGGACCTTAAATCTCCTTTGTTTGCTGGACTAGAGGCTCGGAATCATGTCTACTTTGTCCACAGTTTTTACGCTCCTCTTTCAGCGCAAACGATTGCCGTTGCAAACTATGGACAGCCCTACAGTGCTGCCTTACAAAATGACAATTTTTTTGCCGTTCAATTCCACCCTGAACGAAGCGGAGAGGTCGGAGAGCGAATTTTGAAGAATTTTTTAAACCTATGAAGACTGTAATTATACCGGCGATTGATTTGATTGAGGGTAAATGCGTGCGATTGACTAAGGGCGATTACAGCTCTGCAAAAGTATACGACAACAATCCCGTAGATGTAGCTATGCGTTTTGAAGACCTTGGCGTGACACACTTACATGTTGTGGATCTAGACGGAGCAAGAGAAAAGCATATAGTGAACTACAAGATTTTAGAGCAACTCGCATCAAAAACCAGTTTACACATAGATTTTGGAGGTGGAGTTCAAAGTAGCGAAGACCTAAAAATTGCATTTGAAAGCGGTGCTCATCAAGTTACAGGAGGTAGTATTGCGGTGAAAAACCCAGGATTATTCGAGCAATGGATTCAGGAGTATTCTTCAAAGCGCATTATTTTGGGAGCCGACTCTCATCATGAGAAAATTGCTGTTTCAGGTTGGCAAGAGGCTTCTGAGTTGAGTGTTGAGCCCTTTATTCGCGATTATATTCAAAAAGGAATCCAAACTGTAATTGCTACCGATATTGCAAAGGATGGTATGTTACAGGGCCCTTCAATTTCATTGTACAAATCGCTACTTCAAGCGATAGAGCAACCTTGGAATCTCATCGCGAGTGGGGGTGTTCGATCGATGAAGGATATTGAAACGTTGAATCAAATCGGCTGCTATGGTGCTATTGTAGGGAAAGCCATTTATGAAGAAACCCTGAAGTTAGAAGAAATAAAAAATTATAACGCATAGGATGATAGCTAAACGCATAATACCCTGTTTAGATATACTAGCTGGCAGAACAGTGAAAGGCGTTAATTTCGTAGGACTGAAAGACGCGGGAGATCCTGTGGTTTTAGCTTCTATGTATAGTGACAAAGGAGCGGATGAACTCGTATTCTTGGATATTTCGGCAACTGAAGAACAGCGAGATGCATTTGAACCACTGGTTTATGAGGTAGCTAAAACACTCTCTATTCCTTTTACCGTTGGGGGCGGCATTAAATCCGTCGAAAAGGTCGGACGCCTTTTGCACCAAGGAGTTGATAAGGTTTCCATTAACTCTTCTGCCGTTATGAATCCAGATTTAGTAAGTCAAATCTCTAAGGTTTATGGTTCTCAATGCCTTGTGGTAGCCATTGACGCCAAATTTGAACAAGGAGATTGGTGGGTGTATACCACAGGAGGTAAAAAGAAAACCAAGCTTAAACTTTTGACTTGGGCTAAAGAATGTGAGGAACGCGGTGCTGGAGAGATCTTGTTTACTTCAATGGATCACGACGGTACTAAAGCAGGATTTGCCAACACTATTCTTTCTGAGCTATCGCAAAGCCTAAGTATCCCAATTATTGCCTCTGGAGGTGCCGGGACTATCCAAGATTTTATAGATGTATTTTCAAAAGGAAAAGCGGATGCCGCACTAGCGGCAAGTGTTTTCCATTTTGAAGAAATAGAGATTAAACCATTAAAACAAGAATTGGCTTCTGCCCATATACCCGTGCGCCTATGAAAACGCCTGATTTTATTAAGAATACCTTGATTCCTGCAATAATCCAAGATGCTACAACACGTACAGTCTTAATGCAAGGGTATATGAATGAAGAGGCCTTTAAAAAAACCATTGATTCGAATAAGGTGTGGTTTTACTCTCGTTCTAAACAACGCCTTTGGATGAAGGGTGAGACGAGTGACAATACCCTTGATTATGTGTCACATGAAATCGATTGCGATGCGGATAGTATCTTGATTCAAGCTCATCCCAATGGGCCGGTATGCCACACAGGAAGCGCTACTTGCTTTAAGGACGAAAATTCGACGGGGCTTCAATTTTTGAATACCCTTACGAGCGTCATTCAACAGCGCCATCAACACCCCGACGCAAAAAGTTATGTCAGTTCGCTCTTTGCCAAGGGCGCGAACAAAATTGCTCAAAAAGTCGGAGAGGAGGCTGTAGAAGTGGTTATTGAGGCGAAGGACAGTAACGACGAGTTGTTTTTAAACGAAGCTGCTGATCTACTGTTTCATTATATGATTTTGTTAGAGCAAAAAGGATTCACTCTAAAAGATGTGGTGAAAATCCTCGAAGGACGTCATCAATAAAAGACGTCTATTATTGTATCTTTAATGGTGCTATGAATTTGAACGCTGGGTACCGTTTTACACTTGGAAATGAACGAAACAAGACTCCCTTTGAACGTCTGTACGATATCTTTCAAGAGCTTATCACCCATACTTCAGGAGATGTTGACGAGGCCATAGATTGGCTTCGACAATTGGATCGCGAATACGAACTGACAGACGAAAACTATACTATTGATGATTTTCTTGAAGATCTCTTAGAAAAAGGGTATTTGAGAGAAGAGATGGTACCTTCTAGTGGAGAACCTTCGAAGGAAGCCGATGAGGCTCAAAAACGAGCCCTAAAAATGACCGCAAAACTAGAAAGAGAACTTCGAAAGAGAGCCTTAGAGCAGCTTTTTGGTAACCTCAAGCGGAAGAGTGCAGGCAATCACAAGACATCGGCTACTGGACAGGGGGATCAATACTCCGGAGATGTTCGTGAATTCAGGTTCGGTGATAGTATCGAGCATATAGATATGCAAGCCTCTGTTCAAAACGCGATGCGAAATCACGGTCTCGACTTGAGTAATATGCAAGAAGATGATTTGGTGATTAAGGAGACTGAACACAAGAGTCAAATGAGCACAGTTCTGATGATTGATATCAGTCACAGTATGATACTCTATGGCGAGGATCGAATCACTCCTGCAAAGAAAGTAGCCATGGCTTTGGCCGAAATGATCACCACACGCTATCCCAAAGACACGCTAGACATCATTGTATTTGGAAATGATGCTTGGCCTATTAAAATTGCTGAGCTTCCATATCTTAATGTCGGTCCGTATCACACCAATACGGTCGCAGGATTAGATTTAGCAATGAAGATCCTTGCTCGCAAAAAACACGCCAATAAACAAATCTTTATGATTACGGATGGCAAGCCAAGCTGTTTACATCTTCCGGATGGTTCTTATTATAAAAATAGTGCTGGTTTAGACCCTGAAATTGTTGCCCAATGCTACAATCGAGCAAGAAATGCAGCAAAAAATAACATTCAGGTTACCACCTTCATGATCGCACAAGATCCTTACCTCATGGAGTTTGTGCGAAGTTTTACTGAAGCCAATAAGGGAAAGGCTTTTTACACAGGTCTCGATCACTTGGGTGAAATGATTTTTGAAGACTACAATGCTAATCGAAAAAGAAGGATAAAATAAAACTATGGAAAAAGCCAATGACCTTAGGTGCTTTGAAAAGTGCCGGATATGAATATCAATCCATTAAGGATGAGTTGAGAAAGAACTTGATTTATCGGATCCAGAACGATAAGCCACTGTTTGAAGGTATTATTGGTTATGAACACTCTGTCATTCCTCAATTAAAAAGGGCCATTTTATCAAAGCACAATATTAATCTTCTAGGCTTACGAGGCCAGGCAAAAACAAGGATCGCACGGTTGATGACTGAATTGCTTGATGAAGAGATTCCTGTGATAAAGGGCTCGCCAATTAATGACGATCCTTTAAAGCCAATCTCTAAATATGCCGTAGAACTTATTCGAGATAAAGGAGATGATACACCTATTGAATGGCTTCATCGATCAGAGCGCTTTTATGAAAAACTCGCTACGCCTGATGTGAGTGTCGCCGATCTAATCGGAGACATCGATCCTATTAAGGCTGCAAACCTTAAACTTTCTTACGCAGATGAAGAGGTGATACACTACGGAATGGTTCCTAGGGCCAATCGATGCCTCTTTGTAATTAATGAATTGCCAGATTTACAAGCAAGAATTCAAGTAGGACTCTTTTCTATACTGCAAGAAGGAGAAGTTCAAATAAGAGGATTCAAATTAAAAATGCCACTTGACGTTTCTTTTGTCTTTACAGCTAATCCAGAAGACTACACCAACAGAGGTAGTATTGTAACACCGCTAAAGGACAGAATTGGATCGCAAATACTCACGCACTATCCGAAATCGATTGAAATCGCTAAAGAAATAACACGCCAGGAGGCCAAACCTGCTATTGAAGGACTTCACATTAGTGAAGCGGCGCGTGACTTAATTGAAAGTATTGGCTTTGAAGCACGAAAGAGTGAATACGTAGATGCAAAGAGTGGCGTTTCGGCTCGACTAAGTATTAGTGCCTTTGAGAATGCAATTAGTGGGGCAGAGTTGAGAATGCTTCAGAATAATGAGTCTGAGTCAAGTCTTAGAGTCCTAGATATTATGAACAGCAGTTCAGCTATTACCGGAAAAGTTGAGTTGGTCTATGAAGGCGAACAAGAGGGAGCAGATTTTGTGGCACAAGAGCTTATAAAGAAAGCTGTACTTCATCTTTTTGAACAACATTTTCCGAAGATTGACAAATTAGAGAAAAAGGGAGTAGCCACTCCTTATGACGGACTCTACACTTGGTTTTTTGAAAATGACCCCATTGAATTGTTAGACGATGCTCCGGATGATTTTTACAAGAGCGAACTTGATCGCATCCAACCCTTGGATGAGTTGCTTAGAAATCATTATCCTGATTGCCGTGAAGAAGAGCGCTATTTTTTTAAAGAAATCATTCTTTGGGGACTCGTTGCTAAAGACAAACTCAATAGTAGCCGTTTAGACGACAAAACGTCGTTTAACGACCTTTACAACAGTTATTTTTCTGGTTTAGAATAAGAGGCTTAGGCTGATAAGACTTGAGAATTACTGTCGATTAGTTGTATTTGATCTTTCAATCGTTCAATGAGCAAATTCATCATGCGTTTGTTCAATGAAGAAGAGTCTTCGCTATACGACTCAAATTCTTCTACCGTAAATTGGCCTATAATCATTCCTTTTAACTTATTCCTGAATTTTTGATCCCGTTGAATGCTATTCTCAATATATTCTAGCTTCTTGGGAAGGCTCAACTCGTGAAAAACATTTTTGTGTTTCTTTATGTAATTCTTGAACGCTGAAATGAACAATTCATTTTGAAGTTTCAGAATAGGCCTCAACGTAGCGTTCTGAAAATATTCACCCCTGCTCATATTATCATGAATCTTAGAGGTTGGAATCTGGGGCCGCTGCTGAAGAATCTTTTCAGAACGTGTTGACATGATTGGGTAGTTTTTAAACGAAGAGGAGGTTTCTCTTAATCAAGATAGGATTGCAATAGATCGTTTTTTGCAGACTTTCGAAGTTTACGAATGGCCTTTTCTCTAATCTGTCTTACGCGCTCACGAGTTAAGTCAAATGCACTTCCAATTTCATCTAAGGTCATTGTAGCATTTTGACCTATTCCGTAGTACAAACGCAGTACATCGGCCTCTCTTTCAGATAATGTATCTAAGACGCGGTGAATCTCTGTACTCAATGATTCATTGATAAGATCATGGTCGGGAAGGGGTGAAACGTCTGACGACATCACATCGTATAGGTTAGAATCTTCTCCCTGTTCAAATGGAGCGTCCATTGATATGTGTCTCCCTGAATTCTTTAAGGATTGTTTTACTTCGGTCACTGTCAATCCGAGCTCTTCCGCAATTTCTTCAGCCGATGGGGGACGTTCATGAGCTTGTTCGAGATAAGAGAAGGTCTTGTTTATTTTATTGATTGAACCAATCTTGTTCAAGGGCAGGCGTACCACGCGAGACTGCTCCGCTAAGGCTTGAAGTATACTTTGGCGAATCCACCAAACAGCATAAGAGATAAACTTAAATCCACGTGTTTCATCAAAGCGCTGAGCGGCTTTTACTAAGCCAAGATTACCCTCATTAATAAGATCAGGAAGCGTGAGACCTTGATTTTGATATTGTTTGGCAACCGAGACTACAAATCTCAGATTGGCATTTACTAATATTTCAAGTGCTCGCTGGTCACCCTTTTTGATTTTCTGCGCAAGTTCAACCTCCTCTTCTGCGGTAATTAGATCGATTCGACTGATGTCTTGAAGGTACTTATCCAGCGATTTAGATTCTCGATTCGTGACCTGCTTAACGATTTTGAGTTGTCTCATGGGCTTGAAATTTGAATACATATTACAACCCTTAATAGGCCCAATCAATAGAACCTTGGTTGGTTTATCAAGAAGTTATCACCAAGCGATTAATTTGAACAAAGTCATTCGTAATACATCTATTTATGGCTATTTTTGCAAAATTAGACCTCTTAAAATGGCCAATAGTCCATCCAATTCTAAAGAACTTTATGCATATCAAAAGAAAGACCTTTTGAGGATTTTTGATGCGCTTGATTCGGTCGATGAGGGTACAAATTTGCTGTATCAGTTACCCACAGGTGGAGGCAAAACAGTGGTTTTTAGTGAGATCGCTAAACGCTTTATTCAAGAGCGAAATAAAAAGGTAGTAGTGCTTACGCACCGAATAGAGTTGAGTGCTCAAACCTCAAAAATGCTCAACGATTTCGGTGTCACTAATAAAGTGATAAACTCTTCGGTTAAAGAGATTGAACCCAATGATCCTCACATGTGTTATGTGGCAATGGTTGAGACTTTGAATAACCGACTGAATGATGAAAAAATCATTCTCGAGAATATCGGACTAGTTATTATTGATGAGGCGCATTACAACTCCTTTCGAAAACTTTTTAAATACTTTGAGCAGCCCTATGTTCTAGGGGTTACTGCGACACCATTGAGCTCGAATATTAAACTTCCCATGAAAGATTTCTACAAGAAATTAATAGTAGGGGAATCTATTCAGTCTCTTATCGATAAAGGTTTTCTAGCAAAAGCGGTGGTACATCGCTACGATTTAAGTCTACAGGGATTAAAACTCGGAATCAATGGAGATTACACGGTTAAAAGTAGTGACGCGTTTTATGCGAACTACGGAATGCTAGGTAAGCTTCTCACTGCCTACAATGAAAACGCCAAGGGAAGTAAAACGCTTATATTCAATAACGGAATCAATGCTTCTGTAGCGGTCTACGAGACATTTAAACGTGTAGGCCTTCCTATACGTCACCTCGACAACAAGCATTCTTCTAAAGAACGCCAAGAAATTCTCTCTTGGTTTAAGAAAACGCCTGATGCCATTTTAACCTCTGTAAGTATTCTTACTACTGGCTTTGATGAACCCTCAGTTGAGACGGTCATATTGAATCGTGCCACCCGTTCGTTGACCTTGTATTTTCAGATGATTGGTCGCGGCTCAAGAGTTTTGAAAAACAAAGACACCTTTTCTATTATTGATTTAGGAAACAATACATTGCGCTTTGGTCCATGGAGTGACCCTATTGACTGGAATGATATTTTTCACTTTCCAGATTTTTATCTTGAAAGCATTAAGAGTGATGAAGAGATTGAGCGCAATTTTGAATATGAAATCCCCGCTGAAATTAAGGCGAAGTTTTCTAAGTCTTCATCAGTTACCTTTGATGTAAAAGAACGCTATAAAGAATTGTTTGCAAGGGGAGAGCGTCCAAAGAAGGTGCTTGAAGAAAGTATCGAACAGCACGCTCAAATGTGCATTGAAAACAGTAACTCTATTACAGAAGCACGTCAATTGATGATTTTGCTTGATGAGGATATAAAGAATCGTGTAAAACAATACACCTATTGTATTATGAACACGACTAAAAACTATAGAGAGTGGTTAGAAGAAGATTATGTCCGTAAGCTGAGAACTAAGCTTGTTCAAAGTTATGCACGGATAGAGTCTTAACAGATTCCACCTCATAAAGTGAACTTATGGAAACCATATTCGAAACGGTAAAGGAATACAAAGACATCACCTTTAAACGTTCTGGAGCTATCGCGAGAATTGCTATCAACAGACCCGAGGTAAGAAACGCCTTTCGTCCGTCTACCACCAGTGAATTGCATGATGCCTTCTATGCAGTTTCAGAAGATCCGACCATTGGAGTGGTACTCTTAACGGGAGAGGGGCCTTCACCAAAGGACGGTGTATACGCCTTTTGCAGCGGAGGAGATCAAAGATCTAGGGGTAATCGGGGTTATGTAGGGGATGACGGCAAGCATCGCTTAAATATTCTTGAGGTGCAGCGACTTATTCGTTTTATGCCGAAAGTGGTAATAGCTGTTGTACCAGGGTGGGCAGTAGGAGGAGGCCATAGTTTGCACGTTACATGCGATCTAACTCTAGCAAGTAAAGAACACGCAAAATTCAAACAGACTGATGCAGACGTTACTTCTTTTGACGGAGGCTACGGATCTGCTTACCTCGCGAAGATGGTGGGGCAGAAGCGTGCTCGAGAAATTTTCTTTTTAGGTAAAACCTATTCGGCCCAAGAAGCCTATGAAATGGGCATGGTGAACAAAGTGGTCCCTCATCACAAACTTGAAGAGACTGCAGTGGAATGGGCTAATGAGATTTTAGAAAAATCACCTACCTCTATAAAAATGCTAAAATATGCCATGAACTTGACAGATGATGGAATGGTAGGGCAGCAGCTATTTGCCGGAGAGGCAACACGTTTAGCCTATATGACAGATGAGGCTAAAGAAGGTAGAGATGCTTTCTTAGAGAAAAGAAAACCCAATTTTGATAAGGACAAATGGATTTCCTAATGAACGTATTTCGACACCCCTTGTTGTTCATTTTGGTATGCTTCGCCAATACCTATGCACAAGATCTAAGTTTCGCAGACGAACTCTTTGAGAATTACGAAACCTACAAAGTAGACGGGTTTCAACAAAGACGAATTAAGCAAACCGAGGTATTGTCAGCCATTGATGAGACTATTGCTCAATACCCAGGAGTTTTTGAATCTCGAATTGTTGGTAGCTCTGTTCAGGGAAGACCTTTGCCTATGCTGAGTTTTGGAAACGGAACTACAGATGTTTTAATGTGGTCTCAAATGCATGGCAATGAATCAACAGCAACACGTGCCCTATTTGATTTATTGCATTTTATTGGCGCTCAGCAAGAAAACGTTCGAGTTAAAAATATATTGAATGCATTGCGCATTCATGTTATTCCAATGCTTAATCCTGACGGTGCTGAGGTGTTTCAGCGTGAGAACGCGTTAGGGATAGATCTGAATAGAGATGCGTTACGCCTTGTTTCTCCAGAAGCACAAACTCTTAAGCGTGTAAGAGATAGTCTTGATGCTGACTACGGATTTAATCTACACGATCAAAGTAGGTATTACAACGTAGAACGTACGCCAAAGCAGGCGAGTATTTCCTTTTTAGCCACAGCGTACAACTATGAGAAGGATATGAATGAAAAGCGTCGAGATGCTGCTCAGTTGATCGGATATCTTCACGCTATTAATGAAAAATTTATTCCTGGGCATACAGGGAGGTATAGTGACGACTTTGAGCCACGCGCATTCGGAGATAACATCCAGTTATGGGGAACACGACTCATTCTTATTGAGACAGGGGGGTACCCCGATGATCGTGAAAAATCAATGGGAAGAAAAATGAATTATGTCCTTATTGGGTCAGCCCTTGATGCTGTCGCAACTTCTTCTTTTGAACAAGTGGCAGACTCCGTCTATTGGGGTATTCCTGAAAACGACAGAAAGTTGTTTGATCTGAAAATCGAAAAGGTTCAGGTTACGGTAGAAGACAAACCTTATGTATTGGACCTGGGGATAAATTTAAACGAAGTGGCTGCAGCAGATAGTTATACCCTAGAGGCAAGTCTTGAAGACAGGGGAGATCTAAGCACTTATTACGCCTACGAAGTGAGAAATGCCGAAGGATATGAATTGATTGTTCCGAAACGTTACTCTAGAAAGATTAAAACAGTTGAGGATAGAAATAAACTCCTGCGCCAAGGCTATGCCTTTAGTCGATTGAATAAAGAGGGAGCATTTGGATTTAAAGGAGTTCGATCGGCTTCACCATCATTAGAAGAGGCCTACACTCACGTGACTTTCTTCTTGCAAAAAGAAGGAAAACTAGAGGCGCTTATATGGAATGGAAAATTCATACAACTTTCTGATTTATAATTAATTATATAAAAATAATTAAACTGTTTATTTCATTTAATTAAAAGATTTAATACTTGAAACCTAAATCAAATTTAATCAAGTACTTAGCCTTCTTTTCTATCTATACGATATGGGGGTCTACGTATATGTTGAATAAGGTGGCGGTTTCAGAATTACCACCATTCATGTTGGCGGGAATTCGCTTTTGTACTGCAGGAGTACTCATGCTTTTTCTGGCGCGTTCTTTCAAGAAGAATATTCGTATCTCCTTGCAACAGATGAAAAACAGTATGATTGCAGGCTTCTTGTTTTTGGCCATCGGAAATGGAGTTGTCGTTTGGGCGCTTTCTTATGTAGATAGCGGTTTTGCTGCCCTTATCATTGCTTCTCAGCCCTTAATAGTTTTGTTGCTACTTCGCATCATTGAAAAGAAACCTATTAAGAAGTTATCATGGATCGGTGTCGGTATTGGATTCATTGGGATGTTATTATTAGTGACTCAAGAGCAGATAAGACAAGATGAGTCAAGCCTGTTAGGGATTTTGATGATTATAGGATGCGTCGTCACCTGGGGATACGCCAGTATTTTTGTGGGTAAAGCAGACCTTCCAGGGAATTATCTGGTGAATTCAGGATATCAAATGGTGTTTGGCGGAATTAGCCTTGTACTAATGAGTCTTGTGAAAAATGAGGAATGGATAAACCCAACGCTTTGGAGCACGCCCGTTTTATGGGCTATGTTAGGTTTGATTTTATTCGGGAGCCTGGTTGCTTTTACTTCATTTAATTATTTATTGAAAACGGTAAGTCCTGAAAAAGTGGCTACTTCAACCTATATCAATCCTATAGTAGCTATGATTTTAGGTGCTGTAGTACTAAATGAAACGTTAAGCGGCCAAAGTATTATGGCGGCGCTTATCTTATTGACAGGGGTCTATTTCATCAATATGAAACGCAGTCCAGCGGTATATTTGAGACGGCGTGCAATGCGTAGAATACGCAACCTATAAAATAGTCCTATAATTTATATTATGTAAAATAGAAAATATGAGTATCTCTCAAGTCCCCTCGGTAAATCTTACCCACTACGTTTCTGGCGATCGGAATGATCAGCTGCGCTTCATTGAAGAAACCGGTAATGCTTTTTCTACCATAGGGTTTGTGGCACTATCAGGACATTACCTAGATCAAGAACTTACTGACAATCTTTACCGCGTAATAAAGCAATTCTTTGCGCTTCCTGAGGACATCAAAAAACAATACGAGATAGAAGGTTTAGCGGGTCAACGTGGCTATACTTCATTTGGAAAAGAAACAGCAAAAGGTTTTAAAGTACCTGACTTAAAAGAGTTTTGGCATTTCGGTCAATATTTTGATCCTGATGACATTTATCCTTCCAATTGTATAGTTAAAGAACTGCCAGAATTTAATACCTATGGGCAATTAACTTTTGAAGCTTTAGAGAAAACCGCATTAGAGCTTCTTAGGGCACTTTCAGAATACTTAGAATTGCCAAAGCATTACTTCGATGAATTCATCATTGGCGGTAACTCTATTCTACGCCCTATTCACTATCCTCCAGTCAATGAAAACGCTCAAAACGCAGTACGCGCTGCTGCCCATGGAGACATTAATTTGATTACGTTGTTAATGGGAGCTCATGGTAGAGGTTTACAGGTGCAGCGCTTAGATGGAGAATGGATCGATGCAATTGCCGCTCCGAATGAGCTTATGATAAATGTGGGTGACATGCTTTCTAGACATACCAACAATCGTTTAAAGTCTACTATTCACCGTGTTATCAATCCAGAACGCGCTCAAAACGAATCTAGATATTCTATTCCGTTTTTTATGCATCCTAAACGCGATATGCCTCTAAACGTCTTACCTCACTGTATTTCAGAAGATCAGCCGAAGCAGTTCGAAGACATAACGGCTGGAGAATTTTTAAACGAACGCCTTCGTGAATTGGGGCTGATGAAATAAGCTATGGATCTATCCGATCAACTTAAAAATCTCTTTCCTGATCATATTCCTGAAGAGGACCCAAGTGCTGAAGCTAAAGGCGCCTCCCTACCCTTTTATATTCATCAAACTCCTCCTCTAGAGTGTGTTTACGAAAAAAGAAAAGGCAAACCCACCACGGTTATTAAAGGGTATCAAGGAGCGAATCAAGATTTTAAAAAATTGAGTAGTGCACTCAAGTCTTTACTTAATGTAGGCGGAGGAATAGCACAAGAATCTATCGTCATTCAAGGAGATTACAGAGACAAAATCATGACCTATTTAAAAGAGTGTGGGTTCACTGTAAAACGTGTTGGCGGGTAATTTCCAATCGATAGGATCGAGGTGGTTATTCACTAGAAATTGATTCGCTTTATTGAAATGGTCGTTTCCGAACCACAAACCTCTATTCGCACTTAATGGTGAGGGATGTCCTGATTTTAGAATCAGTAGATGGCTTTTGTCTATAAATGGAGCTCCTAATTTTTGAGCTTGACTTCCCCAAAGCATGAGTACCATGGGCCTTTTTTTATCTACTAAAAAAGAAAGTGCTTTTTGGGTTATAAGTTCCCAACCCATACCCTTATGACTGTTTGGAGAACCGCACTCAACAGACAAAACGGTATTGAGTAAAAGTACACCTTGATCTGCCCAATACGTGAGATCACCATCGGTCGCTCCAGCGTTCCCGCTCTCTTTGAGTATGTTTTTTAAAGATGCTGGAATGTGACCTTTTTTTGCCGTTGAAAAGGCTAGACCATCGGCAACGTTCGGTGTTGGATAGGGATCTTGGCCGAGTATAATCACTTTCGCGGATGCGGCATCACAATGCTCAAAAGCGCGAAAAATACGATCTATAGGAGGCATACAACACTTTTCGTTGTAGGCACCTTCAATAGCTGACTCTAACGCTTGAATGTGGTTTGCAATTTCTTTGCTGTGAAAGAACGCTTTCCAACCTCGGACGGGTAATTTAAAAAACACCCTTAAAGATAGCCAAAGCCTGTATCTTTGTGCCCTGAAGAATGAATGCAGTATTTAAAAAAGCCCTTGTAGATTTAGAGTTTGACGCTGTTTGTAGTCAAATAGCCCTTTTATGCACCAATGAGAAGGCTAAAGAAGATGCGGTAGAACTCTCTATTTATTTCTCAGAAGAAGAGGTACTGCAAACACTGAACTATACTTCAGAATATCTTTCGAGTTTTGAGAATGAAAACCGTATTCCTAATCACGGGTTTGACCCTATTAGTGAAGAGCTTGGATTATTGAGAATCGAAAATACGGCTATTGAGCCTGATGGGCTTCAACGAATAGCGCAAGTTTGTAGTCTTTTTGAAGCGCATTACAAGTTCTTTAAGAAATTCAACACCTATTATCCCACGCTTGCTTCTCGACTCGATTCTCTAGTGTACGAGCCCGAGATTAAAAAGCAAATTGCTGAAGTGATTGATCGGTTCGGGGTCATTAAGTCGAACGCCTCCCCTGTATTAAATGACTTGAGAAGATCGATTAATGAGGTACGCGCAAAAATCAACCAGAGTTTTGGGGCCGCATTAAGTCATTACACCAAATTGGAGTATTTAGACGACATTAGAGAAACGGTAATTGAAAATCAAAGGGTATTGGCCGTTAAAGCCATGTACCGCAGAAAAGTAAAAGGGAGTCTTCTCGGATCATCTAAAACGGGATCTATTGTTTATATCGTTCCTGAATCTACTCAACAGCACTCGCGTGCATTAGCCGATTTACTTTACGAAGAAGCGCAAGAAATTAGACGAATCTTACTGCTTCTCACTTCATTTATCCGTCCATTTCGACGAGATTTAGAGCTTTACACACGCTATCTCATTCAGATTGATATTATCGCAGCCAAAGCGAAATACGCCCAAAAGATTGATGGAATTATGCCTGAGGTAAACTCAGCGCAACACCTGCATTTAAAGGACGCCTATCACCCTTTACTTCTTGTTCAAAATCGCAAAGAAAACAGAATAACAAAACCTCAAACCATTGAGCTGCATCCTGAAAATAGAATTATTGTTATTTCTGGTCCTAATGCTGGGGGTAAAAGTATTACCCTAAAAACCGTTGGACTTCTTCAGCTCATGATTCAAGCAGGAATATTAATTCCTGTTCATAGAAGTAGTACAGTTTGCCTGTTTGAGAATTTTATGACCGACATAGGCGATAACCAGTCTATTGAAAACCATCTGAGCACTTATAGTTTTCGACTCAAAAACATGCGACAGTTTTTGCAGAAATGCGACGAGTCTACGTTGTTTTTGATTGATGAATTTGGCACAGGTTCTGATCCAGAACTGGGTGGCGCACTCGCAGAGGCCTTTTTAGAAGAATTTTACGAGCGCAAGTCATTTGGAGTAATCACTACACATTATTCGAATCTTAAATTATTAGCAAATGAGCTAGAGCATGCAACCAATGCCAATATGCTATTCGATAACAAGAGCCTTGAACCTATTTATCAATTGGTTTTAGGTGAGGCTGGAAGCTCATTTACCTTCGAGGTTGCCGAAAAGAACGGCATCCCCTATCGCTTTTTAAATAGAGCGAAGAAAAAGATTGAGCGCGGAAAGGTACGCTTTGATCAAACTATAGCAAAGCTTCAGAAAGAGCGCTCAAAGATGACTAAAACGGAGTCAGTACTAGACGAGCAGGCTCAGCGCGCCAAAAAAGAAGCAGAAAGACTTGAGAAGCTCAATGAAAAGCTAGACGACAAATTGAGGAGCTACCAACAATTATACGATTATCATCAACGTATGATTCAGCTTGGGCAAAAGCTTGATGAGCTATCGGAGCGCTATTTTGTAGATCAAAAGAAACGAAATCTGATCAGTGGCGTCTTACATTTAGTAGAGACAGAGAACAGTAAACGAAAGAAGAAAAATGCCATTGAGGTAAAAACCGAAAGAAAGACGAAGAAAGAACAAGAGCAAACGCTTAAGAAAGAAATAAAAGAACTACCAAAACAGTCTAAGCCTAAAGTAGAAAAGCCGAAAAAGTCGAAACCTAACATTAAGAGCTTTAAAATCGGTGATCGTGTGCGATTAGAGGAGAGTAAATCTACAGGAACCATCGATGCCATTGAGAAGGAGATCGCAACAGTCAATTATGGAATGTTCACGACTAAGGTTCATTTATCGAAGCTAGAAAAAACATAATGGATGCGCCCACTATCATCTATGACTCAACATGTGCCTTCTGCTCGGGCTCTATAGCATGGGTGAGCAAGAGAGATCCCCAGCACTTTTTTCATTACGCCTCATCAAAATCGGTAATGGCAACAGATTGGATGCGTTCAAGAGGAATAAACCCTGAGTTGGCTGATAATACGGTGATTCTAGTTTTACCTAAAGAAGGATGGTATGTTCGTTCTGAAGCCCTTCATATGATCTGTAAAAAGCTTCAACCAAGACCATGGTGGAGCTTTGTGTTTCACATATTCCCCTACCCCTTTCTAAACTTAGGGTATAGAGCCGTTGCTTATTTCAGAAGCTCAATAAGGCTTTCTAACCGTTGATCTACAGCTTCTTGTCGACTAAACGAATGGCTCTTGTATTCAAGCGGTGAAAAGAGATTGTTTGCTTTTAAAGAAACCACGAACTCAGTGTATTCAGAAGATGTTTTTCCGGCGAAAAGAAGATCTTTGTCTAGCCTATTGCGCTGTTGGTAGAGCGCTACAAATCCAGGCAAATACAATCGATCCTTTGTAAAACCTCCTCCTCTATAAAGACGTGTTACCATATTAAAGGCGCGGTCTTTCGAAAGCCCATACGTTCGCGTTAGCGTATCAAAGGCTTCAACAAAGGGCACCCCTTTTACGACGTATTCAGCGGTTATTACTCTCAAGGCTAACTCAAAGAGGCGATCGTAGTCTAGTGCTCCACAGTAATACTCTGATAATACCGCTAACCCCTCTTGTGTTTGTACGTTAAACGGAAATCCTAATGAAAAGACTTTTAATGGCTGCTTTTCTGCATTGAAGGTCGTTACGAGATGCACTCCAATTTCATGATGTGCCAAGGCTTTAAGTTCTTGGGCAGAAAAACGTTCACCCTTCTTAATCAACACTGCTTTTTTGCTGTTACTCACCATAGCTTTTGAGCTCATGTGTGTAACGGCTTTTACAGTGACCTCGAATCCATAATTCGATACAAACTCTTTCATGAAGTGTACCGCTTCTTCAGCTGAAAAATTTTTTACTGACGGAGTTTGATTACTGAAGTTCGGAGCTGCTTTCACTATAGTGGTTGCCCACTCCAATTCTTGCTTGGTTGGCGCACCGAATGCTTTCAAACTTGACCGTAAGAACAAAGGGGTCTTACCTACATTTTCTAAACAATCCAAAATTCCATTAAAGTACCATCGAACCTCCTCGTAAAAATCGGCAATACCTTGTTCTTCAATCTTTTGGATTTTTAGTTTAAATAACTCTTTTCGAATACGCCTACTGTTAATGGGACACTTAGGGTATCTGAATTGTGGAGGTTCAATAAACTTACTTTTAAAAAACTGCTGTTTGGCCTTTTCGGTATTGATGGGATTAATGTAGAGCAACAACTCTACTTTGCCGAGGAGCTTGTGAAGACTTGAGTCGATTTGCTGGAGTTTAGGAAATGCTGTTGTCATAGATTCCATTAACGCATCCGATCAATTACTATTCGCATCTTGCTAGTAGTATCTTGTATGATATCCTCATACAATTCACCCGTTAGCTCATCACAGTAAAACTTCTTGAATTCTGTCGCAAATACAAGCACATTCTGATAGCTCGTAGAGAGATGCCTTAAGAATGCTCCTTTGCCAAAAAAAGTGTCATTTTCTGCCACCCAGTGCCTATCAAAAACCTGAGTTAGTGTTTCTAGGTATTTATTTAACACACTGCTCCATTTCTGGATGTCAATTTGGCTTGTTCCTATATTTATTTCAGGAACGGCCCTATCCCATCTTTTAAAATTATAGCTGTGAATATCGTAAACAAGAATAGGTTGATCTGAAAAGTAATCGACCAAGGCCTTGGTGAGGCAATCTATGACTTGGTAACATCTCCTGTACCGTTCTAACGCTTGCTCTCGTTCTTCAGCCGTTAGTGTTCGATTCCAAATGGTTCTTCCCCAAGCCGTTTCATAAACCGCCTCAGATTCTGGCCGATTGAGATCGTAATAATACCTACTGTCTAAACCCTTAAATAAAATGGGTATATCTCCTAAAAATTGAGCGGTGCATGGATCCTCTTCGTACCAACGCTCTTGCTCTGATAATACACACTTCTTTATCAAATAATCGGGAAAGTGATGCCCGTCATGGATGGCAGCTCCAACAATAGGCTCGTAAGATGAAATTCTAAGGTAAAAACAGTGCTCTGAGTCCACTGCCTCAAAGGGCACTCGATTGGTGATCAGCGCGCAAATCTCTTTTAGCGATAGTTCTTGGTGCATGGATCTCCCCTATGAATCTTGAACCTCAGAGCGCAATTTTGAACGTCTATTGATCTTGAAGAGCATATCATCTACCTTTTCTTCAATAAAATCGATCACTTTTCTTTGGACCTTTGTCTTATTCATTTTATTCACCGGCACTACACCTCCAGGCGACATTACATTCACTTCAATGAGTTTGCCATTTATAACGTCTATCCCAACAAAGTACAATCCATCTTTAACCAGTTTAGGACCAATCTTTTTACAAATGTTTAACTCGTGTTTAGTCAAACTGTGCTTTTCGTACGTTCCTCCTACTGAGAGATTTGAGCGATGATCTTTAGCATCCGGAACACGACGAACCGCACCTATAGGCTCACCATTGAGGAGTAAGATTCTAATATCCCCTTTCTCCGCTCCTTCAACATACTCCTGTAATATCACATAATTCGAAGATCCGTCTGCATTGGTTAAATAGAAGTCGAGAAGCGAATTGATGTTTTTCATCGCCGACTTCTCAATAAGTATGACCCCAGAACCGCCGTAACCGTTAAGAGGTTTCAAAATCATTTTGTCTGATGTTGACTCTTCTATTTGGCGCACGAGATAGTCCTTGTTCTTCGATACATGAGTGTTGGGGATTACATCCTCATGAATATTACCGAATGCTGCCGTATATAACTTATTATTTGCTTCTCTTAAACCTTCAATAGAATTGAGAATAAATACGTCGTCCTTCACACTGTCTAAGAAGTTAAGCATCAGTGGATCCATAGGTGGATTCGCTCTCATAAAGATGCAGTCAAATCCAGCTAAAGGAAGCATTTGGTGTTTGAAAGAACATCCTTTGTAAAAGGTTTTGATACTAAGCGAAACCTTCTCAGGACTTTTTATAACCTGACAAAACGCAGAAGTGACACGATCTCTAATAGTCAAGTTTCCTGGTGTACAAATCGCAACCTTATGCCCTCTTAAAACACACTCGTGAATAAATGTGAGGGTTGTATCTCTTTCAAGGTTAATGTTTTCCCATGGATACATTAAAAAACAGATGTACATAAATTAGAGGGTGTTACTTTTTAATTGCGTCTAAATGATCGTCCCAATTTTTTGGTTTAGGCTCGTGTAATTTGTTCAATTTTTTTGCCACAATAGAGGCTACTGTTGCGTCACCAGTTACATTCACTACGGTTCTACACATATCTAGTGGCCTGTCTACAGCAAAAATCAGGGCTAATCCGATCGCTAGCTTTTCTGATGGAAAGCCAATAGATTCTAAAACGATTACCAACATCACCATTCCTGCTCCTGGTACCGCAGCCGCCCCAATAGAAGCTAATAAGGCGGTTAATATAATCGTAAGTTGGTTGCCTAAGGTTAAATCAAAGCCAAGTGCTTGTGAAATAAAAACTGCTGCAATAGCCTGATACACACTGGTTCCATCCATATTAATGGTAGCACCTACAGGTAAAACAAAACTACTTACTTCTTGATCTACACCGACATGTTCCTCAAGGCGTTCCATGGTTACCGGAAGTGTTGCCGCACTAGAGGAGGTTGAAAAAGCTAACAACTGCGCAGGACTCATTTGTTTGATGAACCAGAAAGGATTCTTTTTCACCACGAATTTTACCAACAACATGTAAAACAAGATCATTACAAAAAGGCCAAAAACCAGCAAGAACGAATATTTCATCAAGGCTACAAGTAGTTCAGGATTGTTACTAGAAACCACTACGCTCGACAATAATGCAAACACAGCATATGGAGCAAAAAGCATGATCAAATCAACCATCTTGAGGATGACGTCATTGAGGGTATCAAAAAGTTGCTTTATTGGTTTCGCCTTCTTTTCTCCAATTAAAAGCATTGAGATCGCGAAGAATATGGCAAAAAAGATAACCTGAAGCATTAACCCATTGTTTGAGAGCGCTGCGAACAAATTATCAGGTACCATGTCAACTACAAATTGAAGCGGTCCGGCTTCTTTTTGAGCGCTAGCCGTGGCAATCTTTGAGGTAACCCCACTATCTGAGGCATAGGTTTCAGTAAGGCTGGCTATGGTTTCTTGACTAATCCCATCCCCAGGATTAAAAGTATTGACTAGCCCTAGACCGATAAAAATCGCAACAACCGTAGTCATCATGTATAGGCCAAAGGTTCGAAGCCCCATATCTTTGAACTTGGCAATATCTTTTAAATCTGAAATTCCTTTAATTAGAGAAGCTAAGATTAAGGGTACTGCAATCAATTTCAATAGACGAACAAATATGGTTCCAATAGGAAGTACCCAATCTGAGACAAAAGTAGCGCCCCATTCGAATAAAGTCATAACAAAGCCAAAAACGACTCCGGCTACCATTCCAATTACAATCTTCCAATGTAATGCCATAAATGCTAAATTTTAGAGGTTTTTGCCATCATCATATGGTCGGCCAGCACCAAGGCTGCCATAGCTTCTACAATAGGAACCGCCCTAGGAACAACACATGGATCGTGGCGACCTTTTCCGTGATTCGTTTCAATCTTACCTTCGTTGGTGAGTGCTTCATAGGATTGTAGCAGTGTTGCAACCGGTTTAAAGGCTACATCAAAATAGATGTCCATACCGTTTGAAATCCCTCCTTGAATTCCTCCGCTGAAGTTCGTTTTGGTGGTTCCATCTTCATTGTAGTGATCGTTGTGGTCGCTTCCAAGCATTGCAGCTCCCTCGAATCCACTGCCATAAGCAAAACCCTTTACTGCGTTTATAGAGAGCATTGCGGACCCAAGATTAGCATGTAACTTTTCAAATACGGGTTCACCCAATCCTACAGGAACGTTTTGGATAACACATCGAATCACCCCACCAACGGTATCACCTTTCTTCTTAACCTCACTGATGTAGGAAATCATTTGTTCTGCCATTTCAGGGTCTGGACAGCGAACAACATTCTCTTCAGCGCGATCAAGTGCTAAGTTTTGATAGGGACTTTCTAATTTCAAAGTGCCTACCTGGGTTACAAAAGCCCTAATAGTTATAGGATTTATGTATTGTTTAGCAATTGCTCCTGCTACGACTCGAGAGACCGTTTCTCGCGCAGAAGAGCGACCTCCTCCTCTATAATCCCTAAATCCGTATTTCTTATCATAAACGAAATCAGCATGAGAAGGTCTATAGGAGTGTTGTATGTGTGAATAGTCGTTCGACTTTTGATTGGTATTCTGAATCGTAAAACCGATTGGCGTTCCAGTCGTTACTCCTTCGAAGATTCCAGAATGAAAGACTACTGTGTCAGGTTCTTTCCGTTGTGTGGTAATTTTTGATTGACCTGGCCTACGCCTGTCAAGGTCTTTCTGCACCAATGATTCATCAATGCGAACACCCGCAGGGCATCCGTCGATTATACCTCCCAACGCTGGTCCGTGAGATTCACCAAAGGTGGTAAGCCGAAATAAATTCCCAAAACTATTTGAGGCCATGAAATAGGAATAAGGTTGAGCTAGCTAAAATAGCGCACTTTTTCTAGAATGCCTTGTTAACCATTTATTATCACAGCCTTCATGATTAATTAAGTTTTATGTGATGTACACTTCAGTACTTTCGTTTTAATCATTGCTAACACGTTGAAAAAAAGAAAAATAGATATTGCTGTCATCTCAGACGTTCACTTAGGAACTTATGGATGTCATGCAGATGAACTCATCGCCTATCTCAATAGTATCGAGCCAAAAAAGCTTATTCTTAATGGTGATATTATCGATATATGGCAGTTTCGCAAGCGATTTTTTCCTTCTTCTCATCTCAAGGTATTAAAGAAGATTATAGGGATGGCTTCGAAGGGAACGGATGTGTATTATATAACCGGCAATCACGACGAGATGCTTAGGAAGTTTTCGGGGCATACCATGGGCCGATTTAAATTGGTTGACAAATTGGTATTAGAATTAGGTAAGGAGAAGGCTTGGATCTTTCACGGCGATGTTTTTGATATTTCAATTCAAAATGCCAAGTGGCTCGCAAAACTTGGCGGTTGGGGATACGATGTACTAATCCTTATGAATCGCTTCGTAAACTGGGTTTTACTTAAAATGGGACGTGAAAAGTATTCACTATCAAAGCGCATAAAAAACAGTGTAAAGGGGGCAGTTCAATATATTCAAAGCTTCGAAAAGGTTGCCGCTGAATTAGCCATAGATAATGAGTATGATTATGTGATATGTGGACACATACATCAACCTAAAAAAGAGATTTATCAAAATAGCAAAGGAAAAACAACCTATCTCAATTCTGGAGATTGGGTAGAGAATTTAACCGCACTGGAGTACAGTCTTAAACGTTGGAAAATTTATAATTACAATCACGACAAGTTGTCTCCCTTCTTCGTAGATGAAGACCTAAAAGAAATGGATCTAGACGAACTCATCGCCTCAATCACTAAAAAGGAAGAGGGACTGCGAAATATTGAGATCGTAGAAGACTCGAGGGACGACGACTAAGTCTTTAAGGCCATTGCCAAAACTTCTATAGGGTGCAAGGCCTTTTTCTGGGTCCCGTCTTTTATTTGATGTCTGCAACTCGTACCGTTAGCAACGATTAAGGTCTCTTTGTCAGCCGATCGAACCGCTTTAAATAGCTTTAAGCCTCCTATTTTCATAGAAAGATCATAGTGTTCTTTTTCGTACCCAAAGGAACCCGCCATTCCACAACAACCGGTGGGCATTAAGGTGACATCGTAAAACGGAAGCGCGTTTAAGAGATCAAATGTGATCTTTTGATTCGAATGTGCCTTTTGATGGCAGTGCACGTGAACCTTTAGTTTTCGATGGCGGTCAGAAAATTGATGGAGACTAATTTTTTCTGATTTCAATTCATTCAGAAGAAACTCTTCGATGAGAAAGCTATTCTTTTTTAGGTCTTTTGCTAGTGGTTCATCAGTTAGCATTCTAGGATATTCGTCGCGAAAACTAAGAATCCCTGAAGGCTCTATACCAACAATTGGTAATCCACGCTCTAAATAAGGGCTAAAGACCGAAAGACTCTTATGAGCACAGTCTTTTGCTTGTTTTAAAAATCCTTTAGACAAAAAGGAGCGTCCGCTTTCCGTGTATACAAGGTGCAACCTATACCCTAAAGTATTGAGCACCTCTATTGCAGCTTTAAGAAGCGAAGTGTCTAAATAACGCGTAAACTCATCGATATAAAGCACAACCTCTTGTTGAATCTTATCGGGTTTCTTTAAAGAAGCGTAATACTTCTGAAAGTTGAATGCTTGTACACTAGGTAATGATCGGTCTTTTGCTATTCCGAGCCCCTTCTTTAACAACACACTTAGTGGGCCTTTTAAAAGGGCATTCGAAAGTGATGGGGTGAATGCGGCTAAGCGGTTTAATTGAGTACTGTATGCGAAAAAACGACTTCTAAATGAGTATCCATTCTGCTCTTGGTATTGAAAGAGATATTCAGCTTTTAATGTAGACATGTCTACGTTTGAAGGACATTCACTAGCACAAGCTTTGCAACTCAAACATAAATCTAATGCTTCTACAACCTCTTTTTGATTAAAGACTTGGCCCTCATCTTGTTGGGTCATAAACATGCGCAAAGCATTGGCTCGTGCACGTGTTGTTTCCTTTTCGTCTAAACTTGCATGATAACTCGGACACATCCCTCCTTTTGCTGACGCGGTTTTTCTGCAATCACCACTACCATTGCACTGTTCAACGGCGCGCAAGTAACCTTCAGTGTCAGAGAAATCTAAAAATGTGTTGATTTTAGGTTCCTTGCGGTCCGGTTGGTAACGCAAGGCGCGATCCATAGGGTAAGAATCGACGATTTTACCAGGATTAAAGATTCCATGGGGATCAAATAACTTTTTAATCTCCTTGAAAAGGGCATAATTCTTTTCTCCTACGAGTTCAGGCAGAAATTCGGCTCGAACAATACCGTCTCCGTGCTCTCCACTAAAACTCCCTCGATACTTCTTTGTCAAGCGCATCACATCAGTGGTAATGGCTCTAAATAAAACAACGTCTTCGCTCTTTTTTAAATTCAATATGGGTCTAAGATGTAATTCTCCAGCCCCAGCGTGAGCGTAGTACACTGCCTTTTGATCATACCCTTTCATGAGTGCTGAAAACTCCATAATAAAGGGCTTTAAATCGTTTAGTGCTACTGCGGTATCTTCTATACACGCCACCGCCTTTTTGTCACCAATCATGTTGCCTAAAAGCCCTAATCCTGCTTTTCTTAATTCGTGAGCCTTATTGATGTCTTCCCCTTTTAAAATGGGTGCTGCATAGCTTTGAGAATTTTTTTCAATATGATGTAGTAAGGCTGTAGTTTTCTCTTCAAGGGCTGCTTCTGAATGTGCTCTAACTTCGAGCATGAGTAAAGCCTCAGGGTCATCTTGAACAAAAGACCTTGTTTCAGCATATAACTTGTTTCCCTTAGTACAATCGAGAATCACCTTGTCCATCATCTCGCAGGTGTACAGCTCGTGCTCCATTACTGTTGCTACATCTGACAAACAATCCTCTAGGGTTTCGTAATGCGTGACTACCATAGCGCCATATAGTGGAGGTAAAGGGTCGAGCGCGACTTCAATTTCGGTAGTAAATGCCAATGTTCCTTCACTTCCACAAAGCAGAGGAGTTATATCTAAATGTAACTCGGTATCTTCATTTAAACGCTCCTTGAGAAGGTCGATGGCGTAACCGGTATTTCTTCTGTGAATTTCAGGCTTAGGAAAATGTGAATTAATCTCTTCAGCGACTTCTTTTGGGGCTAATAACGACTTCAATCCCTCTTCAATACGCTGACCAAATTCACTATTCTTAGTTATAGGTTTAACCCTACCAAATTCATGGACCGTTGCATCTGAAAGTACCGTTCTGAGGCTCAATACCTTGTCTCGTGTCACCCCATAACGAATTGACGTGGTTCCCGAACTGTTGTTTCCTACCATCCCACCAATAGTGCATCGGTTGGCTGTAGAGGTATTAGGACCAAAGAACAAACCATAAGGCTTTAGATAAGTATTTAGTTCATCGCGGATTACACCGGGCTGAACACGAACCTTTTTATTCTTTTCATCAAATGATAGAATCTGATTCATGTGTTTAGAGGTGTCTACCACAACACCCTCGCCGACACATTGACCTGCCAAAGAGGTACCTGCCGCTCTTGGGATTAATGGGACTTGATTTTCTTTCGCCCACCGCACTAGAAGAACTAAGTCATCTTCATCTTTAGGAAAAGCAACCCCCATCGGAGTCATTTGATACACCGAGGCATCGGTAGCATAGATTGCACGGTAGAGTTCGTCGTCTAAGAGTTCTCCTTTGAACGAACCTTTTAAGGCTTCAAAAATGCTCAAATCAGTCATTTAGTTTCTACGATTTAACACCCAAAAAAACAACAATAATGGCACTACAAGCGCCGCAATTAATAAGGGATTTGAAAACAGCGTTCCAGGCCTTATCAAAGCGGTGAATAAAAAGCCTCCAATAGCACCGCCAAAATGAGCTGCATGCCCTATACCGTCATTATTCTTGTACATTCCGTAAACAGAATACATCAAAAACCCAAAACCGAAAAGCGGTGCAGGAATGGGTAATGGAATCGGCATGATCATGAGTTGCATTCCTGGATAGAGTAAAATCGAAGAATACACCACGCCAGAAACAGCTCCTGATGCTCCAACTGCTGAATAAAAGGTGTCGTTTCGATGAACCCAGAGGGTAAAAAGGTTTCCGAATAATAAGCTCAGCACAAAGACTGCAAAAAACTTCCATCCCCCGAGAAGCGCATAAACCGTTGGAGCGAAAAAATAATAGCTTATTCCATTGACAATTAGGTGCCAATATCCCACATGAAGAAATCCGGAACTCAACATACGGTACCACTGTCCGGCGCGAACCGAGGTAATACTGAAAGTGTAACGATTGAACCACCCTTCATCATTAAATCCTCTTAATGAAAAGAGAGCAATAACTACGAGTAAGAATGTAGTCGGATGTGATAGTGTTTGAAGCATCGTATAGGCTTCAAATATACTTATCTTTACCCGCCAATATGGTAGCCTTTCTTGTATTTATTCTAGTCCTCCCTTGGATTTACGTGCTATCACTAGCACCCTTTCCTCTTCTTCACGGATTGGCGCAACTATTATCCTTTTTGCTCAATACAGTTTTCAATTACAGACGATCCTTGGTACAGCAAAATATAGCAAAGGCTTTTCCAAATCTCACACCTAAACAGCTTAAAGAAATCACTAAGAAATTTTACCTGCACTTCGCTGATCTCTTTATTGAAATCATAAAAGCCGTAACATTAAGCAAGCGTGACTTCAAAAAGCGTTATACCGTAAGTGGTTTCGATCATATAGAAGAGATTCTCAATCGAAAGAGATCCGTCATCATTATGGCAGGACATCAAAGCAATTGGGAGTGGACCTCTGCGCTGTCGCTCTATACCACGCATCGCTTTTATGCCATATACCAGAAAATAAACAACCGCTATTTTGATGCCTTTATGCGCAAAAATCGAGCGCGAACGGGTCTCTATCTACTTCCCACCTATCTTACCAAAAAAACAATTGCAGAGCATCATAAAAATCAAGAAGTTAGCCTCTATGGCTTTTTGAGTGATCAGTCTCCAACGCTTAAAAAAACCAAATTATGGACGGATTTTTTTGGTCGTTATGTGCCTGTTCACACAGGAGCAGAAGAGTTAGCTCGAGAGTTCGATTTGGCCGTTTTTTACATGGACCTGAAAAAGGTAAAACGCTCTCATTATCACGCTGATTTTTCGCTACTAGCAGAGCATCCCGCGACATTAGAACCCTATGTTCTTACCAAGATGTTCTTGTCAAAAGTTGAAACCAGTGTAAAAGAACAGCCTGAGACCTATTTATGGACGCATCGCAGATTCAAGCATGAAAAAGCAAAAGAGAATTCCTAAAATTCAGCGCTTATGTCACTCATCAACCTTTTAAAGTCTGCAGCAAGGGCATCCGCTTGATTTTGAGTTTTAGCTTCGGTATAGATCCTTACAATGGGTTCGGTGTTAGATTTTCTGAGATGTACCCAAGAATCTTCAAAGTCTATTTTTACTCCGTCTATAGTAGATGGGGAAAGTTCTTTATGCCGCTTAGCCACTTCATCCAAAACCTGTGATAATTCTTGATCCTTAAGTTGAAGCACCAACTTTTCTTTGGTCATAAAATAACTTGAATAAGAAGCGCGGAGCTTAGAAACCGTAACCTCTCTCTCGCTTAACAACATCAAGAATAGAGCGATTCCAAGTAAGGCGTCTCTTCCATAATGGTTGTCTGGATAAATAACCCCACCATTTCCTTCTCCTCCGATTACCGCACCAACTTCTTTCATCTTAGTAACTACATTAACTTCTCCAACTGCTGCCGCATGATAGGTTACGTCATACGTAGCAGCAAGATCTTTGAGGGCACGTGTAGACGATAGGTTTGAAACGCAGGGTCCTTTTGTCTTACTTAAAATGTAGTCCGCACATGCCACCAAAGTGTATTCTTCACCAAACATTGCTCCATTTTCATCTACGATAGCTAGGCGGTCGACATCTGGATCAACGGCGATTCCCAAATCTGCCCCTTCTTTCTTTACCGTCGCCATTAACTCGTGTAGGTTTCGTTCTAATGGCTCTGGATCATGAGGGAATTTCCCATGTGGCTCAGAAAACAACTCCACCACCTCTACCCCTAAATCTCGAAGTAAAACGGGAACAGATATGCCCCCACTTGAGTGAACACTATCCGTGACTACCTTGAACTTTTTTGTTCGAATGAGGGAGGGATCCACTGCATCGAGTTCTTTTATCTTTTCAATGTGTTTTTGAATGTAATCAGCCTTAGTTGTACGTGTTCCTAACCTATCATAACTGCAATACGTGAAGGCTTCATCATGCACAATTTGTAGTAAGGTTTCGCCATCGGCTGCACTCAAAAATTCACCGTGTTCGTTCAATAACTTAAGTGCATTCCATTGGGCAGGATTGTGACTTGCCGTTAGAATCACACCTCCTTGAGCCTTTTCGTTCACTGTAGCGAATTCAACGGTTGGTGTCGTAGACAAACCTAAATCGATTACATCTATTCCCATACTCACTAGCGTATGCACTACTAAACCTTGTACTGTTTCACCCGATATTCGAGCATCTCTTCCGACAACTACCTTTAGTGTGTCATTAGCTTGTTGCTTTATTTGAATCATACGGGCAAACGCCGAGGTAAACTTCACAATATCTAAAGGCGTGAGGTTATCGCCTGGAGTTCCGCCTATCGTCCCTCTTAGTCCTGAAATAGATTTAATTAAGGTCATAATCGTTTGGTGTTCTTCAAAGATACCCTACATTTCAATTAAATTAGGTCCGTAATTAAGGCTAATCATGCGTATCACCTCAATCTGTTTGAGTCTTTTGATCCTATCAGGCTGTCAAACCACCCCACCTTCTTCACAAGAATACTTTACTCAGGCTGCGGTTGTCAGTTCGCGAATAGAGGCCTCTGAAATTGGCGCAAGCATTTTAAAAGAAGGAGGTAATGCGTTTGACGCTATGATTGCAACAGAATTAGCCTTGGCTGTCGCATATCCTTTCGCAGGCAACATTTCTGGAGGTGGATTTATGGTGTACAGAAAAGCCGACGGATCTACTGGTAGTCTTGATTATAGAGAAACGGCTCCTCTGAAAGCAGAGGCTGACTTCTATCTTGATGAAGACGGGCAGGTAATTCGTGGCAAAAGTACGCTTGGGGCTAATGCGGTGGGGATTCCTGGTACAGTAGCCGGGCTTTTTGCAGTATACGACTCTCTGGCATCGTTACCGTTTGAACGATTGATTCAACCGGCTATTGACCTTGCGCAAAAGGGAGTTATTGTTACTGAGAAGCAAGCGCGACGCTTAGCCTTTTACGATTCGTTATTCACTGCAGTAAATGGACGGGTATTATCGCGATTCTCTGGTGTGGTTGCAGGAGACACCATTGTATACCCTGAACTTGCGTCCACCATGGAAAAATTAAGAGATCATGGTCGAGACGTGTTTTATAAAGGAGAAATTGCAGAGAAGATTGCTTCATTTATTCAAGAAAATGGTGGAATTATTGAGGTAGAAGATTTAGCAGCCTACGAGGCAAAATGGAGGACGCCTGTTTTCATCCATTTTAAAGGGTATGACCTTATTTCTATGGCACCTCCAAGTAGTGGCGGTATCACCATGGCTCAGATCTTCGGCATGTTGGAGCGCCCTTTTAACGACGATATTGTCCTTGACAGCCCAGAATATATTCATCTGTTAACCGAGTCATTTCGAAGGGCCTATGCTGACCGCAATCACTTTCTTGGAGACCCAGACTTTGTAGCCATTCCGACTCAAGAAATGAGTTCAATAGCATATTTAGAAGAACGCATGGCTGACTTTGAGCCGAACACAGCTACACCTTCTTCGGATGTATCCCATGGTGAGACACAAACCCTATATGAGTCAGATGAAACAACACATTACTCAATCATTGACAGTTACGGTAACGCCGTATCAGTTACCACAACACTAAATGGTGGATACGGCTCAAAACTATTTCATGAAGAGTTAGGTTTCTTTTATAATAATGAAATGGACGATTTCAGTGCTAAACCTGGCGTACCCAACATGTTTGGCCTCATCGGTTCGAAGGCAAATGAAATTGCCCCTGGAAAGCGAATGCTCAGTAGTATGACACCCACTATTGTTGAAAAAGATGATGAACTCTTTATGGTTATTGGAACACCAGGAGGTTCTACCATAATAACGGCAGTAGCCCAAACGTTCTTAAGAGCTGCAGTATATGACAGACCTATGCAAGAATCGGTCGATGCCGGACGTTTTCACCATCAATGGAAGCCAGACATTTTAATCCTTGAGCCTAATCGATTTAGTCCTGAAACCATTGAGGCACTTAAGGCTAAAGGCCATCGTATTTCTGAGGAGACCAATAGAATAATAGGCAAAGTAAATGCGCTAAAGATCCATCCAAAAAGAGGAATAGAGGTTGGGGCTGATTCAAGAGGTGATGAGGCCGCCTCAGGATTTTAAACGCGTTTAATTAAGACGTTCGTACCATACGCTCCTTTAATTCACGCATTGAATCCTTTAGTTCGTTGAGTAATTGAAGACTCTGATCCTGCTCAAGCACAAAGGTGATTTTGCTGCTCACCTCCCATAATTCTTGAATTTGGTAGGCATGTACCTCGTAAGGCTCGTAATTTGGATTGAGTGACTGTAAGGTCAATCTATTATTCATTGGGTATTGAATTACCTTTTTAACCATCACACTATCTTCAAGCACCACTACGTACATTTTAGAAGGTCGAATAGTATCTAGTGATTCAACAGCTCTAGCCAACACCCAATCCCCTGGGTTTAAAGCCGGAAGCATACTATCTCCCTCTACCTGAAAGCCTCTATAGGTGGCGTTTCTAAACTCTTTTAGCGGTAAATCAAAGGCAGGTAGTTTTTGATACCAACTTCTGTCTAAAATATTCTGCGGATACCCTGCCGCAGCCTTTGCTTCTACGAGTAGAACATTTTCTTTTTGCTCTGAATTGACTGTAATCACCTTCGGGAGCGTCTGAACCGTTGAGCTTCCTAAACGCATTTTATCACTTGTTCCGAATAGCCATGAAGGGTTGATACTGTGTTCTTCATAGAGTTTAGCCACTACATAGCCTGGAAGTTTTGTTTTCGCGCGCTCTATATCCGCGGTTGAGCCACTCAACCCTAAATACGTTCCAAATTCAGACTGGGTAAAGCCTAATTCTTTTCGTAGAAGGGCAAATCTTTGTGCAGAATCTGATGATGTCATGCTCGAAATATACGGATTTATTCCGAATGAATTAGGAAATATTCCAATAGTAATGCTGTATTTTTGATTCAAATTTTCCGAATTGTCTTCAATCCGCATTACTAATGCTAAAACCCATAACCTCAAGGATATTTCCATCAATATCCCAAGAGAAAAACTTGTTGTACTCACTGGTATGTCGGGTAGTGGTAAATCTTCACTAGCTTTTGACACCATATATGCAGAGGGGCAACGCAGATATATAGAAACCTTCTCTGCTTATGCAAGACAGTTTCTGGGAAATCTTGAGCGACCAGATGTCGATGCTATCGAAGGGCTTTCTCCTGTGATTGCAATTGAACAAAAAACCACCTCGAGATCACCCCGTTCTACGGTTGGAACCATAACCGAGATTTATGATTTTCTTCGATTGCTATTCGCACGAGCTGCAGACGCCTATTCACCTGCGACCGGAAAACGTATGGTTCGCTATACAAACGAAGAAATAGTATCGCGTATACTGGAACAATTTAGCGGTCAAACGGTTACTGTGCTCTCTCCTATTATCCGCTCCCGTAAAGGACACTACAGAGAACTATTTGAAACTATTTTAAAGCAAGGATTTCTCAAGGTTCGTATAGATGGAGAAATTCAATCTATTCAACCAGGCTTAAAATTAGACCGGTACAAGATCCATGACATTGAAATTGTCATTGATCGCATAAGTGTTAGTGGAAAAGAAAACAAACGTTTAGTACAAAGTATAGAGCTTGCGTTAAAAAAGGGTAACCAAGTACTTATGCTTGAAACGGCCGAAGGTGACATTCACTATTTCAGTTCAGCCCTAATGTGTCCTGAATCTGGTGTTTCATTGGATGTTCCTGAGCCCAATAGCTTTTCTTTTAACTCTCCTAAAGGAATGTGTCCTTCATGCAGAGGACTGGGGCATATTAAGGTTATTGACGAGCAAAAAATGTTCCCTGACAAGAAGCTAAGCATTCGAAAAGGGGGCATTGGTCCTTTAGGAACCTACAAAAAGAATTGGTCTTTTACCCAAATTGAACACATCGGACAGCTCTATAACTTCACCTTGGATAGTACTATTGAATCGTTATCAGAAGAAGCTCGAATGGCTCTTTTAAAGGGAATTAAAGAACGCATTACCATTCCGTCGAAGACCCTAGGGGTTACAAGAGAATACGCCATAGATTTTGACGGTTTAGAGACGTTTATATTGCAGCAATATCACGATTCTGGATCAGCCTCAATAAAGCGATGGGCCTCAGATTTTCTTGAGGACGCACATTGCACCTCGTGCAATGGTTCAAGGCTGAAGCCTGAAGCTCAGCTTTTTAGAATTACTGGAAAGACCATAACAGATTTGGTGAATTGTTCTATAGCCGATTTACGTTCTTTCTTTGACGGTATAGAAAGCAGACTCGAGCCCCAACAAGCCGTTATTGCAGCTGAAGTCATCAAAGAAATCAAAATGAGACTTAGTTTTCTAGACGAGGTTGGGTTGAGCTATCTCACCCTAAATAGAAGTGCTCGCTCTTTATCTGGGGGCGAAGCTCAGCGGATTCGTCTAGCTACCCAGATAGGTTCTCAACTTGTTGATGTACTCTATATTCTTGACGAACCGAGTATAGGACTGCATCAGCGGGACAACATGAGGCTTATTGGTGCTTTACAGGAGTTACGTGATATAGGAAATTCAGTTTTGGTGGTAGAGCACGATCGCGACATGATTGAATGTGCTGATCATATAATAGACATTGGTCCAGGTGCCGGAAGGCATGGTGGAGAAATTGTGTTCCAAGGATCGCCGGCAGAGATGAAGACTACGAGTACCCTAACGGCACAATACCTGAACAATGTAAAAAGTATCCCCACTCCTTCTAAGCGCAGAAAAGGAACCGGAAAATTTATTGAGCTTTCTGGATGTAGCGGAAACAATTTGAAAAACGTAACCGTAACGATTCCATTAGGGACCTTAACGCTGGTAACGGGAGTTTCTGGTAGCGGTAAGTCAACCCTCATTAACGAAACGCTTTACCCCATTTTAAATAATAACTATTTCAATGGTGTTCAAAAGCCTCTACCCTATTTAAAGGTAAAAGGATTGCAACATTGCGATAAGGTTATTGACGTCAACCAAGCACCAATCGGAAGGACTCCAAGGTCTAATCCAGCCACATACACTGGTGTTTTCTCAGAAATCCGTTCTCTTTTTGCCAAGACGACTGAGGCCGTTATTCGTGGATACAAACCCGGACGCTTTAGTTTCAATGTAACGGGTGGACGTTGTGAGACCTGTGGAGGTGGAGGACAAAAAGTTATTGAGATGAACTTCCTACCCGATGTTTTGGTAGAATGTGAAACCTGTCGTGGAAAGCGATTTAACCGCGAAACATTAGAAATCCGATACAAGGGCAAAAGTATTTATGACGTGCTTGAGATGACTATTGAAGAAGCAGCTGCATTTTTTGAAGCTATACCTAAAATTCACCGTATACTGAAAACATTGGACGATGTAGGGTTAGGCTATATTACCCTAGGTCAATCTTCAACAACTCTTTCAGGGGGTGAAGCACAGCGCGTAAAGCTTGCCACAGAATTAGCTAAGCGAGATACAGGGAAAACGATTTACATTCTCGATGAACCTACTACGGGACTTCATTTTGAAGACGTTAGAATTCTTTTAGAGGTGCTGAATAGGTTAGTAAACAAAGGCAATACTGTCGTAGTGATTGAACACAATTTAGACGTCATACGTCAGGCAGACCACATCATAGATGTAGGACCCGAAGGTGGAGAAGCAGGTGGATGCATTGTTGCTAAAGGGACTCCAGAAGAAATGAGTAAGACTAAAGAAAGCTTAACCGCTTCTTTCTTAAAAAATGAATTAGATTCGTTTAAATCCGTAGCCCTATAAAATGTCATATTCAACTAAAGATTGGAACGAAATCAAGTCTAACGACTCATGGGCGCTCTTTAAAATAATGGGCGAATTTGTAGAAGGATACGATCGTATGGCCAAAATTGGACCCTGTGTATCCATTTTCGGTTCGGCGCGCACCCCCGAACAATCAGAGACTTTTGCCTTAACCTCTGAAATCGCCAAAAAGCTTTCAGAACAAGGATTTGGCATCATCACAGGCGGTGGTCCCGGTATCATGAAAGCGGCAAATAAAGGAGCCAATGAAGCGAAGGGGATTTCTGTAGGGCTAAATATTAAGCTACCATTTGAACAACATCCCAATGAATATATAGACATTGACAAGAGTATATACTTCGATTATTTCTTTGTCCGAAAGGTGATGTTCGTAAAATATGCTCAGGGCTTTGTAGTTATGCCAGGAGGATTCGGAACGCTCGATGAACTTTTCGAAGCCCTCACACTAATTCAGACACATAAAATCCAACATTTTCCTATCATTCTTGTTGGGACTTCGTTTTGGAGTGGACTCCTAGAATGGATTCAAAATACCCTTCTCGCTCAAAAAACCATTTCTAAAGAAGATCTAGATCTATTTAAAATGGTAGATACCTCTGACGAGGTCGTTGAAACCATTTTAGAATTCTACAAAGGAAAAGAGCTAAGACCGAACTTTTAAATGAGAAACTTTCTTCTGTTGTGGTCTCTGCTTGGAGTCGTGTCTTTACTTTTCTCTCAAGAAAAGCTTGAGCACACTGCATTAGAAGCTTATTTATACCCCAACCATTCTGAAGGAAGTGTAGAGGTACAAAGTATAATACGTTTTAAAAATTCCGATTTCATCCATAACGATACGCTCTATCTGTACGATTGGAATCACGCTTTTTCGTCTAAAAATTCTTCATTAGGGCGTGCCTTTCAACAGCGCTTCGATCGCAGTTTTCATTGGGCTCGTGAAGACGAAAGGGGCTATACCGCTGATTTAGAAATTCGGCGTAACGGAAAGCTCCTAACCTACGAGCGTATTGATTACGACATTTTAAGGGTTGTTATACAGGGTACTGAAGAAGACCATACTCAATTGGAACTCAACTATGCTCTCAAGCTTCCCAGCTCAAAGTTTACAGGTTACGGTATTGATAATCGAGGCGCTATACTCTTGAAAAATAACCTGATCCTTCCCATTCCATTAGAAAATGGTAGTTCTCGGGTGTATCATCATCAAAACAAAATCAATCAGCGAACGGGTTTAGTAGATTACACTATTCGTTTTGATAGAGGAGACAACCACTTCATTCATAGTGACTTAACCCCTAATACTTACTTTGACTTTCACGGAACAACGGCAAGTCCACCCCTATTCACGATAGATCATGATGACACGAGTCTTATTCATTACAGAACCTCTGAATGGTCTATACACGTGGATGATGAATTGGTAAGAGGACTTTCTAATCCTGCACCGCATTTAAATCGCATAATTGATTTTGTTACAGCCTATTTACCTGGTTTAAATACGGATAATCTGGTACTAACCTTTAATGAGTATAACGAATCTCCAATTTCTCTAATTGCAGACATACCTGCACTTCTTTCACCATACCCTGATGGTTTCATAGAAGAGCTAAAACTGGTAAAGACTTTATTGCGCAAACAGTTATTGTTGAGGTTTGACAGCAATATGAACGAGGAGCATTTTTATTTAGACGGCTTTGTCCAATACCTTCTTGAACGTTACATAGAAACTTATTACTCGGGGATTAAACTCATCGGAAAATTCAATAGGCTATGGCCTCTTAATCTATACACTTTGGGCGAAATACAGCTTAAAGACTATTTTAAATGGCTTGCGCGTTTTATCGATAACAAAAACCTAGATCAGCCCTTATTAACAGCAACCCCAGAACTTCTAAATTTCAATTACAGTATTGCTAATCCGGTCCGTGCCGCGCAACTCTTTCACATGAGTTTTGATCCACAATCATCACCAGAAAGTAGTGATGCGCTTATAGATTTTCAGCGTGCATCTGTTCTTAAACACGGGGTGTCAGGTTTTGATTTGAAGTGGTTTTTCAATCCTCAATCAACTGTACCGGTAGTATCCGAGCGCTTATTACAAAACCGTCAACGTATTGATTTTAAATTCACTGATTTTAAAAGATCTAAAAATAAAGATTCCATACTCCTTCACTACAACGGTGCCTACCCTTTACCGGTTAAGATATCCCAGTACGTTGGAGATGAAGAGGTCGCGTCAAAATGGATTTCAAATCAGACGCATGAAACATGGGTTTCGTTCGGTACCCAAAAGAGGGCGCGATACATTGCGAATCCTGAACTAGAAACACCAGAGTTCACTACTATTAATAACACCTATAACCCTCGAGGTGGACTTCTAAAGAAACCTGTAAAGATTTTACCCATCACCGATCTTGACGACCTTAAATACAGTCAGTTATTCGTAACACCTCAGGTTCTGTTCAACATTTATGACGGTTTATCCTTAGGGGCACAACTTTCTAACAATTCACTCGTTTCAAAGCCCTTTGAATACGAACTATCCCCTTATTACTCTAGAAAAGAAAAGGCCCTTATTGGAGCTTTCAGGTTTTCTAGTAATTTCTGGGCTAATGACAAGAACAGAAGTCGTATTTCGGCAGGGATTTTTGGGCTTTCTCAGCATTTTGACATCAATTCGAGATACAGTACAGTAACCCCTTATGTGACGATCAACCAAAACGTGTCCGGTATCACTGCTAGAACGAACCAATCGTTTCTTGCTAGACTGAGATCGGTGAGCCGAACGATAGATGGGAACACTATTGAAGCACTTCCTTTAGAAAATCCAGATTATGCTGTATTCAATCTGCGTTATCAAAAGACAAAACAAAGCCTTTTCGATTATCGAAGTCTTTTAGGAGATTTTCAACTTACTACAGATTTCATTAAACTCTCTTCTTCTGCCGAATACCGAAAACTCTTTGACAACAACACGCAGCTCAGCTTTCGTTTGTACGGAGGTGTTTTTCTAAAGAACATGCAATCGAACGGTTATTTTGATTTTTCAATCGGAAGACCCAACGACTACCTGTACGACTACAGTCTGATCGGTCGATCTGAATCTGAAGGATTCTCTGCACAACAGCTTATTCGAGGTGAAGGCGGGTTTGTATCTTCTGTAGATCAAGGGTTTTCAAATGGGGCTATTGCAGCTTCAAATCTAGCGGTCAACTTATGGAGATTCGTTGAAGTATATACAGAGCTAGGATTTCTAAAAAATAGGGATGAAAAAGCTCGCTATTTATACGGGTCTGGACTGCGATTGAATCTTGTTCCTGATTACTTGGAAATATACTTTCCAGTTCATAACCACACGGGGTTTGAAACCTTTAACGAAGACTATAGTTCAAAGATTAGATTCGTCTTAAGTCTTGAAATTGAGACTATAAGCAGATTGTTCACACGCTCTCTATTCTAAGCCCTATAATTGTGTATTTTTGCCAGGCGCAATCTACGCGATCTTATGGGAAACAGCGAGATGACATTTCAAGAATTTCGAGACGAAATTCTAAACGACTACAAGACTGCATATACTAGCCGTATATGTAGCCTACTAGGGCGGAAAGAGGTGTTACTCGGAAGGGCAAAGTTTGGGATTTTCGGTGATGGAAAAGAGCTTCCTCAAATTGCCATGAGTAAGTTTTTCAAAAAAGGAGACTATCGCAGTGGTTATTACAGAGATCAAACTTTTCATCTTGCGCAAGGATTACTCAATCCTGTATCTTTCTTTCACACCCTTTTTGGCACTACTGATCTATCGCATGAACCCATGCATGGTGGACGTCAAATGACGGGGCACTTTTCAAGCCCTATGTGGAGTGATCAAAACGGTTGGCTAGATCAAACAAAGCAGTTCAACTCTACCTCTGATGTATCATCAACAGCTGGTCAAATGCCACGTTTACTTGGGCTTGCTCAAGCCTCATCGTTTTATCGTTCACAATCAAAGACCGTAGACGCCTCACTCTTTTCAGCAAATGGAAACGAAATTGCATGGGGAACGATCGGAAACGCCTCTACCTCTGAAGGCGTCTTCTTTGAAGCCATGAATGCGGCCGCTGTAATGCAAGTTCCTCTGTTAATGAGCGTATGGGACGATGAATACGGAATTTCGGTGGGTCCTGAGTACCATACGGTAAAACAAAGTATTTCCAAAGCTCTCAAAGGGTTTAAAAGAAACGAAAAGCACAGAGGGCTTGAGATTATTGAAGTAAAAGGATGGGATTATGCAGCACTTATTGAAACCTATCAAAAGGCCGAATTATTGTGTCGTGAGCAACATGTTCCCGTACTTGTTCACGTTGTTGAATTAACCCAACCCCAAGGGCACAGCACATCTGGCTCTCATGAGCGCTACAAAAGCGAAGAAAGACTGGAATGGGAGCGCGAAAACGATTGCCTCAAACGCTTCAAAGAATGGATCATAGAAAAAGGCTTTTCAGACAAACAAGCTATCGAGCAGTTAGAAGGTGAAATCGAAACAACCGTAGCTGAAGCCAAAAAAACCGCTTTTGCCGAGTTTCAGCAGCCCGCCTTGCACTACCGGGATGCATTGGTTCAGACCATTGAAAAAAATAACATTCCTTTAGAACTACATTTATCTGATGGTCTTAAAGCCTTGAAGGTTAAAAAATTAGTTTTAAAACGCGATGTTCTATCGCTAGCCAAAGGGCTCCTCATTAAGCAAGGATCACAATTAAGTGCTACTGCAAAGCATGCTCTGACTGCATTGATTGACTCTATTCAAGAAGTGGAACAGGGTCACTATAGCTCTGAATTGATAGATCAAACACCCAAGGCACTCACAAAGGTTAATCCGCTTAAAGCGACCTATAATCAAGATGCAGTATCGGTTGATGGCCGACAGATCTTACTCGAAAATTTTAAAGCTATAATGCATCGCGATTCTCGTGTGCTCATTTTCGGAGAGGATTCAGGGCTAATTGGAGGCGTGAATAAAGCGTTAGAAGGACTCCAAGAAATTTTTGGAATCGAACGTGTTTTTGACACAAGTATTCGCGAAGCAACCATCATTGGTCAAGGCATAGGTTTGGCGATGCGGGGTTTGCGCCCTATAGCTGAAATACAGTACCTAGATTATATCTTCTATGCGTTGAATATACTTACTGATGATCTGGCTACCTTGAGGTATCGTTCTGTTGGACAACAAATTGCACCCCTGATCATCAGAACACGTGGACATCGCTTAGAAGGAATTTGGCATTCAGGTTCACCCATGGGAGGTTTGGTGCATTTGTTGAGAGGAATCCACATTCTTTCTCCCCGAAATATGACACAGGCTGCTGGGATGTACAATGCACTCCTAAGCGCTAACGAACCTGGATTGATCATTGAACCCTTAAACGCCTACCGACTAAAAGAGAAATTACCTAATAATCTTGGTGAATTCACCGTTCCTATTGGTGAAGTTGAAGTGCTATCAAACGGAACGGATATGACGGTGGTAAGTTACGGTTCAACCTTGAGGATTGTTCAAGAGGTCATCCAACAGCTTGAAAAATACGGGATATCTATTGAGCTTATTGATGTCCAAACCCTTTGGCCTTTTGATCAAAGTAAGGTTTGTGTTGAAAGTCTAAAGAAAACAAACCGACTTGCTATCGTAGATGAAGATGTTCCTGGAGGTTATTCGGCCTTCTTACTGCAACAGATTCTTGAACACCAAGAAGGTTATAGATTTTTAGATAGCAAACCGATAACGATTAGTGCAAAAGAGCATAGACCAGCATACGGATCTGACGGTGATTATTTTTCTAAACCTAATGCTGATGAGATTTTTGAAAAACTCTATACACTCATGTATGAGTCGAATCCGTCTAGGTTTGATAAACTATTCTAAGGCCGCAACACCAGACTCAAATCTTGATAGAGTTGCGCAGTGCTGTTTGGCGAATTTACATGCCCCACTCCTTTCGAAGCCAAATCGATTTGTTTTAACGAACCCAAGATTCGGGTTAAACGTTTCATAGAATAAATGCGAGCAGCATTTTGATAATCTTTGATAAAGTAAGGCGAAACCCCAAGGGCTTTGGCTGCTTCAGCTTTGTTCGAAAGTGCATGATATTTAAACACTTTTGAGAAGAAAGACGAAAGCACCGGTAGGGTCATTTGAATAGGGTAATCCTTGGCATTGTCTGAGAAATAATTCAAAATACCAATTGCCTTTTGAAGCTGACCTGAGCTAAGTGCTTTTTGCATCTCAAAAACATTGTAATTTCTGTGAACCCCCACATGCTTTTCAATATGCGCTAGTCTTATGGTAGTAAGTTCAGGAATTGCAAGTTGAATTTTATCAATTTCGCTTTTAATCCGCCTAAGATTTGTACCAATGAAAGAAAGCAACAACTGTTTCGCCTCAACCTCCATCGTTAGATTACGCTGTGATAAATGAGCGTCTAGCCAGGCCGGAAGTTCATTTTCATAAAGGGGCTTGCATTCATACAGCCCCTGAAGCTTGTCAACCTGCTTAACTACTTTCTTACGCTTGTCTATAGATCCACTGTGTAGTAAGAATACCAGTACGCATTGAGGATTGGGATGCTCTAAATACGTCTCTAAATCTCCAATTTGACGTAAGAGAGATTGAGCTTGACGTACTAGAACCACTGTATTTTCATGCATCATTGGCAACTGCCTCGCGCGCTCGACGACTTCACTCATAGTGGTGTCTGAACCATACAGAACCGTTTGGTTAAAATCCCTTAAATCTTTAGGGATAACACTTTCTTCAAACCATTGACCGATTTCTTCTATGAAAAAAGACTCATCACCGTATATCAGATAGCAAGGGGCGAAAGTCTTCGCTTCTAGATGTCTTTTTAGTTGCTCAAATAGCATAGGAAAATGGTACTTTTGATCGCCTTATGGAACTCGCCATTTTGAATTTACCTTCGGCTCGGTTTAAGGTTAAAAATACCGAAAACCGAACGCTCATCTGGGATAATATCCGAAAAAAATACCTCCCATTAACTTCAGAAGAATGGGTTCGGCAGCACTTTGTTCACTATTTGATCTCCTATTGTGGTGTGAGACCCCAATCCATTTTATTAGAAAAGAAGGTCATGACCGCTATGAAGGCCTCTCGCTTCGATATTGCTGTTGTCAATAGTGACCGTTCCATTTCATTAATCGTTGAGTGTAAGGCTAGCGAAATCGCCATAAATGATAATGCAGTAGCTCAGCTTTTGCGCTATGCCTACGAATTAAAATCGCGATATTTAGCACTAACCAATGGCATGCAACACTTTTATTTTGAATGGGACGCACAAAAACTAGAATACCGACAGATCAACACTGCCCCAAGCCTAGGATAGCCAAATGAAAGAAATAGCAGTAGTCATATTGAATTACAACGGAAGAACGTTATTGGAAGAATTTCTCCCCTCTGTCATTTCCCATTCAAATGGGGCTTCTGTTTATATTATCGACAACAATTCTGAAGACGATTCTGTCGACTTTCTAAAAACGCAGTACAAAGACCAATTGACGGTCATTTCTTTAGCTAAAAATTACGGATTTGCCGGAGGGTATAATGAGGGTCTCAAGAAGGTTAGCGAACCCTATTGGTGTTTGCTCAATTCAGATGTACGTGTTACCGAAAATTATATACTACGGCCTCTGGAGATTCTTAAGACGAGTGTCGATATCGTCGCTGTACAGCCGAAAATTAAAAGTGAAAGGCAACCAGACCATTTTGAGTATGCCGGTGCTGCAGGTGGATTTTTGGATTATTTAGGTTATCCTTTTTGCCGCGGTAGACTCTTTCAACACATTGAGGAAGACAATGGGCAATATGATGATGAAATCGAAGTGTTTTGGACTACAGGAGCATGTATGTTTATAAAACGCTCAGCCTTTGAAGAGGCAGGAGGCTTCGACACCACCTATTTTGCACATCAAGAAGAGATCGACTTGTGTTGGAGACTTCATCATCAAGGTTTGAAGCTTCTTTACACCTCAAAAAGCACTGTCTATCATTTGGGTGGATCTACCTTAACCAACCACAATCCCTTTAAAACCTATCTCAATTTCAGAAACTCACTCTTTACCTTAATGAAGAACCTCCTAGCTGTTGAGATCCCTTTCATCGTATTCAATAGACTACTATTAGACGGAGTCGCTGGGATGGTCTTTATACTTCAAGGCAAACCCAAACACACCCTCGCTATTATAAAAGCTCATTTCAGTTTTTATTTTGCCATACCCCGCCTCGTAAAGCAAAGACGTAGAATTCAACCCAAGTTTCGAACCCGAAAACCTTTATCTATTGTTATTCAACACTTTATCTTAAATCGCAAAAAGATTTCAAAATACTAGAGAGGTATTCTGTGTTTGGCAAAGTATTTGCTACTTTTAAGGGTGAAAAATTTATTCTCATGAAATTAAAAGTTTTAACTGTTGCAATTGCTGCACTCACCTTAGGGTCTTGTGTATCGTCAAAACGATTCAATACCGTAAACAAAGATTTAGAAAGTACAAAAGCTGAATTGGCTTCTACTAAAAGAACCATGAACGATTATGCTTCTGAAATAGGAAAGTATGAAGCTCAGGTAAAAGCGCTTTCAGAACAGAACAGTTTCTTAAGATCAAACAACCAAGATTTGATCAATAACATGGATAATTTCACCACCCTTACTTCTAAAGGTGCTGAAAATCTTGAAAAAACTCTCGAGAGCCTAAAAGAGAAAGAACTAACCATTAACAAGCTTCAAAGCGCTATTACTCGAAGAGACTCTGTAAACCTTGCCTTAGTTGCTAGCCTTAAAGGCGCACTCGGAAACTTAAACGATCAAGACATTGAAATCAACGTAGAAAAAGGTGTGGTTTTCGTTTCAATCGCCGATAAACTCTTATTCCAAAGCGGAAGCTACAGCGTATCAGCTGAAGCAAAACGTGTTTTAGGAAAAGTAGCTACTGTAGTGAACGCGAAGCCTGATTTTGAATTTATGGTGGAAGGACACACAGATAATGTTCCTTACAAAACAAATGCAGAAATTAAAGACAACTGGGACTTATCGGTAAAACGTGCGACCGCAATTGTTCGCCTTTTACAAAACGAGTTTAAGGTAGACCCAAAACGTATGACAGCTGCAGGGAGAAGTTATTATGCTCCTCTAGTTGAAAATAATTCAGCTGCGAATCGTGCCCGTAACAGAAGAACTAGAATTGTTGTCTTACCAAAACTTGATCAGTTCTACTCAATGATTGAAGACGGTATGAAAGACCCTGCTATCAATTAATCGGGATAGCTGCTGCTTTAAGAATAAAACCCTCCGATAGTGGAGGGTTTTTTTATGAGAGTACGTTAAGTTTTGCAAAGCGTAGCAATAATTTTTTAACCCCACCCGAATCAAACTCTATTTCAGCTTTACGCTCTGGCCCCAACCCTTCTATTGCCTTCACCACACCATACCCAAAACGTTCGTGATTCACCTTTGAACCCACTCCAAGATCATCGTATTGAGTGGTCGATGTTGTTGTACTCGAAGACTGTGGCTTTAATTTTCTCAATCGTCTGAGCTGATCTTCTGTTGGTTTTTTGCGTTCCTCTGGCATACTGCCTTTGGGCTTAACGGTACGTAATTTGCTGTGGTCCACTTCTCCAAAGAGTGATGGGTCTAAAAATCGTCGAACAGCACCACCAAAATCTATAGCCTGATTATCAACATATTGGTCGTCTATTTCTGTAATAAATCGACTGGGTTCTGCATCAATGAGTTTACCCCATCGATATCTATTAATGGTGTAAGTAAGATAAGCTTGCTCCTCTGCCCTAGTTAAGGCCACATAAAATAGGCGCCTCTCTTCTTCCAATTCAGAACGGGTATTCATACTCATAGCTGAGGGAAACAAGTCTTCTTCCATACCCACTACAAAGACAGTCTTAAATTCTAACCCCTTTGCTAGGTGGATAGTCATTAGCGCCACCCGATCATCATTTTCAGTAGCATTGTCAAGGTCAGTAGCAAGGGCTACGTCCTCTAAGAACTCATGAATAGATCCTGTTGCACCGTCAATTTCTTTCTGCCCTTCTACAAAATCTTGAATACCATTAAGTAATTCTTCAATGTTTTCAAGGCGGGTGACACCTTCTGGGGTACCGTCCTTTTTGAATTCTTGAATTAGCCCTGTTTTTCGGGCAATATGATCAGCAGTTTCAAAGGCATTGTGGTCGTTACTGAAAATCTGAAAGCTCCTTACCATTATACAGAACTGCTCCAATTTAGAACGAATTGAAGAAGTAATAGCAGCTGATTTTAGTTGATTTTGATCCTCCGCGAACTCGAAAATTGATTTTCCGTGAGCCCTTGCAGCGACTGAAAGTTTTTCAAGAGTGGTTTGTCCGATTCCTCGGGCAGGAAAATTAACTACTCTCATAAAGGCTTCTTCATCCTTTGGATTGACCACCAAACGTAAATAAGCAAGTACGTCCTTTATCTCTTTGCGTTGGTAAAACGAAAGTCCTCCGTAAATTCTATAAGGAATATCTCGTTTTCTCAACGCATCTTCAATCGCTCGAGACTGGGAATTAGTGCGATATAGGATGGCAAAATCACCGTTTGAACACTGTGTGTTCATCTTTGTTTCAAAAATGGTACTTGCTACATACCGTCCCTCATCTGCATCAGTAGGACTTCTATGTACCACAATTTTATTCCCAAGCTCGTTTGAGGTCCAAACGTTTTTCTTCAATTGGTCCCTATTGTTCGCAATCACCGAATTTGCGGCGTTTACGATAGTAGAGGTTGAACGGTAATTTTGTTCAAGCCTATATACCTCTACTCCTTCGTAATCGCGCTGAAAATTCAACATATTATCAAGATTCGCGCCTCTGAATGAATAAATGCTCTGAGCATCATCACCCACTACACAAATGTTTTGGTAGCGATCTGACAAGGCCCTTACAATTAAATATTGCGAATGATTGGTATCCTGATACTCGTCTACAAGTATGTATTTGAATCTTTCTTGGTATTTCAATAGGACCTCAGGAAAACGATTGAGGAGTTCATTGGTGCGAAGTAATAGGTCGTCAAAATCCATCGCTCCAGCACGAAAACAGCGATCGACATACTCTTTATAAATATCTCCTAGCCTGGGGCGTCGGGCAATGGCGTCAGCCTCTTGAAGTTCAGGATTTTGAAAATAAGCCTTCACCGTAATTAGATTGTTTTTGTACGATGAAATGCGCTGCTGAATTTGTTTGTATTTGTAGACATCCTTATCAAGTCCCATTTCTTTAATAATGGAGTTGATAAGGCGCTGTGAATCTTGGGTGTCGTATATGCTAAAGTTACTTGGAAAGCCAAGATGATGTCCATCGGATCTTAGAAGCCTAGCAAAAACGGAGTGAAAGGTTCCCATCCAAAGGTTTTTAGCCTCAGACTCACCTACCAAAGCACCAATTCTCGCTTTCATTTCACGCGCAGCCTTGTTGGTGAATGTTAGGGCTAAAATGGAAAAGGAATCTACTCCATTTTCAATTAAATGAGCAATGCGATAGGTCAGCACTCGCGTCTTTCCTGATCCAGCGCCAGCAATCACCATTGAAGGGCCGTCTTTATGCAACGCTGCATTTCTCTGGGCCTCATTTAAAGCGTCTAAAAACTTCATACTCCTTTCTCTTTCGCACAGTGAAATTATTGAATTTGCCAAGGTCGTGCCCTTACTTCTTTATATATTTAGTAACAAGTTTTTAATCTTCTATCATGCGTTTCATCACAGGAGCTATTTGCAGTTCAATTTTATTCTTCACACTCTCGGTGACATACGGTCAAAATCTTTCAGATCAGGAGTTTAATGCCATTGAGAAAAAAGTAATCGCGTGGCGACGAGATTTTCACCAGCATCCTGAACTCAGTAATAGAGAAGTTGAAACTGCAAAGAAAATTGCTAAGCACCTAAGGGATTTAGGTATAGAAGTTACAACAGGAGTTGCACACCATGGTGTTGTTGGACTTCTTCAGGGAAATCAACCGGGTCCGGTTATTGCGCTACGCGCTGATATCGATGCCTTGCCTGTCACTGAAAGAAATGATTTGCCCTTTAAATCCATGGTGAGAGCACAGTTTTTAGGTGAAGAAACTGGTGTTATGCATGCCTGCGGACACGACACACACACTGCGATACTCATGGGGGTTGCAGAAATTCTTTCGAAGCAGAAAGACCAATTAAAGGGTACCGTAAAATTCATTTTCCAACCCGCCGAAGAAGGACCTCCGCCGGGTGAAGAAGGAGGTGCATTACTCATGGTAAAAGAAGGTGTTCTTGAAAATCCAAAAGTAGATGCCGTATTTGGTCTGCATATCAATTCAGAGACTCCTGTAGGTACCATTCGTTATAAAACAGGTGGACTTATGGCGTCTGCACAACGTTTTGTGATCAAGGTTAACGGCAAACAAACGCACGGTTCTCAACCATGGTCTGGGGTAGATCCCATTTACATTAGTTCACAAATCATTGATGGTTTACAGTCACTTATCAGTCGAGAATCTAATCTTCTCAAAGAAGCAGCGGTTATTAGCGTAGGAAAAATTAAGGCAGGATTGCGATTCAATATTATTCCAGAATCTGCAGAGATCATTGGCACCATTCGAACGCTAGACTACGACATGAGAGATTTGATCGAAGAACGGATGCATGAAATGGTTCCACAAATAGCTAAGGCTTTTGGTGGGACAGCAGAAGTAGAAATCACTGAAATGACAGATATCACCTATAACGATGCCGATCTTGTAGCTCAGATGCTTCCGAGCGTAGAGAAGGTATTAGGAAAAGAGAATGTAAAGCTTACCAAAGCCACCACAGGAGCAGAAGATTTCTCTTATTTTGTGCGTGACGTACCGGGGTTCTTTTTCTTTTTAGGTGGCATGACGCCCGGGAACCAGACCCCCTATCCACACCACACTCCAGATTTTAAAATAGATGAGTCTGGAATGATTTACGGGGTAAAAGTCTTAAGTCAAATGACCTTTGATTATTTAAATGCCACTAATTAAATGAGAAGGATTTCACTATTCGTAATCGGTTTGCTCGTTATCCCTTTTGTAAGCGCACAAAAGAAAGCAGATTTACTCGAAGACAATCGCGCCTTAAACGCATTAGTAGAGCGTAATGAATCGACTATTCGAGATCTTCAACAGCAGATATCAAGGCTAGAAGCCATTAACGAAACCTACAAATTTGAATCAGACAATTTAAAGACTACCAATAAGGCACTAATGGAGCGATTGAGCAAATTCGCCAACCAGTCAGTGACCAACATTATGAATATTGGTGATCAGATTGAAAGCATGCGCTCCTTAGAGAAACAAAACCAATTTTTGAAGAGTGCATTGACAAGACACGATTCTATTCTCATTGAAACGTTGAAAAAGCTTAGACCCTTCGTTTCAAAGGCCAAAGGAATGGTACTAGAACCAGGAGGAGTGCGTTTCCCTTTAACTCAAAACGCACAAATTGTATTAGATTCGTTGCATACAGATAAGCGTATTCAAAGTATTGATTCTGTGCTTAACCTTCATCCTTTTTATCAGCTCGAAATCATCCACAATACTGCTAATAGCGCGTTTAAAGAAGCCCTATTTAAGACGTTTACAGAAACGTTGAATCAACCGATTGAGCGCTTTAGCTTCTCTCGCACACTTGCTGACACCTTATACCTGAGATTAGCTCCAAATCATAGCAGCTTTTACAAAGAAGTTAGAGCAATGATACAATAGCTAAGGGGTATAGTGCTGCTTTGCATGCAAATACCCTCTCTGCCACCATCTAATCATTCTTTTTTGATCAAAAAGTAATGGGTTTTGGGTGAGTAGTGTTGGTGTATAGATAAAATTCAACTTCACTCCTTTTGATTTTGCCCGCAGTTCACCTAGAGAAATATTGTGCTCTTCGATCTGGTCGAGTGAAAAGCCAAACATACTCAGCATTAAATCAAAGGCGTTAGAAGTAGGCAAGCGATGTGCTTGTTTTTTCTCTTGCCTTAAAACAATGATATCGATTTCTTTTGCTCCGGCTTCAATAGCTCGATCTACTGAAACAATACTCCCTAATCCACCGTCTGCATACTCATACCCGTTTTTTGACACCAACGACATAAAAGGAATGTAATTGGCCGATATCCAAATCCAATCTAGAAAGTCCTCGTAATTGTAATCCCTAATCGATTTATATTCTACCCCGTTCTTACTCAAATTAGATACCGTAACAATAACATCTTTGTTGCTTTTCTTAACCGATTCAAATTCGAAGGCGGTTATATGTCTTTCTAGAAATGCTCTCAGATTCTTGCTTTCTCCGAAGGTTTTATTTCCGCGTAAAAAGCTACGCAAGACATTAAAGTGATTCATCTCTAGTTGAACGGCTCCTTCTTTTTTTCTAGTGTAAAAAGGATTGAGATTGAATATCTGAGAGCTGTCCACTTCTTTGTATACCGAATGCAACTTCGCTATTTTACCTAAGGCCAAATGAATGAGAAGTAAGCTACCTGTTGAGGTGCCAACAAAAAGATCGTAATCTCTTTGTCGTTCTTCGATAAGATATTGGGCTACTCCTCCGGCAAAAGCCCCTTTACTACCACCCCCGGAAATTACTATCGCTCGCATTCAAATGGATTATTTCTTTCAACGCTCTAATTTAGATAAGTTTGTGCGTATGCAAGCCTCTTCAATCTTAGCGTCTCCCATAGCTGCTGTCAAAGGGCTTGGACCAAAGCGCGCTATGATCATAGAAAGAGAACTAAGTATCCGGACTGTTTATGAACTCCTGTTCTTTATACCGAATCGGTATATCGATAAAAGAGCATTAACGCCAATCTCGTCCATTACGCTTGAAAATAGCATCGTACAAACTCAAGGAGTTCTACAAAACATAAAACTTGTCAAACAGGCAAAGGGCTATCGACTGTCTGCAGAATTAATAGATAACCATCATCGGCTTGAATTGGTGTGGTTCAAGGGGTATCAGTATATCGAGAAACAGCTAAAAGAAGGCCTACACTATAAGGTTTATGGTAAAGTTTCTCGATTTCAAGATCATTTTAGCATGGCTCACCCTGAGATGAGTCAAATTTCAATTCAATCAGAGCAAGACTTTAAAGGCCATATCGAGCCCCTCTATCCCATTTCTGATAAACTCCAAAAGGCAGGAATTACGCAGCGTCTAATCCGCTCTATTCTTCAACCGATTGTAAAATCCATTGACTTTGCACTTTACGAGACCCTACCGGCTTATATCCTAAGAGAGCAAAGGCTTATCGATAAAACCTCGGCTTTGATACATCTTCATGCACCTACCGAGATGAAAGAGACACAAAGGGCTTTAGACCGTTTAAAGTTTGAGGAATTATTCTTCATGCAAATGGGTTTGCTTTACCAAAAAATTAAACAGAAAACGGCAATCAAAGGTCAACGATTTGAGGCCGTAGGTACCCCATTCTTAGCTTATTACGAATCTCATTTACCCTTTGAATTAACTGAAGCTCAAAAGCGTGTTTTACGGGAAATTCGAAACGATATGGGTTCAGGACTTCAGATGAATCGTCTGCTTCAAGGAGATGTAGGGTCTGGAAAGACCATGGTTGCCCTTATGACTTGTCTCATTGCAATTGGCAATGGTTCTCAGGCCTGTATTGTTGCTCCAACAGAGATTTTAGCCCAACAGCACTACCACGATATAGCCTCAAAACTAACTTCCTTAAATATCGCTGTTAAACTCCTAACCGGTTCGACCTCTAAAAAGGAGCGCAGTATTTTGCACGAAGAGCTCCGTTCTGGAGAACTGCAAATTTTGATCGGTACACACGCCGTTTTTGAAGATACGGTGATCTTTAAAAACTTAGGATTGGCAATTATTGATGAACAACATCGCTTTGGAGTTGCCCAGCGCTCGAAGTTGTGGAAAAAAGCTGAAGTGCCCCCTCATATTCTGGTAATGACGGCCACCCCCATTCCCAGAACGTTGGCGATGAGCACCTATGGAGACCTTGATATTTCAATCATTGATGAATTACCACCCGGAAGATCCCCCATTATTACTTCTCACAGAACAGATCGTTCAAGGTTAAAGGTATTCGCATTCATTCGCGAACAAATTAAGCTCGGTCGGCAGATATACATAGTATATCCGCTCATTCAAGAATCCGCTGCCTTAGATTATAAAGACTTAATGGATGGATATGAGAGTCTTTGCCGCGAATTTCCAAGCCCTGAATATGCCTTATCTATCTTGCACGGTCAAATGAGTGCAGAGGCAAAGCAGTATGAGATGAATCAATTTGAGAAAGGAACCACTCAAATCATGGTAGCCACTACAGTTATTGAAGTTGGAGTAAACGTACCTAACGCTACGGTTATGATTATCGAGAGTGCAGAGCGCTTTGGTTTGGCTCAACTGCATCAGCTTAGAGGGCGTGTCGGTAGAGGAGCACATCAGTCGTACTGTATACTTATGACCAAAGATAAATTGTCAGAAGATGCAAAAACGCGCATTGAGAGCATGGTAAAATACAGCAGTGGATTTGATCTTTCAGAAATTGATTTGAAACTAAGAGGTCCAGGAGATCTAATGGGAACACAGCAAAGTGGTACACTTCAGTTAAAATTTGCTGATCTCGTCGATGATGTCGCTTTGATGGGAACTATTCGAGCCCTTGTGCAAGGCCTTTTAGAAAAGGATGCAAGCTTAGAGCTTCAAGAACATCACTGCATCAGATCTACCCTACAAATGCTCTTAAGGGGAAAATTACTCTGGAGTTATATCAGTTAGTGAAGTCTTTTGAAGCTCAAGGCTTCCGCCAACTGTTCTTCTGTAAGGTGAGTATTCTGATCTAGAAACATCATTGAAAAAGAAGTTTGAATCCAACGATTAAGGCTTCGCACAGAACCTTTATCAGAACCTATGACCTTTTGAATAAACGACTTACCATCTTTTGAAATAGGTAGGTTGCGGTAAGTGGCTATAGGTGACTCAAATGAATACTTCGCTTTCATCTCATCCCTATAGCCAATGGCTTGGTCGAGTCTGTATCGAACTTCTTTCGGATCAAAAAAGCATAGCTCCTCATCCAAATTAGGCTTATGGAGCTGAACAATGAGGTCAATGCGATCTAAGAAAGAGGATGAAAATTGCGTTACACTTAATTCTCGGAGGTCTTCATTACAACTCCCGATCAAAGTAAATGCTGCAGGATAGCGTGCCGTATTTTGATTCTTGTCTAATACAGCTTCGCCCTCCTCAAGCCCCATTTTCAGCGTCTCAAGTTTAAGCTTAGAAAAATGATCCAATTCATCGGCTACGACGATACCGTGGTGCGCTAAAGAGATGGCTCCAGGGAACGCCTGTCGTCCTCCCCCATAAATTTCGTTTACACTCATTTTAGGATGAATATACACGACCGGAATACATTCCGATAGCGGTTTGTTTCTCTTTACCTCTATAGGCCACAAACTCTTCTTCTGTACTTTATTCAAGGCAGGTAAAACCTTCATGTAGTGCTGTATGATTGAAGTTTTACCTATACCTGGTCTTCCAAATATGAGTAAATGATGTCTTCCGATAATCGCTAAATCTAAGGCTCTAGCCGCCGTAGGTTGAGAGAAGAAGGGTGTTATTTCTTGATCGCAAGAAAGCTCAACCGGTTTATCCTCTACAGGGCGAACACTTCGCGTTTCCAAAAATTGCAATAGATCTAAAAGTGTGCGGATTCCAACTAGGATGACCTCATTGGATCTAGGGAGTTGTTTGATATTTGTCTCTGGCAAAATAAGATGCTTAGCCCCCCTCTTCAAAGCAGCCACATAATATTTCTCTGGATACTCCAGCGCAAGTGCCCTGCCATTAAGGTCAAAGCTGCCAACATAAATATCATCACGAATATCGTTTTGTAATCGTCCCTTTAAACCGTCAACTAAAAGAGCAACAACAGCCATCTCAGAGGCAACATAAGAAGTGGTATTTGCAGAAATTGAGGCTTGAAATATATACCTAACTCCCTTGAGGCGAAGGCCTATTTGATCCAATACTATTTTGGCGCGATCACACTGATCCTTAACCAGTGCCAAGGGAATACCTGAACTGCGCACACCATATCCTTTTTGTAAGGTAAGAGAGATCGTGCTTATTTCTACATCGATTCCTTTTTGAACGAATGTCTTTTGCGCATAAACCATCCCTCAAAGAACAGAGGGTTTACCGCAACTCTCAAACAGTGATAAGGAATTGTGCTATTCTTGCAAAGCGCGCTCCATCCAAGCCAAAAAGGCGCTTCGTGAACTGAATTGAATAGGTTCTTGGATTAGCGTTAGGTCATGATTCAATAGCACATAAAAAGGCTGTGAAATAGACTTAAAGTTTACCGCTTGAAACAAAGACCAATACTGACCAATGGTACGTATCGATTTAATGCGGCCATCGGGCAATTGGTATTTACCTCTTAAAGAAGAAGCTAATTCAGTTCTATCGTCAACGTACAAACTAACGAGAATAACGTCTTCTTTTAGGTAGGAATAGATCCGCGGGTCGCTCCAAACCTCAGCCTCCATTCTCCGGCAATTGACGCAAGAATACCCAGTAAAGTCAATGAAAATAGGCTTGTTTTCAGCTTGAGCTCGTTGCAGGCCTTCTTCAAAATTTAAAGAACATTCAAGACCCAGAGGACAAGGCGTTTCTTCGGCATTCAAAGTATAATATAAAGGAGGTGCAAAGGTGTTAATAACACCGCCTTTTAAAGGATCCTTCAACGCAAGCCCGCTAACAACTGCAAGCCAAAGTACAGGCATCAGAATTAGTACGCCAACTATTCGATTTGTGGTGTCATTCCAAAGTTTAACAAGTAGATATAGGGTAGCACTTACACCAATAATAAACCAAATGCCAACGATTATCTCGTACTTAAAGAATGACCAACCCGCGACCAAATCTGTATTCGATAAGAATTTGAACGCTAAGACGAGTTCAAGAACCCCCAAAACAAACTTCACTGAATTCATCCATTCCCCACTTTTTGGCAATCTTGATAAGGCATTAGGGAAAATGGCAAGAAGCGTAAACGGAAGGGCTAGTGCTACTCCAAAAGCACCTAATATCACAAGTAATGAAACCCCAAAAGTGCCTGCCTCTGTTTGGGTCGCAAGGGCACCCAAGACTCCACCTAAGATGGGACCTGTACAAGAAAACGAGGCTAAAACTAAAGTCAAGGCCATAAAAAGGACTGAAACAAATCCTTTCGTTCGTTCACTTTTTTGATCTGTGATACGAATCCAGCTCGAGGGTAGATTTAATTCGAAGCAAAAAATAAACGAAAGCGCAAAAAGCAACAGTACGATAAACAGTAAGAAATTGACCGCCGGGTGACTGGCGATTTCGTTGAATAACTGCGGATCTGCCTTGGATCCAAATAGAAACGGAAGGCCTGCGCTTATATACAACACAATGATAGAAAGGCCATAGAGCACGGCCCAAGGTGTAGCATTCTTTTTTTGATTGAAATACGAAACCGTAAGTGGAATAATCGGCAGCACACAAGGAGTTAATAGCGCTATAAGTCCACCTAAAAATCCCAAAAGGGCAAGGCTCCATATATTCAATGATCCTTCTTTTGCTCCAATACTTTCTAGATACCGTTCATTCTTAAGATCAAGCTTTAAATCTAGCGCCGACTTAAGAGCGTCTCTAGGCTCAACAACATTATCTTCAGTAGTAGTATTAGAAGACTGTCCAATTTGAAATATAAAGTCTTCACTCGCAGAGATACACAGCTCTTTACAGACCTGATAATACAATGTGATTTCAATGGGTTTAGTCAGATCATATACCTCAACCACTTGCTCAAATCGTACCTTCTCTGTAAAGATCTGCTCGGTAATTTCAAATACATCATTGTAATAGGCTTCAGGAGTAGGCTCAATTACTGGGCCTATCCTTTGGTATGCCTCGGTTTCAATGAATTCAAAAAACGCCGGTTGACTTCCGCCCTCTGGAGAATATTGAGAGAAGATATGCCACCCCTCTTCAATAGAGGCATTGAAAATGAGTTTGTATTGAGCGTCACCTAATTCTTCCCATTCTGTATCCCAAGAAACCTGAGTCGCACTAAATTGAGTGTAACCCGACACCCATAAGCATGAAGCCAGAAGGAGCACTACTATTCTCGCCATACGTACACGATTTTATGGGATGAAAAATTAACCTCTAATTGAATGTCAATAGTCGAGAAGGTCAGGCAACGAAGAATTTGGTTTTTGTGGCATACCACCTGAAGTCTTTCTTTTACAATAGGATTGAGCTTCATATCTCTTAAAACCTTGGAAAGCTTTTTAGGGGATTTTTGATGCTTCAATAGCACTTTATCTGAAGTATTCCACTTTCTCACTTCAATTTCCGACAGCTTGGCTTCTGGATGAACATTGATCTCGGCAACTGAAGCTTTGAGCGTCTTATCTCTTTTACGAGGATCATCAAAAGAAAACTGGTAGCGAATCTTCAAAGAAGTAAGAGGAGTCAGTAACAAGTGATGGTCAAATCTATAAATCCTATGCGACAAAGAACTCACCTCTTTACCATTTTCAGCATCCAGCAAGTGACTAAGTGCTCGAAAATCCTTAAACCCATAAGGTTCAAAAAGCAGCTGGAGTACATCTGAACTATTCTCATTTGCTTTGAGCGCATCAATAGTAAAAGCCTCCCAATCTTCACCTTGAGACCAGAGTTCATCTAAGAGAAGTCTTCTGTACGACTCCTGAAGCCTTAGTGTTCGCTTAAAGTAAGATAGGCTGTAGCGCAGCTTTTCATCTGAATGTGAGAGTTTTGTATTTAAATCGTTGAGGATTTTATTGCGTACAAAATTTCTGAGATAATCATTTTTTTGATTACTAGAATCGGATCTATAGTTAATACCGATGCGTTGAGCATAGTCAATGATTTGACGCTTAGTAGCTTCTTTAAGAGGTCTCAACACGAATTGATTATGATCAATGCCGCTCAAGCGATGCAAAGAAGCACCACTAAAAACACTCATGAGCATTCCTTCAATACTGTCATCTTCGTGATGCGCTGTTAGTACGTAGTCGTATCCCTTCGATTTTAGCAATGAATAAAACCAGTTATACCGAAGATTTCTTGCCTCTTCTTGAATGCTCTTTGACTGATCGAGTTCAAACACCTTACTGTAACACGGAACGTTGAAATCATTTGCCAGGTCTTGAACAAATATGGCGTCTAATTCACTCTCTTCATCACGCAATTGAAAGTTTGCATGAGCTATTCCAAAAGAATAGCTATTTCGATGCAAAAGATGTGCTAGAACTACACTGTCAACTCCGCCACTGCAAGCTAAAAGAAAGTGATTAGAGCGGAACGATTCTAGGCTCTGGTTGAAAGCCTCTTCAATATGGATTTTTTCAGACACTAAACATGAAGGGCCCTGTTTTCTGTAGCCGCAAGGGCAGCTTCTTTAACGGCTTCTGCATAGGTTGGATGCGCGTGTGACATGCGTGCAATATCTTCAGCTGAAGCTCTAAATTCCATAGCAGTCACAGCTTCTGCGATTAAATCAGCGCAACGTGCACCAATCATGTGTATACCTAATACTTCATCGGTCTGCTGGTCTGCTAGAATCTTAATGAATCCATCTATATCACCGCTAGCCCTAGATCTTCCCAATGCACGCATTGGAAATGAACCTGATTTGTAAGCCACACCTGATGCTTTCAGTTGTTCTTCAGTCTGACCTACCGAAGCCACTTCTGGCCAAGTATACACCACCGACGGTATAAGGTTATAGTTAATATGAGGTTTTTGTCCCGCTAGTGTTTCGGCTACAAACACACCCTCTTCTTCAGCCTTGTGTGCGAGCATGGCTCCTTGTATCACATCACCAATGGCATAAATGTGTTTTTCAGCAGTTTGCAAATGTTCATTTACTGCGATTCGTCCTCGTTCATCAAGTGTCAAAGAGGTGTTTTCAAGGCCTAAGCCTTCGGTATTTGGGACTCTCCCGACCGAAACCAAAGCGTAGTCCCCTTCAAGCACTACCTTTTCTTCTTTCTTCGACAAGGCCTCTACAACTACACTTTCTCCTTTTCTATCCACCTTCTGAACGGCATGAGAAAGGTAGAATTTAATGCCTTGCTTCTTTAAGACCTTCATAAGCTCTTTTGAAAGTGCGCTATCCATAGAAGGTGTAATGCGATCAGCGTATTCGACTACGCTCACTTCTGCACCCAATCTACGGTATACCTGACCAAGCTCAAGGCCTATTACCCCTCCTCCTATTACCACAAGATGCCTAGGTATCTCTTTGAGTGACAATGCCTCAGTTGAGGTAATAATGCGTTCTTTATCTAAGTCTATGAATTGGAGACTACCGGGCTTAGATCCCGTAGCGATAATGAACTTGTCTGCAGTCACCTCTTGAGTTCCCTCTGCCCCACTAATCTTTAGTGTATGGGCATCTATAAAGCTTCCTAGCCCCTTTAAGACGGTGATCTTGTTTTTATCCATTAAGAAATCTATTCCCTTAACGGTCTGATCCACAACAGACTGCTTGCGAGCAATCATAGCTTCAAAGTCTACTGAGATCTTACCTTCGATGTCAATACCGTGGGCCTTACTGTCGTGCAAGATTGCCTCGTAGTGATGCGAAGAATCGAGCAAAGCCTTTGAAGGAATACACCCTACGTTCAAACAGGTACCTCCTAAAGTGCTTTCTTTTTCAACAATGGCAGTATTCATTCCTAGTTGTGCGCAACGAATTGCAGCAACATACCCTCCAGGTCCGGCACCGATAACGATAACGTCAAACTTTTGCATAGTGGATCAATAATTGTCCTGCAAAATTAAGACGTTTTAACGGTAAACGCTAGTAGATCTTTGTTAATGCCATGCAGTATAAATTGGCAGAAACAGGCGATTTGTTGTAATATCGCAAGATAATCATCTGCCTATGAGTTCTTCTCGATCTATCCGTCTAAGTGAGGCCCTTTTTCCGTTGATTGCGTTAATCGTGATGCTTGCGATCAACGTCTTTTATTTCAAGGATGCCAGTCTCGACGGATCCAATCAATTTGTACTCTTATTAGGTGGAGCGGTCGCCGCTATCGTCGGATTCGTCAAAGGGGTTTCATACGAGGAAATGATGAATGCTGTGGCAGACAACTTGAAATCAACCTCTTCTGCCTTACTTATTCTTCTTATGGTGGGAGCTCTTTCTGGAACCTGGTTGTTAAGCGGTATTATACCTACTATGATTTACTATGGTATTCAGCTTTTAAACCCGAGTATTTTTCTTTTAGTTAGTGTTTTGGTTTGTGCACTGATTTCGGTAGCTACAGGAAGCTCATGGACCACCTCGGCTACCGTAGGGATTGCCTTGGTTGGTGTGGGAAACGCGATGGGCATACCTATGGGGATGACCGCAGGTGCTATTCTCTCAGGAGCCTATTTTGGAGATAAAATGTCTCCTTTGAGTGATACCACCAACCTGGCAGCAGCGATGGCTGGGACCGATTTATTCACCCATATACGCTATATGCTTTACACCACCGTTCCTACCCTGGTGATAACGCTTATTGTTTTTGGTATTTTAAGTGCTACTGTAGAACCTGCTGCTGCAGTTGAAACAGCAAGCCTTCTCAACGCTATTACCGAATCCTTTTCAATAAGCCCATGGCTCTTCAGCGTTCCTGTCCTTGTAATCGCTTTAATTGTTCGTAAAACTCCCCCATTGGCTGCTCTACTTATTGGAACATTAGGAGGAGCACTTGCCGCCTTATTTTTTCAACCTGATCTCATTCGCTCCTTAAGCGGAAGTACCGAACTAAATTTCGAATCGGTTTACATCACTTTGTTAAACGCTATCACCGTTGATCTTGCCGTAGAGAGCTCGAACACTGTACTCAATGATCTGTTCACTTCAGGAGGAATGGCAGGAATGTTAGGAACGATATGGCTGATCATCTGTGCAATGGTTTTTGGAGGTGTCATGGAATCTATAGGAGCACTTTCAAAAATCACGGCGGCCTTACTTAAACTTTCAAAATCAACTTTTGGACTCGTGGCCAATACGGTAGGAAGTTGTTTGGCCTTAAATGTAACAGCCTCAGATCAGTACCTAGCGATCGTCGTTCCTGGCAAAATGTTCGCAAAGGCCTACGAGCAAAAAGGGCTTGCCCCCGAGAATCTTAGCCGAACTATTGAAGATTCAGGGACGGTTACTTCAGTACTTGTTCCTTGGAATACCTGCGGAGCATACCACAGCAGTGTTTTAGGCGTTTCAGTCTTCGAATATTTCGCTTATGCGGTCTTCAATTACGTAAGCCCGTTTATGACCTTATTATTTGCTGCCTTATCGCTTAAAATTCGAAAATTAATTCCCACCACCTAAGTCTGCACTTATCCCTACACGCAGTAAGGAATTGTCGTAATTTAGACCTTCATGAGTCGAGCAGCAAAATCAACCGCAAAAAAAGCCAAGTTTCGCATCGTTTCTGGGGCCTTACTCTTTTTTATAGGGTTAGCGAGTCTTATCGCAAGTGTTTCGTTTCTGCTGCATTGGAAAACCGATCTCAGTGTCATAGAGGCCGCAACAAACACTGCGCAAACCGTTCAAAATACACTAAATCTCCTAGGGGTACAGATCGGTTATATTTTGGTTTACAGAGGGTTTGGTATTTCAGCTTTGCTTATTCCCTTGACCCTATTGCTTAGTGGTTTTACACTATTTTTTGACACCCTCACTTTTAAGCGTTTTTTGAATTGGTGGACAACGGCATTATTTTGGATGCTGTGGATTACCTTTTTGCTCTACCTCATATTAGAAGCAGGGTCTATTTATTCTGGCGTTGTTGGTTTTGAAGTTGGAGAACTGATTACCAGCTATATAGGCAGATTAGGCTTACTTTTTACTTTATTGTTTTCGGCCATCGTATACGCCGTAGTCGCCTGGTCGTGGACCCCTCAACTGAGTTTTCCGAGGATTCAATATTCAGTGCCAAAAGTCAATCTACCTGCCTTGAAAAGACAAAACAAGCCTAAAGAGACTTCTACAGAAGAGGACTCAGAATGGGAAGAACCCATTGAGCCGATTGATAATGAAGAAGCTTCTCTCCAAGAAGAGTATATCCTTGAGCCCATTGCAACCGAGGTCACCCCAAAACCTGACACATCTGATAAACCTTCAATTGAAGAAGTAGCCTTGGAAATTAATGCGTCAGAAGAGGACGAATTTGAAAAGAAATCAAAGCAACTCGTTGAAGACTTTGGAGAATTTGATCCTACTCTTGAACTGAGTAAATACCAAGCGCCTCATATTGACTTATTAGACAAGCATGGAGGAGACCAATCGCAAATAGAGATTGACAAAGAAGAGCTTGAGGCCAATAAGAATAGAATTGTAGACACCCTAAATAACTACAATATCGCTATTGAGCGCATATCTGCTACGGTAGGACCAACGGTAACCCTTTATGAGATTGTACCCGAAGCAGGGATTCGCATTTCAAAAATTAAGAATCTAGAGGACGATATAGCACTATCGCTATCGGCCCTTGGTATTCGTATTATAGCTCCTATACCTGGTAAAGGGACCATCGGTATTGAAGTTCCCAATAAACATGCAGCTATTGTGAGCATGCGATCGGTTATTGCTTCAAAAAAGTTCAGCACAGCCCCCTTCGATCTCCCTATCGCTTTCGGTAAAACAATTTCGAATGAGACCTTCGTAGTTGATCTCGCCAAGATGCCACACCTTTTGATGGCTGGGGCTACTGGTCAGGGAAAAAGTGTGGGGCTTAATGCCGTACTTACTTCATTGCTCTACAAGAAACACCCTGCAGAAATTAAATTTGTACTTGTCGATCCTAAAAAAGTAGAGTTGACGCTTTACAATAAGATAGAACGTCATTTTCTCGCAAAACTCCCCAATTCAGAGGATGCTATTATTACGGACACCAAAAAGGTAATTAACACGCTGAATTCTCTTTGTTTAGAGATGGATGATCGCTACGATTTACTTAAAGCAGCGATGGTCCGTAATATTAAGGAGTACAACGCCAAGTTTGTGAAACGAAAACTCAACCCTAACGACGGTCATCGCTTTTTACCGTATTTAGTTTTGGTGATAGACGAGTTCGCAGATTTGATCATGACAGCGGGCAAAGAAGTTGAAACTCCAATCGCGCGATTAGCACAACTCGCTAGAGCTATTGGGATTCACCTAATCATCGCGACGCAAAGACCTTCTGTAAACGTGATTACCGGAATTATTAAAGCCAATTTCCCCGCACGCCTAGCCTTCAGAGTAACTTCAAAGATCGACTCAAGAACCATTCTAGACGCGTCGGGAGCAGATCAACTTATTGGTAGAGGTGATATGCTTTACACCCAAGGAAATGAAATGATCCGATTGCAGTGTGCGTTCGTCGACACTCCAGAGGTAGAGAAAATTACCGACTACATTGGTTCACAACGCGCCTATGCGGACGCTTACTTACTTCCTGAATACGAGGCAGATGAATCCTCTTCAATGCTGAGTGATTCTGTGGATGAACGCGATCCTTTATTTAAAGAAGCTGCAGAAATCGTTGTTGGAGCTCAGCAGGGATCTACCTCATTGATTCAGCGCAAAATGAAGATCGGCTATAATCGAGCAGGCAGAATCATTGATCAACTTGAAGCTGCCGGAATTGTAGGACCCTTTGAGGGTTCACGCGCTAGGCAGGTATTATTTAAAGATCTCACCAGTCTACAATCTTTTTTTGACACAGAATCTTAATATGAAACTGACTTCATTTACTAGTGTACTAGGAGCACTATTGACTTTGACCCTTTCAAATGTAAGTGCACAAAGTTCGAGCCTTAAGGCCGAAGCATTACTTGATAGCGTATACAGCAGCATGTCTCGTTTCGACCATGTCACGCTAGAATTCGAATATGTATTAGAAAATAAAGAGGCTGACATACAACAAAGTACCCCCGGAAAGGTGTACATCTCAGGTTCAAAATACAGATTAGAGCTCTTTGGTAGCACTCAACTCTTTGACGGAGCCACAACCTATAGCATCATTCCTGAAAATCAAGAAGTTGTCATCACTCAAGCTTCGCAAACAGATGAAACGGGTCAAATCAATCCGTCTGAACTCTTTTCGTTCTACAAGGAGGGGTACCGCATTGAAGAAGGTGTTGAATGGTCTGAAAATGAAGCTGAGGTGATCTTATACCCTATTGATTCAGAAGCGGAGATTGAAAAAGTGATCGCTAAAATTGACACCCTCAATTACCGCATAAATACATTAGTACAAATAGGCTTTAACCAAACCCAGACTACCATCACGGTAACTGAATACGACACCAACTCATCCGTAGACCAGAATCTATTTGTTTTCGACAAGTCAGCATACGAAAGCCAAGGATATTACATTATCGAATAAGAAAAGATGCGGATTTTAGACCGATACCTACTCACCCAATTCGTTCGCACCTTCTTTAGTGTTTTTCTCATCGTACTCTTTATTTTCATATTTCAAGCGATCTGGCTTTTTATAGACGAACTCGCAGGAAAGGATCTAGACCTAGAAATCATAGGGAAATTTCTACTGTATTACATGCCAACCATCATTGACGATGTGCTACCATTGGCGGTTTTAGTTACCTCTATTCTAACCTATGGTTCATTTGCTGAACATTACGAGTTTGCTGCCATTAAAGCATCCGGAATCTCTTTTTTAAGAGCAATGCGAAGCACCCTCGTGTTTTCGATTTTACTGGGAATAGCTGCGTTTTTTGTCTCAAATAATTTGATCCCTGCTGCCGAGCAGAAAATTTTTAATCTCAGACGAAATATTGCTAAAGTAAAGCCCTCAGCGGCTTTAGTCGAGGGAATTTTCACCGACATTGAAGGAACGAATATGAACATGAAGGTACGCGAGAAATACGGTGAAAACGATCGTTATCTTAGAGACGTTCTTATTCATCAGAAGGCGGCGAATCAACAAAACACAGTAGTGATTAGTGCCAAAGAGGGTGAATTCATAAGTAGTAAAGAGTCTGAACTTTTAAAGCTCGTATTGTACAACGGATACTACTATGAAGATATACTGTTAAAGAAACCCGAAGACATCAAAAAACAACCCTTTGCAAGAGCGTCGTTTGACACCTATATCAAGTTCATTGATCTCTCAAGCCTAAATGAAATTGATCTTGAAGAGCAATCTTCTATTACAACTGACAAAATGAAGCCCACCCGGCAATTGTTAAAGGACATCGACTCTTTAGAAACAGATACGAAAGAACAGCTCGTCCAGTATTCTGAATCTACCATGAGGCGCATGGCGGCCACATTTAGACTAAAAGAGCGTACAGAAGAAGATGACAAGGTCGCTTACCACGAAGAATGGATCTCACAATACCTCCCTGTAGCTGATCGTGATTCTTTATTTTTTAAAAAATATGAGCAGGCAGAACTCCTCTCTGTACTACCTACCTATCAACGCTCAAGTGCTATTAGATCAGCAACCAATCAATTAGATAACCTTAGAATCATAGCCTCGACCAAATCCACAGAAATGGGAAAGCGCTTTGAATTCTATAACCGCCATATCATATCTCTTCATAAAAAGTTTGCTCTAGCCCTTTCATGCATCCTTCTGTTTTTTGTGGGGGCCCCTATTGGAGCGCTCATTCGAAAAGGAGGTCTCGGCCTACCTATGGTGATTGCCATTGTGTTATTCTTGGGTTATTACTTCTTAGGCGTCTTTGCAGAGAATTATGCAAAAAGAGGAAATATCCATCCTATTATCGGAGCCTGGTTTTCTACCTTTGTCATGCTTCCTGTTAGTATTTATGTCACACGGATGGCAGTACTCGACAGAGGAATCAAAGGAGGTTCTTTAAGTTTTAAATACCTCTGGGAATTGCTTAGAAAAAGACGATAACTAATGAATTCTAGCTTAGATAGCATACGTTCAGCCATAGATGCCATTAAAAATGGTGAAATCATAATCGTTGTTGACGATGAGAATCGTGAGAACGAAGGTGACTTTGTAATGGCTGCAGAAAAGGTCACCCCTGAGGCTATTAATTTTATGTCCAAATACGGACGAGGCCTTATCTGTGCACCTCTTACCGGAAAGAGGTGTGAACAACTCGGTCTTTCTAAAATGGTCAATGACAACACTGACCCAATGAAAACCGCATTCACAGTTTCCGTAGACCTCAAAGGAAATGGTGTAACCACTGGTATATCAGCTAGTGACCGATCAAAGACGATCATGGCACTCACTCAAAATGAAACAAAACCAGAGGATCTTACACGGCCGGGTCATATTTTTCCTTTGATTGCAAAAGAAGGAGGCGTGCTACGAAGAACTGGTCATACTGAGGCAGCTATTGACATGGCAAAGCTAGCAGGACTTTCTCCTGCTGGTGTAATCGTTGAAATCATGAATGAGGATGGAAGTATGGCTCGATTTGACGACCTACTGAAAGTGCGAGATCAATTCAATCTAAAGATGATCAGTATTGAAGATCTTGTGGCGTACCGCATGATGAACGACAGTCTCATCGAACGTGTTTTTACCAAGGATATCGATACGATTTACGGTAGATATACATTGACCACCTATAGACAAACCACCAACAACGCTATTCACGTCGCACTGACAAGAGGGATTTGGAAAAGAGGAGAAACTGTCCTTACCCGAATCCAGCCCTACGACAGCGCCATGTCTTTTGTTTCGTTCTTAAAAGGAGACCAAAACAAGAGTCTAGAGCGGATCTTTAAGCTCGCCGCTGAAGCAGATAAGGTGGCATTGCTCTTTATCAATAAACAGTCCAACGCCTCAGATTTTCAATACCATATTCAAGAGCTCATTGGATCGAACAAAGAAGAAGAGGTCAGAAATATGGACGACAAAGACTTTGGTATTGGAGCGCAAATCTTGCACGACCTCAATTTGGTGTCACTGCAATTAATGTCAAACTCCTCACCTATACACCGTGTTGGACTAAGCGGTTATGGGCTTCAGATTGATGGGGTTCAACCTTATTAAAAGAACCAGAGTTTCACGGCCATCAAAACAACCATTACAAGGAGAGCGGCACGAATAAAACCTTCGCCTTTCTTGACCGATAGTCTCGCTGCAATCCAACCTCCGACCATATTACCAAATGCGAGTAAAAGTCCAATGAGCCAGTCGATCAAATCGTTCCAAATAAAAACGGCAAGCGCAGCACTCGTATAGATTGCAGTCACTAAAACTTTAGTAGCGTTTGTCCTTATAAGGTCGAGCCCGTTGAAGAGGTTTAACCATAGGATCATTAGCAATCCCATACCGGCATTGATAAAACCACCATATACCCCTAACAATAAAAAGACCATTAACGTAAACCAAAGCGGCTTTCCGCTTAGACGTTCTACGCTGATTGCACGTTTAATTCTAGGCTGCAAAATCATCAGCACCACAATGATAATCATGATGATCGCCAAAACTTTGTTAAACAATCTCTTGTCAAACTCAACGGCAATCATAGCACCGAAAACAGCCCCGATGGTGGCTGCCAATCCTAGGTAAAGGCTGAAAGGCATCACACTTACTTTCTTGCTCTTAAACCCTGCAGCTGCAGAAAGGGCAGATAGCATAATTCCAAGACGATTCGTAGCGTTTGCGACTGTTGGATCAAGTCCTACGAGAATCATTGCCGGTAGGGTGATAATCGATCCTCCTCCTGCAAGTGTGTTTACAAAGCCCGCGATAAACCCAACCACGGTAATAAGCAGCCATTGAAGTTCTTCGGTCATGGACCAAAGATACCCGCATTTGAGTATATTTAATTTAAATATCTAATCATGAAATTATCAAACCTCTTTATTCTTTTACTTCTATTAAGTGCTTGTGGTTCTTCAACTACAGCTGATTTAGATGATGACCTAGGCCTTATGCTTTATACGATTAGAGAAGAAATGAAAGAAAATCCAAAGGAGAGATTAAATCGTGTTGCCGAGATCGGCTACGAGTATATTGAATCGGCCGGATATGAGAACGGTCTTTATTACGGCATGACTCCCACCGATTTTAAAAGCTACATGGAATCTATTGACCTAGATCCCATGAGTTCGCACCAAGGCTCTATGACCTACGAGAACGCAGATCAAGAGATCGCAGACGCGGTTGCCGCTGGATTTAAATTTGTCGTTATTCCTGTGCCCCCAATGGGTATGTTTACGTACAACTTTGAAACGCGCACTATGGGAATGAAAGGGAGTCCAGAAGAGCTTGTAGCCTTTTTAAATACCGTAGGAGAAAAAGCGGCTAATGCTGGATTGTCTCTTTTATACCACAATCACGATTTTGAGTTTAAACCCAACGATGAAGGGCTCGTACTGGCAGAATACATTCTAGAAAATACAGATCCTCGCTATGTCAATTTTCAGCTTGATTTATATTGGGCAACTGTTGCTGGCGCCGACATCAAAGGCTTTATTAATAAGTACCAAGGCCGTATTAAGGCATTTCATGTGAAGGACATGAACGAAGATGGCAGTATGGCTCCAGTGGGTCAAGGTAAGATTGACTTTGTGGATATTTTCACACTTCGCGACAAAGCCGGATTAGAATTTTTTGTAGCGGAACAAGATTACACTGGTGAAATCAGTCCAATGGAAGCTATTGTGATATCGCACGAGGGATTAGAGACTATTGCTGAGAGCTTTGGTTCAGAAGACTAAGTATGAACTCGCATTGAAATAAAAAAGCGCCCTTGAGGCGCTTTTTCTTTTAATACCACTAAAGTTGCTTTTTGGCGAGATAGAAATCGATTTTCTCGATATGAGATTAAGCGCTAAAGCGCTTGATCCGCAAAGGGAGATCCTACTCCCAAAAAGCCCTCCCGCAGCACTTCGTGCAGCGGTGTGCTTCTTCTTTTCTTGCCTCTCTCGAGCAAGCTCAAGAGGCCGAAAAGAAAAAGCCCTCACACCGTTTGGTGCAAGGGCTTTTTGGGAGCGGAGAGAGAGGGATTCGAACCCCCGGAGGTGTGACCCTCAACGGTTTTCAAGACCGCCGCATTCGACCACTCTGCCATCTCTCCTATTGGGGGGCAAATATAAATCGATTTAATCATAAAATAAAAAATGCCGCACAAAAAAGCGCGGCATTTATGTTCAAATGAAAAAGTTCGACTATTTCACCTCTTCAAAATCTACGTCTTCTACATTGTCAGACGTATCTTGTGAAGCTCCTGCATCTGCCGAACCACCTGCGTTTTCTGTAGATCCAGCGGCATCAGCTTGAGCCTTATACATTTCCTCAGAGGCATTTTTCCAAGCTTCGTTGATCGCATCTAAGGCAGGTTTAATAGCGGCAACGTCTTTAGATTCAAAGGCCTTCTTAAGTCCTTCAAGTCCTTCTGCAATTGGTTTCTTCTTGTCTTCAGACAATTTGTCCCCAAATTCAGACAATTGCTTTTCAGTTTGGAAGATCATTTGATCCGCCTGGTTTAAAGTTTCAGCATTTTCTTTAGCGAGTTTATCTGCCTCTGCATTGGCCTCTGCCTCTGCCTTCATCTTCTCGATTTCTTCTTGAGTCAAACCTGAAGAAGCTTCGATTCTAATGTCTTGAGACTTCCCTGTAGCCTTGTCTGTAGCAGAAACCTTAATGATACCGTTGGCATCAATGTCAAAGGTCACTTCAATTTGAGGTGTTCCTCTTGGTGCAGGCGGAATTCCGTCGAGATGGAAACGTCCAATCGTCTTATTATCAGCGGCCATTGGTCGCTCACCCTGGATCACATGAATTTCTACTGAAGGCTGATTGTCTGCAGCGGTTGAGAATACCTGTGATTTCTTGGTCGGAATGGTTGTATTTGATTCAATCAATTTAGTTGCTACTCCTCCCATGGTTTCAATACCTAGCGATAAAGGGGTTACATCTAAGAGAAGAACATCCTTAACATCACCTGTCAATACACCTCCTTGGATGGCAGCACCAACAGCTACAACTTCATCAGGATTCACTCCTTTTGATGGAGCTTTTCCGAAGAATTTTTCTACTGCTGCTTGAACGGCAGGAATACGGGTTGATCCTCCTACTAAAATAATTTCGTCAATATCGCTTTTAGAGAGACCAGCAGCCTTTAGTGCAGATTCGCATGGTTTAATGGTGCGCTCTACCAAGTCTGCAATAAGTTGTTCAAACTTCGCCTTAGACAGCGTGCGAACGAGGTGCTTAGGCCCTGAAGCTGTTGCTGTCACGTACGGAAGGTTGATCTCGGTTTGATTTGAAGACGAAAGCTCAATTTTAGCCTTTTCAGCCGCTTCGCGCAAACGTTGCAATGCCATTGAATCTTCGCGAAGATCAATAGACTCATCAGCCTTAAATTCTTCTGCCAACCAGTCGATTATCTTTTGATCAACGTCGTCTCCTCCTAAATGCGTGTCACCGTCTGTAGCAAGCACTTCAAAAACACCGTCTCCTAATTCAAGAATTGAAACGTCGTGTGTACCTCCTCCAAAGTCGAATACGACAATTTTCTGATCGCTATTTTTCTTATCTAATCCATAGGCTAATGAAGCTGCGGTAGGCTCATTAATAATACGCTCTACGGTTAGTCCAGCAATTTCTCCCGCTTCTTTAGTGGCTTGACGCTGTGCATCGTTAAAATAAGCCGGCACGGTAATTACCGCTCGTGTTACCGATTGACCGAGGTAGTCTTCAGCAGTCTTCTTCATTTTTTGAAGAATCATTGCCGATAATTCTTGAGGTGTGTAAAGGCGATCGTCAATTTTTACTCTCGGTGTATCATTATCTCCTTTTACTACTTCATAAGGAACGCGTCCTACTTCTTTAGAAGATTCTGAGAACTTGTTACCCATGAAACGCTTAACCGAATAAATGGTCTTATGTGGATTGGTTACCGCCTGTCTTTTTGCCGGATCACCCACCTTGATTTCTCCTCCTTCAACAAATGCGATCATTGACGGAGTGGTTCTCTTTCCTTCAGCATTTGGAATAACAACAGGGTCGTTACCTTCCATCACCGAAACACAAGAGTTTGTGGTTCCTAAGTCGATACCTATAATTTTGCTCATAACTGAATGATTACTTTTTTCTACTCTTTAGACAATCATTATGCCAGACCAAAATTCATGACAAGCTGTCAGAGTAATTGAAATATCTTTGAGTAAAAAAGAGAAATGAGCGCGATTAGCATCTTTGAAATGTTCAGCGTCGGAATTGGTCCATCTAGTTCGCACACCCTAGGACCATGGAGAGCTGCAATTGACTTCAAAAATCGTCTTCGCGCGAATAAAATAGATAGTGCCACCATCAACACTCTTACCGTTGAACTGTATGGTTCTTTGTCATTAACCGGAAAAGGTCATTACACAGATAAGGCCCTACTCATGGGACTTTCCGGTTATACCTATGAAGAGGCCCAACCAGATCAAATCAAAGAGGTTATAGAAAGTATAAAAGCGACAAAAAGGCTTTATCTATTTCAAGAAAATTGGATTGATTTTGACATCGAAAAGGGTTTAATCTTTAAGTCAGAATTTCTTGAACATCATCCAAATGCCCTTAAATTTACTATTGGCTTAGAGGACAATAACTTTTTCGAGCAGATCTATTATTCCTTAGGTGGCGGATTCATCAGTACTCACGAGGACCTCTCTCAGCGGATTGAACCAGATTATGCCTATCACTTTCCTATTAACAGCGCAAAGGATATTCTACAACATTGCGAGCTTGAGCATTTAAAGCTCTCCGAATTGGTTCTCTTTAATGAGTCTAAACGGTATGGAAAAGACTTTGTAGATGAGCGTTTATTAAAGATCTATGAGGTTATGCGCGATTGCGCGTTTACAGGATGTCATAGTAGCGGACATTTACCAGGAATTTTAAAGGTAAAGCGAAGAGCATTCGATATTCATAAATCTTTAATAAAGGATTCTAAGTACACCAATGCTGAGGAATGGATTACAGCCATCCGAAAAACAAAAATATATTTTAGAGAAATCTTAAAATGGGTAAGTTGCTTTGCACTAGCAGTGAATGAAGAAAATGCTGCAATGGGTAAAGTCGTTACGGCCCCAACAAACGGAAGTGCCGGTGTTGTGCCAGCAGTACTTCTATATTACCTAACGATTGAGAATCACCGTGCTGGATTTGAAGAAATAAAACGCTACTTAGCGGTGGCCGCAGAGATAGGTTCGTTGTTTAAAAAAAATGCCACAATTTCAGCCGCAATGGGTGGATGTCAGGCAGAAATTGGAGTTTCATCAGCAATGGCTGCTGCAGGACTTACTGAGCTTATGGGCGGAAGCCCTTACCAAGTTTTAGCGGCTGCCGAAATTGCAATGGAACACCATCTTGGCCTAACCTGTGACCCCATCGCAGGCCTTGTACAAATCCCTTGTATAGAGCGAAATTCAATGGGTGCTATAAAGGCAATAAATGCTTCTGAACTCGCCCTTTCGACGCAAAGCGAGGATATTCGTGTCTCCTTAGATCAAATTATTGCAACGATGTGGGAAACGGCAAAGGACATGAATTCAAAGTACAAGGAAACCTCTACTGGTGGCCTAGCTATTCAGGTCAACGTTTCGGACTGTTAAAGATTTCTTTTTTTCAGAGTACCTTTGAAGACAGGCTTTAGCATTACATATTATGTCAACAGCAAAGAAAGAATACAAGCGCATCACGGTAAAAACGTTAAGTGAGATGAAGGCAGCAAATGAAAAGATTGCCATGCTCACCGCTTACGACTTCACCATGGCGCAAATGGTAGATACAGCAGGGGTTGATGTCATTTTGGTTGGAGATTCAGCAAGTAATGTGATTGCAGGTCACGAAACCACCCTACCGATCACTCTTGATCAAATGATATATCATGCCAGTGCTGTGGTTCGCGGCACTAAACGTGCATTAGTTGTAGTTGACCTTCCTTTTGGAAGCTATCAGAGTGATTCAAAAGAGGCACTGCGTTCTGCCATTAGAATCATGAAAGAAAGTGGAGCCCACACTGTAAAGCTAGAAGGCGGGACTGAGAATGGTGATGCCCTCAAAAGGATACTAGGCGCAGGAATACCGGTTATGGGTCATCTAGGACTTACTCCTCAATCCATCTATCAGTTTGGTTCGTATACCGTTCGTGCCAAACAAGAAGCTGAAGCAGAAAAATTGAAATCTGACGCCCTCTTTCTTCAAGAGCAGGGTTGCTTTGGTATTGTATTAGAAAAAGTTCCTGCTGCTTTAGCTCAAACTGTGGCCGAATCACTTCATATTCCAGTAATTGGAATCGGAGCAGGATCTGGTGTAGACGGACAAGTATTGGTACTTCACGATATGCTTGGAATGACCACAGAATTTAGTCCGCGCTTTTTAAGACGTTACCTCAATTTAGATGAACAAATCGGAGGAGCCTTAAGCCAATATGTTTCCGATGTAAAATCGGTTGAGTTTCCCAACCAGGATGAACAGTACTGATTTAGAGGTACTCTTTGAGGACAATCATCTCATTGCGGTTTATAAACCCTCTGGAGTCTTAGTTCAAGGGGACAAAACCGGCGATCAACCTCTAGTGGACATCGTCAAATCTTACATCGTTCAAAAATACAACAAGCCTGGAGCAGCCTTTTTAGGGGTTATCCACCGCATCGATCGACCCACCTCAGGAATTGTATTATTTGCAAAGACCTCTAAGGCTCTTGCTAGAATGAATAAACGTTTCGCCGATAGAGAAATTCATAAAACGTATTGGGCCTTAATAGAAGGTCATCCTGATCCGATCGAAGGAGACCTTGAACACTATCTAGTGCGTAAGCCCGAAAAAAACAAATCATTTGCACATCATAAACCGGTTCCGAATGCGAAACGCGCTCATTTAAGCTATAGAAGTATTCACCGCCTTGAGCGTTATAGTTTGGTACAAGTCGAACTGCATACCGGAAGACACCATCAGATTAGGGCACAACTTTCGGCTATAGGTCACCCCATCAAGGGAGATTTAAAATACGGTGCTAAAAGAGGTAACCCAAACGGGAGCATTGACCTTGTCGCCCAACATCTTGAATTTCAACATCCGGTTCAAGACATCAGAGTAGTACTTACCTTAAAATCTCCTCTACTGTCAATCAAAGTAGATGAACCGTTCGATTCGTAGTATATTTACGCCCCAAAACGCCAGAAACTATGCTTATCTCTGATCAATGGCTGAAAGATTACTTCGACAGCCAATTAGAACCAAGTGAAAATGCCGCAATTCTAACCGATTTAGGATTAGAGGTAGAAGGCATTACCACCTACGAGTCAATTAAAGGAGGTCTCGAAGGGGTTGTTGTTGGCGAGGTACTTGAATGCGAACAGCATCCAAATGCCGACCGATTAAAGATCACACGCGTTTCTACTGGAAAAGAAACCCTTCAAATTATTTGTGGCGCACCAAATGTCGACAAAGGTCAAAAGGTAGCTGTAGCACTGGTCGGCACTACTATTTATCCCTCAAATGGAGAACCAATAACGTTAAAAAAGACAAAGATCAGAGGCGAATCTAGTGAAGGAATGCTCTGTGCAGAGGACGAGTTAGGGTTAGGTCAAAGTCACGATGGTATCATGGTTTTGGATGCTGATTTAAAAATAGGTCAACCCCTATCCGCTGTATTTGAAAATTACTCTGATACGGTATACGAAATAGGTTTAACTCCGAATCGAGCAGATGCCATGGGGCACTATGGTGTTGCGCGAGATCTAAGAGCAGGAATTGCAAAAAACGATCAATTAGCACCCTTAAATACGGTAAGCACCTCAAGCTTTTCTATTGAGAACTACAGTACCCCCATAGAAATTACTGTACAGTCTCAAGAAAAAGCGCCGCGTTATCTCGGCATTGTAGTAAGCGACATTCGTGTAGCACCCTCTCCTACCTGGCTTCAGAACAGATTAAAGGCCATTGGCCTGAATCCGATCAACAATGTTGTAGACTGCACCAATTACATCCTTCATGGATTGGGACAACCACTACACGCCTTCGATTACGATAAAATTGAAGGAAAGAAAGTGATTGTTCGAACAGCAGAAAAAGGAGAAAAACTACTCACCCTAGATGGTGTTGAGCGTGAACTTCATACAGAAGACCTTATAATTTGTGATACTAAAAAACCGATGTGCATCGCCGGTGTTTTTGGAGGCTTACATTCTGGTGTCAGTGAAAACACAACATCGGTATTGATTGAAAGTGCCTATTTTGATCCTGTAAGTATTCGAAAGACTTCTAAAAGACACGCATTGCATACAGATGCATCATTTAGGTTTGAACGCGGAGTCGACATCAATACTTGTGAAATAGCCTTGAAACGCGCCGCAATTATCCTTAAAGAAATAGCGGGTGGAACTGTGAGCAGCGATCTTATTGAGAGCTATCCTAAGGAAGCTGAGCCGATCAGTCTTTTCTTGAACTACGCCACACTTAACCGTATTGCAGGTGCAGCGCTACCTAAAGATCATGTAAAAAATATATTGGTACATCTTGAATTCAAGGTATTAAATGAGACTGAGGCGGGTTTAGGCATTGTAGTTCCCACCTACCGAAATGATGTAACTCGTGAGATCGACGTTATTGAAGAGGTATTGCGCGTTTATGGCTACAATACTATTCCTGTTCCTGAGAAGTTTAACTACACTCATGCTTCAGTTGCCGAAAATCAGAACTTAAAGTTTCAAAATGAGGTTTCGGATCAATTGGTAGCCTTGGGTTATGCTGAGACCTTGTCTAATAGTCTGACGGTAGCAAGCGATGACCCTAGAAGCATTTTACTAAAGAATGCATTGAGTTCTGATCTTGAGTCTTTACGCACTGAAATGTTTAGTAGCGGGTTAAAGACTTTAGCCTTTAATGCAAACCGTCAGCAAAAAGACTTGAAGATTTTCGAGTTTGGTAAAGTGTACCACCAAGAAGGCAAAGATCGTCGTGAATATCAGCAATTACTGATTATGGCAACGGGGCGTAAGCACATTCAACATTGGCTTAGCGGAGACGAAAGTATCTCATTCTACGATTTAAAGAGCATATGCACTACCCTTTTCAATCGACTTGAAATCACTACTTATTCAGAACGTAAGATGGAATCGCATGTTTTCTTCGCAGAAGGAATCTCTTTCAGCAGCGATAAACATTTGCTTGCGGAGATTGGGTTGGTGTCAAAGGAACATTCCAAGTCTTTTGGTCTAACACAAGAGGTCGTTTCTATCCTTATTCATTGGGATAATGTGGTTCAAAAGGCACACAACAACGAATTTAAGCTCAAAGAAATTTCAAAGCATCCGCAGGTCTACAGAGATTTAGCATTAATTATTGATGAAAATATCGAATTCGGTCAGCTACTAGAGGCATGCCAAACAGCCGAAGCTAAGCTATTAAAAGGTGTGCGTTTGTTCGATGTCTACACCGGTAAAGGTATTCCTAGTGGTAAGAAATCGTATGCCATACAACTTCAATTCAACGATCCTAGAAAAACGCTTACGGATAAAGAAATTGACAAGTCCGTTTCAAAGATCTTTAAGAAATTAGAAGGTGAGTTTGGTGCAGTTTTAAGAAGCTAATCTCTTTCACTTTAGTGATTCATTCGTTAATTTTATAGCGCTATAAAAGAAAATCTAATGAATTTAAAAGGTCTAAATCTAAGAGAGAAACTTCATGTTGCTCAAGAAGAGCACGTTTCTACACTTGATAAATCTGCCTTAGAATCTCTTTTCAAGAGTTCTATCTCTTTTGCCGATGAAAATCTTGATGAACGTTTAAAAAATCATAGAGAAGCGAGTAACTCCTTTGATTTTGACCGCTTAGACACTTCACGGATTTTCCATATAAGCGCGATCAAGCAGGTGGCTACAACTTATCGCTTAAGATTTTTGCCATTAAAGTATTTTAAGCCAGAACTTCCAGATTTAGCTAAGGATGCTCTTCTAGAACTCGAAGACCAACACAGCATAGAACTAGAAGGCCTTCAAATTATGGCCCCGTCAAAGCTTTTTAAATTAGAAGACAAGGACGATCCTTTATTGTTTGCACCAATGGGCAATGGGTATTATTACCTTGTTGCGCAATGGGGAAACGACTTACACCCATTAAGAAAATGGCTCGTGTGGCCTTTTAGAGGACCCGCTCACTTACTAACACTTTTGGCGGCTATCAGTTTTGTTTTAACGCTAATGATTCCTGATGGAATGTTCTCTAAAGAAAATTCAACCGCCGAATTCTGGATTCTCTTCTTCTTTTTCTTTAAAGGAGTAGTAGGATTAGCAATATTTTACGGATTCGCTATGGGTAAAAACTTCAATCCCTTTATCTGGAATTCAAAGTACTTTAATGCTTAATTCTCACTCAAAAGATTAAGCGTACATCTTTTCGCGGAGGGCCTTAATGTCTTTATTCTCCATATACTCATCAAAGGTCATATAGCGATCTATAACTCCATTAGGAGTTAACTCTATCATTCGGTTTGCAACTGTGTTCACAAATTCGTGGTCATGGGTAGTTAGCAAAACCGTTCCCTTGAATTGCTTTAAGGAGTTATTGAATGCCGTAATGCTTTCAAGATCTAAGTGGTTGGTGGGTTCGTCTAAGAGAAGAACGTTAGCCCTTTGCAACATCATCTTACTAAGCATGCAGCGCACCTTCTCTCCTCCTGAGAGGACATTGCATTTTTTAAGCGCTTCTTCACCACTGAAGAGCATCTTTCCTAAAAATCCTCTTAAGTGGACCTCTTCCTTTTCTTCTTCGATCTTGGCATAGGTACGGAGCCAATCTACAAGACTCACAGGGTCAGTAAAATAAGACTCGTTATCGGCGGGCAAATAAGATTGGGTAGTCGTAATCCCCCATTGTACCTCCCCTTGAACTGCTTTTTGTTCCCCTGATATAATTTGATAAAACGCAGTAGAAGCTCTGGAATCTTTAGAAATTACAGCAACCTTATCGGATTTCACTAGATTAAGATCTATGCCTTTAAATAGACATTCACCCTCTTCAGAATGCGCCTCGAGGCCGCTGATATTTAAAATCTGATCTCCTGCTTCGCGCTCTTTTTCAAAAATAATCGCCGGATAGCGTCGAGAAGAAGGCTTGATATCGTCAACCTTAAGTTTCTCGAGCATTTTTTTACGAGAAGTGGCCTGCTTGCTTTTAGCTACGTTCGCACTGAAGCGTTGAATAAACTCTTGCAACTCTTTAGCCTTTTCTTCTGCTTTTTTGTTTTGCTGTGCTCTTTGTCTGGCCGCTAGCTGACTGCTTTCATACCAGAAAGTGTAGTTACCGCTAAAAAGATTGATCTTACCAAAGTCAATGTCAGCCACATGTGTGCAAACCGCATCCAAAAAGTGTCTGTCGTGAGAAACGACTAACACCGTATTCTCATAGTTTGCCAGAAAGTCTTCAAGCCAACTGATCGTCTCATAATCAAGATCGTTGGTAGGCTCATCCATGATCAAAACATCAGGATTTCCAAATAAGGCCTGGGCTAATAAGATCCTCACCTTAATCTTAGGATCAATGTCAGACATCATTTGATAGTGATAGTCTTCTTTAATCCCCAGATTAGAGAGTAACGCAGCGGCATCGCTTTCAGCATTCCAACCGTTCATTTCTTCGAATTGAACTTGCAATTCCCCTATACGATCAGCATTGGCATCGTTGTAGTCGGCATACAAGGCATCCATTTCTTGTTTCACACTGAATAATGGCTGATTGCCTCGCAAAACTGTTTCTAAAACCGGAAATTCATCACAAGCGTTGTGGTTTTGCTCTAGTACCGACATACGCTTTCCTGGCTCTAAAATCACCTGACCTGAAGTGGGCTCCATCTTCTTTGAAAGCACCTTCATAAAAGTAGATTTCCCTGCCCCATTGGCACCAATAATACCGTAGCAATTTCCTTGAGTGAAGCTTACATTCACTTCATCAAATAAAACGCGCTTTCCGAACTGAATGGAGAGATTAGATACTGATAACATTTAGACCTATCCGTTTAATTTTTTGTGATCCGCCAAAAAGGTTGCAAGCCCCTTATCTGTAAGCGGATGATTCAATAGCGATACCATCGCTGATAAAGGCCCCGTCATCACATCTGCTCCGATATGGGCACATTCGATAATATGCATAGCGTTACGCACAGAAGCTGCCAAGATCTCTGTGTCAAAATCGTAGTTGTCATAAATCGAACGGATGTCTTCAATCAGCTGTAAACCATCAGAAGAAATATCGTCCAGCCTACCGATAAATGGCGAAACATAGCTAGCACCTGCTTTGGCAGCCAGTAAAGCCTGCCCTGAAGAGAAAATCAGGGTGCAATTGGTACGAATACCCTTTTTTGAAAAGTAAGAAATAGCCTTTAGCCCTTCGCGAATAATTGGAACTTTAACTACAATCTGAGGATGCAATTCAGCAAGCATCTCTCCCTCTTTTATCATCGTTTCGAAATCAGTACCAATAACCTCAGCCGAAACATCTCCGTCTACAATTTCACAAATAGCCTTGTAGTGATCTAGAATATTTTGTTCACCTGCAATTCCTTCTTTGGCCATGAGTGAAGGATTTGTAGTCACCCCGTCAATGATGCCTAAATCTTGGGCTTCTTTAATTTGATCTAGATTGGCAGTGTCGATAAAAAATTTCATAGAGGAAGATTATAATGGTTAGCTAACATCTTTTCATACCACCTTTGAGGCAGGATTTTTTTGAGTAATTGAGCAGACAATTTTTGCAAAGTCGAAGCTACAAAATAGTGGGCTTTTGTGTTTCGTTTTTCTAGGATTCCTTCAATGGCTACCGCAACAGCAATCGGAGACGCCGCCTTGGTCACATGCCCATCAAACTGCTCTAATTGATTCTTGTAAACAAAATAATACGGCGATTCTTCTCTTAAAGGGGCATGGTACCTACCAGCCGCTATGTTCGTTGCGAAATCTCCGGGTGCTACATTTACGACATCTATACCAAAAGATTTAACCTCTAATCGAAGTCCTTCTGTCAACATACTCAGAGCCGATTTTACAGCGGAATAATGCGCACGGTAAGGCAATCCCATATATCCTGCGATAGAAGTGATATTGACAATTAAACCTCTGTTTTGCTTGCGCATACTGGGTAACACTTCTTGAATTAAACCAATAGCTCCAAAATAATTGAGTTCAAACAGATCTCGAGCCTCAGATAAAGGCGTCTCTTCAACAGCACCTGTCATTCCTTTACCCGCATTATTAATCAGCACATCTATGTTGCCTTCTTCTTTTAAAACTGCCTCTACAAGCGATTTTGCACTCTTTTCTTTGGTCGCATCAAACGCTAACAAGGTATAATTTAGAGTGTCGACTATATGTTCAGGATTTCTCGAGGTGCCATAGACCTTATGGCCTTTTGAGGCAAGGTAGGTGGCAATAGACTTTCCAATACCAGAAGAAGCACCCGTAACTAGTATAACTTTTGAAGTTTTCATACAAAAAAAGGCAAGAATCCTACATCGCACCGCTACAACCACATACCCTTGCTGCGTTCCCGCCCTGGGGGAGTTCTGTAGGAGCTGGTCGTGTAGGCCTTGCCCGTGCAAAGATAAGGTCTTTTAAATTTGTTAGCCGTTCAACTAAACTGTAATTTTCAGTATGAAATGGATCCTTATAAGCCTCTCAGGGATGCTTGCAATTTTATCGGCTTGTGAATCAAAAGTTGAGGCCCCAAAAAATGCAATTGAATTTCACGGGCACAATGAATTTCTTAACCCTTCTGACACGCTTAGGTTTAAGGTACTCGATTCGAGTATCTCGAACTTAAACTTCATTTACCAAGGACAAGAATTACCTTACTCCGCTGGCATGATAGCCCTCGAAGGCTTGCCTTTAGGAAAGGGCGAACTCAGCGTTCGTTACTTTAAGGGTGACACCCCTAAACTTCAAAAAAAACCATTGAACCTTTATGCCCAAAACCCTCCAAAAAAATGGAAGGCAACGCTTGTAAACACCTATAAGCACGACACCTCATTCTATACCCAAGGGCTTGAATTCGTGGGCAATATCTTATTTGAAAGTACGGGTCAACGAGGTAATTCTTTGATCACTAGTTACGATCCATTCGTTGGTGAAACCTTTAAGACTATCCCTCTAGAAGACACCTTTTTCGGTGAAGGGATTACCATAATAAACAATCGTATCATACAACTCACTTGGCAGGCCAAAAAAGGATTCATTTACCGGCTCGATTCCCTAGAACGTATTGGAGAATTTTCTTACGGAGCTTCTCAAGAAGGTTGGGGGCTAAGTCATGATGAACAGTATGTATATAAAAGTGACGGTAGCGCGACAATCTTCTTGTTAGACCCTAACACATTAGAAGAGAAAGCCACTAGAACCATCAGTTCAGATAAGGCGTACTTCAAAAATGCAAACGAGCTTGAAATTGTCAACGATTTTCTATTTGCCAATGTCTATCAAAAAAATAGCATTATGGTGATTGAAAAAGACTCGGGTGCATTAGTCGGAGTATTGGATCTAGGTTTTTTAGTAGATCAAATACAAAAGACCTCAGATTTTGATCCACTGAATTCAGTACTTAATGGTATTGCTTATCATAAAGAAAGAGACACCTTCTTCGTGACCGGTAAAAATTGGAATCTCTTATTTGAGATGCGCTTTAGCGAAGAATAATCGCTTAGCCCGCGAACAAGGGTCTTCCGCTCATCAGCTCATTCACCTCTGACTTAATCTGCTTTAGTGAACCTGCATCTTCTGGTGCCATTAGCACTCGATCGATGAGCTGAGCTACTTGAACAATTTCTGCTTCTTTCAATCCTCTAGTGGTAATCGCCGGCGTACCGAAACGAATACCAGAGGTAACAAACGGTGACTTATCATCAAATGGAACCATGTTCTTATTTGCAGTGATGTCAGCGAGTTCCAAGGCTTTCTCAGCAGCTTTTCCGGTGATGTTCTTATTTCTTAAATCAATAAGAATCATGTGGTTATCGGTTCCTCCTGAGATAATATGATAACCCATTGAAGTCAAGGTGTCACTCAAAGTAGAAGCGTTCTTTTTCACCTGAATGATGTAATGCAAAAATTCATCAGTTAAGGCTTCTCCATAGGCAACGGCCTTTGCAGCAATGATATGCTCTAAAGGTCCACCTTGATTTCCTGGGAACACCGCGAGATCCATGAGTGCAGACATCATACGCAATGATCCATCCTTAAGCTTAACTCCAAAAGGGTTTTCGAAATCCTTACCCATCATAATCATTCCTCCTCTAGGGCCTCTAAGCGTTTTGTGTGTAGTGGTGGTAACTACATGACAGTGAGGAACAGGGTCAGAAAGAACACCTTTTGCGATGAGACCAGATGGATGCGAAATATCGGCCATGAGCATCGCCCCTACCTTATCGGCTATCGCTCTAAATCTTTTAAAGTCAATGTCTCTTGAATATGCAGAAGCACCAGCAATAATAAGCTTAGGAGATTCCTTAACTGCAATTTTTTCAATTTCGTCGTAATCCAAGAGTCCGGTTTCTCTATCGACTCCATAAAAGGTTGCGCGATACAACCTTCCTGAAAAATTGACCGGAGAACCGTGAGTCAAGTGTCCGCCATGCGATAAATCGAATCCTAAAATGGTATCCCCTGGTGAGAGCAAGGCATGAAAAACAGACGCATTAGCCTGTGAACCTGAATGGGGTTGCACATTCACATACTCCGCACCGAAAAGCGCTTTGGCCCTATCTATCGCCAAGGTTTCAACTTGATCAACTACTTCGCAGCCTCCGTAATAGCGTTTTGAAGGATAGCCTTCAGCATACTTATTCGTTAATACCGAACCAGCGGCCTCCATAACAGCCTCTGAGGTAAAATTTTCAGACGCAATGAGCTCTATTCCGCGAAGCTGACGTTGATGTTCTAATTCAATTAAATCAAATAGTTGTTGATCTCGTTTCATACCATAGAAATTGAAGCGTAAAAATACAAACTAGCCCCAAGAATAGAATAGCTATTAAGGACACTTATAAACATAATCATTCACGAAATAGCTGTCAAAAAGTCAGCTAAAACCATGTAAATCATGTCATTACGGCATGAATACTGTACTTCAAAAGCACTCCACCTACATAGGCTCGTTTTTTGACATCCTTCTAATAAAAAACAATCATCATGTTAGATATAAACGCATTCAGTTCAAAAGTCCAAGACATCATTGGCGAGGCACATATTGTTGCCGAAAGCCACGAACATCCTGTAATAGACGGTATTCATTTACTTCAAGCTGCCCTGAATAAGGCCAAGGAAGAGATTGGTCTCGTATTAGAGTCGTCCACAGACCGTCTACACAAACTTTCTACTGCTGTACAAGCTCAACTCAACAGTATGGGTAAGAGTAACGGCACCCAAAAAGGACTCAGTCAAGAAGCAGTTTCAATTCTTACAAAAGCCATTGCTGAGGCACGCAAGGACGAAGAATCATTAGCAAATTTTAGGCATTTCTTAAAGGCCCTTTCCATAAAGGAGTCAGTGGCCTCTCGCATTTTAAAAGATGCTGGTATAAACGCGAGTAGTATCGATAATCAGAAAACACAACAACCCGCATCTACCACTGCTAAAGGCCGAGAAAACCTTAATAAATACGCTAAAAACCTTAACGAACTTGCTGACAACAACGATCTAGATCCTGTCATTGGTAGAGACGAAGAGATCAGAAGGGTTCTGCAAATCTTATCGAGACGATCAAAAAACAACCCTATACTCGTGGGTGACCCTGGAGTAGGTAAAACCGCCATTGTTGAAGGAATTGCTCAGCGTATAGTAAGTCAAGATGTACCTGAGAATTTAAAGGAGAAAGAAATCTACAGTCTTGACATGGGACTTTTACTTGCGGGAGCAAAGTATAAAGGAGAATTTGAAGAGCGCCTTAAAGCGGTCGTCAAGGAGGTTACAGAGGCGGCTGGTGAAATCGTACTCTTTATAGATGAAATTCACACCTTAGTCGGCGCAGGTGGTGGATCTGGAGCAATGGACGCCGCGAACATATTAAAGCCTGCCTTGTCAAGAGGTGCGCTCAGAACGATTGGAGCCACGACGCTAGATGAATTTCAAAAACATTTTGAAAAGGACAAAGCGCTTGAAAGGCGATTTCAGAAGGTTACCGTCAATGAACCAAACACCGAAAACGCGATTTCAATTTTAAGGGGTTTAAAAGACAAATACGAAGCCCATCACAAGGTTCGCATTAAAGACGAGGCAGTGATCAGTGCCGTTGTACTCTCTGAGCGCTATATCACCTCTCGATTCTTACCCGATAAAGCCATTGATTTAATGGATGAAGCAGCCTCAAAAATCCGAATGGAAATCAATTCAAAGCCTGAAGAATTAGATGTCATGGATCGTAAAATCATGCAATTAGAAATTGAGATTGAGGCTTTGAAAAAAGAGGACGATACCGACAAACTAAAAGCACTCAACCTCGAACTCACAGAGCTCAAAGAAGAGCGAAACAGCTTATTCGGAAAATGGCAACAAGAAAGAAGTGTTATTGACGAAATTCAAAGAGTAAAGAATGAGATCGAAGCGCTCTCAATAGAAGCAGAACGCGCCGAGCGCAATGGCGATTATGCAAAGGTGGCCGAGATAAGATACGGCAGCAGCAAAGCACTTGAAGACCAATTAAATCGGCTCGAACAAGAGGCTCAAAAAGCGAAAAACACTTTGATTAAAGAAGAGGTCTCAAGTGATGATATCGCAGAAGTAGTAGCCAAATGGACAGGTATTCCTGTTCAAAAACTATTAGGTTCAGAACGCCAAAAACTTTTGACGCTTGAATCTGACCTTAAGAAAAAGATTGTTGGACAAGATCGGGCAATCACCTTACTGGCTGACGCCATCAGACGAAGCCGTTCAGGTCTTCAAGATGCAAATAGACCTATTGGTAGCTTTCTATTCTTGGGGAGCACCGGTGTAGGAAAAACCGCTTTAGCGAAGGCTATAACGCAAACGCTATTTGATGACGAAAATGCTATGACACGCATTGACATGAGTGAATACAGTGAACGCCACAGCGTGAGTAGATTGATAGGAGCTCCTCCGGGATATGTCGGATACGAGGAGGGCGGACAACTCACAGAATCCGTGAGACGTAAGCCCTATTCTGTGGTACTTCTAGATGAAATAGAAAAAGCACATCCTGAGATCTTTAACGTCTTACTGCAAGTATTAGACGATGGGCGCCTCACCGATTCTCAAGGTAGAATCGTCGATTTCAAGAACACCTTGATTATAATGACCAGTAATCTAGGCAGTGAGCTTTGGGCATCAATGGATCAAAACAGCGATCATCTAGACGATGAACTATCTAATCTAGAATCTCAAGTAATGCAGTTGTTGAAACAACGACTTCGTCCAGAGTTTTTAAATCGAATCGATGAAATTGTAAGTTTTAATCCTCTTGGTAAAAACGCCATTAGCGGTATTGTGAGTCTACAGCTCGAAGAAGTCAAAGACAAACTCGCAGACATGAATATCACCCTAGATGCTACCCCAGAAGCATTAGACTATTTGGCACAAAAAGGATATGACCCAGATTTTGGGGCAAGACCCATCAAACGTTTGATCCAAAAAGAGGTCATGAATGTTATCTCTAAAGACCTTATCGCCCAAAAGATCAAAGAAGGTTCTGTGCTGTTGCTAGATGCCTTTGATGACAATTTAGTGGTGCGCGAGTTAGATACCGACTAGTATTATGTAATTTAGCCTTGAACACTGAACAAATGAAAAGGCTTAAAAATACTAGACTTTTTATCATAGAAACCTCAGCCGTGCTTTTTGTAAAGCACGGCTTTGAGGCAACCTCCTTGAGCATGATAACCAAGGCTACGGGACTAACAAAAGGAGCCATCTATGGCAATTTTATCGATAAGGCTGATCTCGGACTCGCCTGTTTTGAGTACAGTTTTAGCGCCATTGAAGAAGATATTAAAAGTGCGCTAGAAAGCAAGGGCAATCAAAGAGGAAAGATGCGTGCCTTTTTTGAATTTTATCGTTTTTACCCTAAAGTCATTGAAAAATGGGGCTCCTGTCCGTTAGTAAGTTTTGGAATTCACAGCACCTATAATTCTCCTCAACTTTTAGAAAAGGTAAACGAAGCCGTTCATAGAATCGAGACCTACCTTACAGAAGTGTTAAAGGCGGGTATAAACGCCAATGAGTTCTATTTAGGTATCCCCGAATCAGTATTCGCAAAGCAATTATTTGCTTTAATGCAAGGCGGTGTAAGTCAGTCTCTTATAACGAATGACTTTAAGTATTTAAAGAATACGGCCTCGTACTTAGAGTACCTCTTTGAAAGCGCCACAAAAAACTAAAGTTTTGTCATGAAAACAGCAGTTTCAATAAAGAATAAAAGGGCGCGGTTTGATTACGAATTGATCGAGACCTTTACGGCGGGTATCGTCTTGGCCGGAACTGAAATTAAATCTATCAGAGCAAGTAAGGCAAGAATTACAGATAGCTTCTGCGAATTCAACGACAACGGTGAACTCTTTGTTATTAATATGCACATTGATCCGTACGCCAATGGCGGATATGTGAACCATTTACCAAAGGCCTCTCGAAAATTACTTCTGCAAAAAAGAGAACTGCGTAAGCTCGAAAAAGAGGTCGTGCAGAAAGGAATGGCGATCGTTCCGCTCAGCCTATTCATCAATCAAAGTGGACGCGCAAAAATGGAAATTGCCCTGGCAAAAGGAAAGAAAAATTACGACAAGCGCGAAACACTTAAAGAACGAGAAAATAAACGCGATTTAGACCGAATTAAAAAGCAGCACAATACAAAATAACTAACGCTTAACCCCTTCGGTACTGTTGAGCAGCGGAACAAACTGAAAATCTCCGTAAACCGTTTTGTGAAACTCCTTGCTTCCTTTTCGTTCAATAACAGTCATTTTTTGCTGCTCTTCTCCAACAGGTATTACAAGGATTCCTCCTATTTTCAATTGAGCCAAGAGTGCTTTAGGCACCTCCTTTGCGCCAGCAGTAACTACTATTCTATCAAATGGGGCAAACTCAGGTAAACCTTTGTATCCATCCGCATAACGGATGAGCTTAGGCTTCCATCTAAAGGTGCTAAAGAACACTTCGGCCTTTCTGAAAAGTTCCAATTGGCGCTCAACAGAATACACCTCTGCCTTTAAGTAACTCAAGATAGCCGATTGATATCCGCTACCCGTTCCAATTTCAAGCACCTTCATCTTTGGTTGTAGCTCTAGGAGTTCTGTCTGAAAGGCTACCGTATAAGGATGGGAAATAGTCTGCTCAGCACCTATCGGAAAGGCACGGTCTTCATAGGCATATGCCTCAAGCGTTTTATCTAAAAAAAGATGTCTAGGAACGGCGCGTATAGCCTTTAGAACACCTTCGTTGTGAATTCCCCTGGCCTCCAATTGGTTCGCCAATTGGTTTCTTAGCCCACTATGCTTTAAACTATCTTTTCGCACCACTCTATTTTCACGCCTAAAATAAAGCGCTTCTGCGTAAATTTGAGCAAAATACTGAACTATGATTCGCGCTGGAGTTTTTGGAGCAGGCCATCTTGGAAAAATTCACCTTAAACTGCTACAGGCTTCGCCCCATTTTGAACTTATTGGATTTTTTGATCCCCATCAAGATTATGCAAAGGAACTTCAGATTGAATTCGGATACCCTTCTTTTTCAGAGTCAAGCGAGTTATTAGATCTTATCGATGCTGCCTTTGTTATCACCCCCACCCCCTTTCATTTTGATTTAACGAAAGAAGCACTGCTTAAAAACAAGCATGTATTCGTTGAAAAACCCATTTGCGAAACTATTGGAGACGCACAAGAAATGGTTCGAATGGCTCAAGAAAACCAATGCATCGGTCAAGTGGGCCATGTAGAGCGCTTTAACCCTGCCTTTTTAGCGGCTCTTCCGCATTTAGATCACCCTAAGTTTATCGAAGTACACCGTCTCGCTGAATTTAATCCACGCGGGACAGATGTTTCTGTGATTCTAGATCTAATGATTCACGATATTGATCTTGTACTACAATGTTCAAAGGCAGCAATCAGCAAGATTAACGCCAACGGAGCCGCAGTCATCAGTAATTCGGTAGATATTGCTACGGCGCGTATCGAATTCGAAGACGGCTGTGTGGCGAACCTAACCGCAAGCAGAATATCTCTTAAAAACATGAGGAAACTCAGATGCTTTCAAAGAGATGCATACATCACCATTGATTTGCTCGAAAAGAAAACCGAGTTGGTTCGCATGAAAGAGGCTCCCTCAAACCCAGAGCCGTTTGACATGATTCTTTCAACAGCTGAAGGCGTTCAAAAACAGATCTATTTTGAAAATCCTCCTGTCACCCCAACAAATGCCATTGAAGAAGAGCACAATAACTTTGCAGAAGCAATTCGAACAAATCAACATCCGCGTGTAACCTTTAAGGATGGGCTTCGAGCATTAGAGGTTGCCCAAGAAATCATAGAGCAGTTAGAAGCGAAAGCGCTATGACTTTGCTAAACGCTTTTAAAGGTTGGATTTCGACGGCTGAGTCTTCAGAAAAGGTGCCCATAAAACATATTGATACGTACTCAAAAGAAGACATCGAGTCTGTCTTGACTTCAAATGAACACTCTTTCTTTAAAGTTCTAGAACCAAGTTTATTTGGATGCGATCAAATTGATCTTCAAGAACGTTTTGCATTGGTAAGAGAACGTTTACTAGAACAATTATCTACCGCGACGTATCAAAGATTTAACACCCATTCGTTGTGGATTTATCGCATAACAAACAATAGTAGCACAGCAACCGGGGTCGTTGGTGTGACCCCCATTGAGGCTTATAAAGAGCATCGTATAAAGCGACACGAAGAAACTCAGAAATCAAGAAGAAACAACCTCTCATTGTACCTCGAAGAAGTAGGCATTCATGCTGACCCCGTAGTTTTATCGTTTGAAGAGGGCCAACAAGAGTTTCAGTCTGTAGTAAAGCAGTTTACATCGAATACCCACCCTACTATTGCGGTACGTATTCACCATGAACTTCATGAATTATGGCAACTTTCTGACACTTCAATGGTAGCTCAAATAGCAAGGCTTATCAATTCGAATCGCACACTGTATTTAATCGACGGACACCACCGAATAGAATCCGTTTCGCACTACGCACAGAGGCAGGGCACTACTAAGAATGCGCATCCTGCCTATTTTTTGAGTTTTCTGATACCTGAAGTTGAACTTATTATTAAGGCACCCGTTGATACCTACACCTTAAATCTCTCAACTGAACAATGCATCGAGATTTTAAAGCATCATGTAGCGCTCTCAAAAGCCAAGGCGATTGACGAGAGTATTGACCAAATCTTTGTATCCGAAATGCCTTATAATTTCAGGTTCAAATCCGCGTCGAGCCTACCCGATCTTAAGGCAGAACTGAAAGCCAAGATGAACATTAAGCACTCTTGCGAAAGCGCAACTAAGCTCACTTTAAGGCCAAAGAAATACACCGTTGAAGAGCTTAAAAGGGCCGCAGATTTAAATCAGCCTCTTACCCCCAAGTCGACCTATATTGAACCAAAACTATTAACAGGACTGATTCTTTACCCGATCTCATGAGCGTAGCACAACAACTCCAAACTCTAAAAAATTCCCTTCCTGAATCTGTAACACTTATTGCGGTCTCTAAAACCAAACCGAATTCGCTTATTTTGGAAGCCTATGAGACAGGGCATCGAGACTTCGGGGAAAACAAGGTCCAAGAACTTACCAACAAATTTGAGCAACTCCCAAAGGATATTAAATGGCATATGATTGGCCACTTGCAGCGAAATAAGGTGAAATATATTGTCCCGTTTGTACACCTCATTCACTCCGTAGATTCGAAGCGCCTGTTAGACGAGATTCAAAAACAAGCTCAAAAGATCAATAAGCAGGTAGCTATTTTACTGCAAGTACATATCGCAAAAGAAGCTTCTAAGTTCGGACTAGACCAAGAGGAGTTAGAAGAGGTATTGAAACTAAAGAAACAATACACCCATATCGCCTTTAAAGGTTTGATGGGGATGGCAACATTTACCGAAGACACGGAAGCAATTCGCGCTGAATTTAGCTTTATAAAGACCTTGTACGATAAACATCTAGGTTCATGGGAAGTGGATCCGATTCTATCTATTGGGATGAGTTCAGATTATCAAATTGCCATAGACTGCGGAAGTAATATGGTACGCATAGGAAGTGCTATTTTTGGACATCGCTAAACGGACTACCCAAGTGACTTACGCTATAATTGATGTTGAAAGTACTGGAGGCAAGATTGAAGAAGAAGCCATCATTGATATTGCCATTCTTCGATTTGATGGCCATCGTGTTGTCGATCAATTTCACAGCCTAGTCAACCCCGAAAGAGAAATTCAACCGTTTGTGACCTCTTTGACTGGAATTACTCCTAAGATGGTTCAAACGGCTCCCAAATTTTACGAGTTAGCAAAACGAATCGTTGAGATCACCAAGGATGCCGTTCTAGTAGCCCACAACACTCAGTTCGATTACCGCATTCTAAAAGAAGAATTTCACCGTCTAGGCTTCGATTTCAAATCGGCTACCTTGTGCACCGTTGAATTAGCGCAACACCTACTTAAAGACCACGAAAGCTTTAAGTTAGACAAATTGGCAAAGGCTTTGGGAATCCCTATAAGCAATCGACATCGCGCATTAGGAGATGCCGAAGCGACGCTATCCCTATTAAAAATACTGCGGGAAAAAGACCCCTTAAATGAGGCTGAAAGAATGTTAACCAGAACCATTAGGGAATCTGATACGCTTCCTTCACATCTTGAAATAGTGCGAACCGCCGCTGATGTACCTGGAGTGTTTCAACTTTATGGTAAAAAGGATAAACTCGTTTATTGCGGGTATACACCCTCCATCAAAAACACGGTTGAAACATTACTTTCTGCAGCCAATTATTCTAAAAAACCGCTGTTTAGATCTGTGAAAAGACTTACCTATGAAGAGTGTCCAAGTAAACTCTTAGGTCTTATTAAAACGTATCATTACCAAAAAACCAATAAACCACTTGTACGCTTTCACATCAAAGAAAGAGAAGAAGATAGCTCCTGTCACAGCCTAAGCGGAATAATTGTTGACAAAGGCAGAATGAATGGTGAATCTGCCTTACTTAAGGTGTCTGATGGGGTGCTAATAGCTTATGGATATACCGACTTAAACTTTCAGTCTACCAAAGCAACAGTTTTAGAACATAGACTTACCAAGGTTCCAAATGATCCGTTCTTTATGCGTATCATTTCTTATCAACTGAAGCAACATTCATACAAGATCATTGAGTAGCTCAAAAACCATCATATCAATTGAAGGGCCCACCGCAAGTGGCAAAACCGCTTTAAGTATTGATCTCGCACAAAGACTCGGCACTGAAATCGTTTCAACCGACTCTAGGCAGTGCTATAAAGAAATGGAGATAGGAACTGCTGTACCAAGCCTAGAAGAAAGAGCCGCGGTAAAGCATCACATGATTCACAGTCATAGCATAGACCAACCTCTTAACGCAGGCACCTTTTCAATTGAAGCTAGAAAACACATCAAAGAGCTCTTTACGTACAATGAAATGGTAGTTTTGGTTGGAGGCAGCCCTCTTTATGCCGAGGCTCTGCTCTATGGTTTGGATGAGCTTCCTCAAATCGACAAGTCAATTGTCGAATCAACTCGAGAGCTAACGCTTGAAGAACTTCAGCAGAAATTAAAGGAATGTGATCCGCACTACTACGACACTACAGATCATATGAATCGAAGAAGGCTTGAGCGGGCAGTTCAGGTCTTTGAGCAGACCGGCAAACCTTTTAGTTACTACATCAATAAACCCAGAAAAAAACCAGATTTCGAGATAAAACGGTTTAGCATAAACTGGGAAAGAGAGACACTGTACAGTCGTATCAACAAAAGGGTCGACCTTATGGTAGATCAAGGGTTAGAGCAAGAGGCGCATGCCCTATGGAAAAAAGATAATGAATTAGTAAAAGCAACTGTAGGCTACTACGAATGGTTTAACTTTTTCGAAAAGAGGTGTTCTAAAGATGAGGCCATTGCTGCTGTAAAACAACACAGTAGAAATTTCGCAAAACGCCAACTCACCTGGTACAGAAAAGCGCATCAAATGGAGGTGCTTTCCAATAAAGATCCGCTTTCGCAGCTGTTAGATCGAATTAAGAGTTAACTACAAGCCGGAAACCTTCTCCATGGATATTGAGAATTTCCACCTTTTCATCCTTCTTCAAATACTTGCGTAACTTGGCAATATACACATCCATACTTCTAGAAGTAAAGTAATTATCATCTCTCCATATCTGTGTAAGTGCCCGCTCTCTAGGCATAAGATCATTCAAGTGAAGGGCCAGCATCTTTAAAAGCTCATTCTCCTTAGGAGAGAGTTTGATGGGCTCTTCGTCCTTGTACGTTAAAAAACGAAGTTTTGCATTAAGGTTAAAGTCCCCTATCTCAAAGTCTACTTGTTGATTGTTAGCAACAACACCTACTGCCTTGCGTTTTAAAAGGGTTTTAAGCTTTACCAATAATACCTCTGAATCAAAGGGCTTATTCAAGTAATCGTCTGCTCCTGATTTGTAGCCCTTAAGCACATCTTCTTTAAGGCTTTTGGCTGTTAAAAAGATGATAGGTATAAAGGCGTTGTCTTCTCTGATTTCCTTGGCAAGAGTAAATCCGTCTTTGAAAGGCATCATGACGTCAAGAATACAAGCATCAAATGACCCTTTTTTATACCGATCAAAGCCTTCCATACCGTTTTTTGCAAGGGTCACGTCAAATCCATTTAATCCGAGGTAATCCTTTAATACAATACCGAAATTAGGATCGTCTTCAACGAGTAAAATTCTCTTTGCATCGCTCATGAGCTCTTAATGTAAATTGAGTTTAATTGAAAATTCGGTTCCAATGCCCTTTTCGCTTTCAACACTTACCTCACCAGAATGTGCTTCGACAATTTGCTTGACATAAGCGAGACCAAGTCCATGCCCTTTCACATTGTGCAGGTTGCCCGTATTTTCACGGTAGAACTTCTCAAAAACGTGTTTAAGAGATGAACGGCTCATTCCTTTGCCATTGTCTTTAATTGTGGTAACCACTGTTCTGTTTACATTAAACGTCTTCACTTCTATTTCAAGAGGTCGATCTGTATCAGCATATTTTAGAGCATTATCTAAAATATTTACAAAAACATTGATGAGATGCATAGCATTTCCCCAAATGATTTCGTCATCTGCCTCTTTCTTAACAATTATTGTGCCATTTTTTTCGGCGACAAACAATTTCACTCTATCCATCGCCTCATCAAGAACTTCATATAGGCTAATCTGTTCTTTCTCAATAGTAAGCTGGCCTTTCTCGAGCTGAGAAATTTGCAAAACATTTTCGACCTGAGCATTCATCCTTTTGTTTTCATCTTTAATCATCTTAATGTAACGATCAAAGTTTTCTGGCATACTTGAGGGTACTAATGATGAAGAAGTTTTAAGGGCCTCGACCGCCAAGTTTATGGTGGCAATGGGGGTCTTAAACTCATGGGTCATATTATTGATAAAGTCTGATTTTATTTCTGCAATTTTCTTTTGGGTAAAAAGCTGATGCAGCGCTACACTAAAGGCGACTAAAATGATCAGCGTAAATACGATAGATATTGCTACTAGACCTATCACGTCACGCCATATCAAAGCCTCACGATTCGGAATACTGATATTTAAGGTATACTCACTTACCCCCTCACTATCCTTAAAAAAGGTAACCGAAAATCCGGGCTCTACTGCGAAGTCAAAGGCTTCCGATTTAATAGCCGTTGGATATCCTAACCGCTCAATCCCAAACTCAAAATCGCTTTTAATTCCGCGCTTTGCCATCTCTTGTTCTAGTACGAATCGTATCTCTGATGCAGAAACACGCTGATGAATTGGGGTAAGTTTTGCTGCCTCTAAAAAAACATCCTCGTATTGCGCCTTTTCTATGCTGCTGAGACCTCCGATTTTATCAATAACATCGATAGGCTCTAAAGAAATTGTCGACCCGTCTAAAGAAGGTTCGGTACGAAATGTCTTTTTACTTCGCCTTGAGGTGTAGTTATAAATTCGAGTCGTATCGCTCGAATTCAATGCCCGAAATCCAGGCAAAGCGCTAGTAGCAACATCGTAGCCTTGTTCTAAGATTCCATGTGAATAATAGATAATCTCATCGTTAGATAGCCCTCTATCAACGAAAAAGAAATTTCGAATTTGGGTAGACTTAGGGGCTCCTACGCTATCAATTAATACCGCTAGCTTTGAATAGTAATCATTTCGCTCGCGCTGTTCGACCAGGTCAGCCGCGTGCTCCATAACATCAATCATCGCTGTGGTAAACTCTTCAGAGCGACTTTGTAAAGACAATTGAATCCAGTAGCCCTGTACAAGTATAGAACCCAATAAGGCTATAGACATCAGTGCTATAGTCGCATACAGACCTCTTTTATTCATCTATCAACAGGTTAATCTACCTTAAAGTTAGGGCTAATGTTAGAAACCTTAAGCCTCGATAAGATCCTCGAGTAAAGCCATGACTTGATCTTCTAGGCGAATAACTCCAGAGTTATCGATGAGATGGGTAGCCCGCTCTTCTAATTCATCATAGAAGGGCTGGCTCTGGATTCTCTTGAGTACGGCCTCTCTACTCACACCATCTCTTTTCATAACGCGCTCTACACGAATAGATTCAGGAGCACTCACAAGAACGACTGCGTCGAAGTGGAGATAATATCGAGTCAGTAAAACCAATGCCGATTCGTGAAACACCAACGAAGAAGTTTGTTCATTTGACCACTTTTCAAAATCTTCTCTCACTACCGGATGAACCAATGATTCTAGTCGCGTTTTCAACGAAGAATCCTCAAAAATAGCTGAACTAATGATGCCCTTATTCAGATCCAGAACTTGACCGTCATTACCCACCACATAGGCCTCAGTGCCTAACAAGGCTAACAATTTAGTTCTTAATCCTTGGTCGTGGACCATGAGATACTTAGCCTTATCGTCTGAAGGATAAACTGGATAACCCTTTTCTTGAAGCAGCTCACACACCTTTGTCTTACCTGAACCTATTCCCCCTGTAATTGCGACTTTCTTCATTATCTCTCAATTAAAAAGTCTACGGTAGAAGTCAATAATTCTGTATACAAAACCCCTACTGGTTCTTTAGTTAATTTTAGGGGCAACTGTTTATCTTCTACCCTAAAGGTTGAGTCCATCTCAACGCTAACTTCAAAGTCTTGTTCAGACCAATTATTCAGTAGTGCAGTAGGCGCTTTGCACAGCACAGAAATTGTATTGGGAAATAGCTGTATTCTGCTCCCATCCTCTAGGGTTGGTAAAAGAACAGGAACTTCAAAAATACGCTCTGAAAATCGCGCTACCTTTTGAAAAAAAAGGATCTCAGCATCTGAAGTTCGAAGGTCTTTTAACCCATTAAGATCTAAGGGTACCTTTATATTAATTGAAGCTTTTATGTTTTCTAAACGCACAGGCTCTGTAAAGATTTTATCTATACTCATTAAGCTTTGTTCCGTACCTCTCACTTCTACAAAAGGAGGATCGATTCTTGCCGAATCGATGGCGACATAGTTCGGGACATACGAGGCAAAGACCCTTGGGACTACTTTAATTCGCTTACTTTTTAAAAGTGAGGCGTGGACCGTGATATCCGTTGCCGAGATGTAATCAATCGAAATCGTTTCTGGGGTTTGAGAGAATATAGCATCCTCAACAGCCTCTGCAGACATAAGGTATGTCCCATTTACATACTGTAGAGGGGTAAGCGGTATGTGTAATTCTTTATTTGACGAGAAGTCAAAAAGCACTCTAAACCCTGTGCCGCTTATCCGAATGGGAATTTCGTAAGTCTCATTTGACTCTAATAAGAGCGTGTCTGGGACCTCAGAAAATCTAATCTTCACTGTTGAACTGAGCGTTACTGGTTTACTCAATTGATTAAAGAACCATATCAGGGCTGCAATAAAAAAGAAGTACACAAATTGCTTAAGTCCTATTTTTCTCATGGCTAAGACACTTTAGATTCAACCGTAAAGAAATACTGCGGAAAAAGCTCTTCAGCCTTCTTGTGTGATGAGGACCACAACTTAAGAGACGTTATAAAATAACCTAAGCCATAGGCTCCCATTTGAATAAACAGGGCGGCCACAGTGAGGGCCGTTAGATAGATAGATCTAGACCTTAGCAAAACATCAATCTTCAAGGCCCCTACATATAAAACGAGAGGAATACTCAGCAGAAGCATGAATGGTGTACTGAGTATACTTGAGAGCGTTAACATCCCACCCAAAACAAGGACTAAAAGGTAGAGTGTGAATAAAGAGGGTAATGCATAAACAGCTCTCTTGAATTCTGGGTGCTTTTGTTCTAAGATAGGCCGAACACCTCCAAACTTAAAAACCTGCTTTGCAAAGGAACGGAACGAAATTCTTCTTTGATGATATACTTTAACGGTTGGTATAAGTCGTGACTTAAAGCCACTTTTCCAGGCCCGCATACTCAGTTCAGGATCCTCTCCAGGATGAATACGACCAAAACCACCCGTTGATTCAAACACTTCTTTTGACAATCCCATATTGAAGCTCCTAGGTTCGAATCTATTGGACGAACCTCCTCTAATACCACCTGTTGAAACTTTTGAAGTCATCACAAAGTTAATAGCCCGTTGCAACCGTGAAAAAGAAGGTAAGGCATCATCGGGCCCACCAAAAAAATCAATATAGCCTGAAGAGAGCTCACGATCAAGAGTAGATAAATACTCTTTAGGTAGGATGCAATCTGAGTCAAAAAGCAAAAAATAAGAACCCTTAGCGCGCAACATCCCGTAATTTCTACTGTCTCCAGGACCTGTATTATTCTTTTGGTAATAGGATATTCTTGCGCTTAACGGGCTTCGTTCAACAACTTCTAATGCAGGTCGTTGAGAACCGTCCTCAACCACTACAACTTCAAATTCCCCTTCAAAATCCTGAAGAGCAATAGATTGCAACAATTGATCTAATTCTTCGGGCCGATTATAAACCGGAACTATAATCGAATAATATAAGGGTGATTGACTCATGCTAACCCTTGAGATTGCCCACTTTTACTTCTCAGAAAAGAAATCAACGATTTCTTGGCTCACACCAGTCGTTGAAAAACCTCCATCGTGAAAGAGATTTTGCATGGTGACTTTACGTGTAAGATCTGAGAACAAGGTCACAGCATAGTCTGCACAATCTTCAGCCGAAGCATTACCCAGTGGGGACATTTTCTCAGCATAGTTAAGGAAAGCGTCAAAACCTTTAACCCCTTTACCCGCTGTGGTTACTGTCGGAGATTGAGAAATAGTGTTAACACGAACCTTCTTTTCTTTTCCAAAGAAGTAGCCAAAGCTTCTAGCTACCGATTCTAAGTAGGCCTTGTTGTCGGCCATGTCGTTGTAATCAGGAAAGGTTCTTTGCGCAGCCATATAGGTGAGTGCCAAAATACTACCCCATTCATTCATCGCATCAGCTTTGTATAACTGCTGAAGGAGTTTGTGAAAAGAAAGGGCTGAAACATCCCATCCTTTAGCAGTAAAATCATAGTTCTCGTCTGTATAATGTCGACCTTTTCTTACATTAACTGACATCCCTATAGAGTGCAATACAAAATCCAGCTTACCGCCCAAAATCTGTATCGACTCAGCAATCAATTTTTCTAAATCTTCAGTAGAGGTCGCATCAGCTCCAATTATCGTGGCGCCCGTTTTCTCAGCAAGCGCATTCAACTCTCCCATTCTCAAAGCAATAGGAGCATTAGTCAAAACAAATGCACCCCCCTCTTCGTGAACGCGTTCTGCGGTTTTCCAAGCGATTGAATTCTCATCTAGTGCTCCAAAAATAATCCCGCGTTTACCCTTTAAAAGATTATAATTCATGATTGTTTATTTAATGAATGCTCAAATATAGCAAGATTCAACACCACTAATGTCTTGTTAGAAGTGTTCTTGCATGGCTTAGCGCCGTCTTCGAAGGATTGTTTCCTTCTATCATCGACGCAATTTCTTCTTGACGTGTATTCTCTGTTAATTGGATCACACGGGTATTGACTCGGCCTTTAGACTCTTCTTTATATACTTTAAGATGTACCGCTCCTTTTGCGGCTACTTGTGGTAAGTGAGTTATAACCAAAAGTTGATTGCGCGCGCCCATCGCTTCAAATAATTGAGCAACACGCTCCGCCACTTGACCAGAAACCCCAGTATCTATTTCATCAAAGACTTGAGTAGGGATTGTGTTAGTCTCTCCCTTAATATATTGAATGGCAAGTGCCAAGCGAGAAAGTTCTCCTCCTGAAACCACTTTCTTTAAATCAAGAAGATCAGATCCCTTGTTGGCTTGAAATTTAAAGTTGACCTCGTTAATTCCGCTAGCACCTAGCTCCTCGTTTTCACAAACCTCTATAGCGATACGGGATCCAGGCATTTCTAAAGAAGATAAAACCGTTTCAATCGAGCTGCTTAAAGCTGTGGCAGCATTTTTGCGCGCATCACTAATGTTACGCGCAATAGGTATTAGTTCTTTACGTGCTTTTAACAAGGCCTCTTCAAGCGCTTTAATACGATCCGCATAGCTACCATCTTCACCTAAACTAGAAGCAAAAGCATTCCGCTTTACCTTTAGTTCTTCTACGGTGCTTACCCCGTGCTTTTGCTGAAGGCGATGCAATTCTGACAAGAGTGCAGACACCTCTTCTAAAGCATTAGGCTCCAAATTTATAGATTCTAGTGACTGATTGATTTCAATGTAAAGATCCTGAGCCTCAATGACCAACGATTGCATACGGTTGTTGATCTCTGAAAAAGATTCTGAGGCCTTTACTAAAGAAGAACTCAAACGCTGCGCTTGCCGCAACTGTTCGTTGAGACCATACGGCTCAGATTCAAATAAACCGTTGAGTTCATCGATGATGGATTGTATCTTCTCTGACTGACTTAAAATCTCATAGCGCCTTTCTAGATCTTCTTGGTCGATCTGTTCAAGATGCAAGGTGTCAAGTTCACTTTTTAAATGTTGTTGATAGGCCCATTCTCGTTCCATTTCTTCAGATCGATCTCTCAACACCTCATACTCATCATTTAAGGCCTTATAACTCCTATATTTTTTGCGGTAATCGTCCACCAAAACTTGCTGTCGGGCCTGCTCATCTAGAAAATCAAGCTGTTCAGCGTTCTTTAAAAAAGAATACGATTCGTTTTGAGAATGAAAAGAGAACAATTTATCCGTCAATTGGTTCAACACCGCCTGCTTTACTGGGGTGTCGTTGATGAAAATTCGAGACTTCTGAGTCTTACCCATCTCTCTTCGAATAATAGTTTGTTTATCGTAATCTAGCTCGTTCTGGTCAAACCACTGCTTGTATTGCGAACTAATGGCTATTTCTAGCTCGAGTACGCACTTGGCATCCGGGTTATAAAACGAAACTCCGTCTGCTCGGGCACCAAGTGCCAACTGAAGCGCCTGAAGAACTACCGATTTTCCTGAACCCGTTTCTCCTGTAACCACGTTAAAGCCAGGGCCAAATTCGATACGCAGTTCGTCGATGAGTGCAAAATTCTTTATGTAGAGCGAAACGAGCATTTCTTTACTATAATACTGTAAATATAAGTAGAGTCGAGTGCAAATTACTTGCGCCGTTAGGCAAACCTCAAACAGGCTTTAGAAGAGCCTTGGATGAGCATCTTTGATCCGCTGTAATAAAAGTGAATTTGCCACAAGCACATCTTCATTATCTAGCACCAAAAGACTCTCCTTAACGCACGACTCATCGTAAGCGGTTTTTTGGTATTGCTTCAGTATACATCCACTATTGAGCTGATAATAGAAAAGCCTTACAGAAATGTAAGCCGGATTTAGTAGCTCATAAATCAAGCGGTACTTTGAAGTTCCTCCTCTTCTCATTTCCCATCCGACAAAAGAAGTCGATTGCATCCTAGTCAACAGCTCGTCAGCCTTTCGAAAATAGGCGGTTCCGCCATTAATCGCCTTTGAATCAGCGTGAAATCCTAAACCCACGTAGGCGAAGAACACCGCATTAGCAACCAAGTTTGAGTTGATATTATTTAGGTTGAAAAAAAGAGGCGTTCCTGGGATATAGGTGAAGGATAGAGAAGGTTCATACCAGCGGATCAATAACGTACGGTGACCAGTGGAGTGTATTTTATAAACCCCTACGCTCAAGGCTGCCCGTATAGTCGTATTACGATGCTCAAGAACCGAAAACGCATAGCTGATTTCTAAGGAGGCATCTTCCGCTACACCAATCGTTGAACCATTTATAGTTGAATAGAGCATTCTAGCTAGGTCCCTTTCAATTTGCCGGTATTGAAACTGATAGCTAGTATTCTGAGTTCGATTCTCAAGCTTAACCTGAATACGGGTTTGCTGAGCCGACAAGGCTCCATAGACTAGTACAAGAAAGCCGATGAACGTCTTTTTTAAAACCATTGCGCGATAAAATCACTCCAAAGCGCCTTCGCAAGTTGATGTTTAGACTGAAGAGGAAAATCAGCGTGCGACCCATCTTTTTTGAAAAGTGTCACCTTGTTTGTGTCTGGGCCAAAACCAGCTCCGGAGTCACTCAATGTATTGTATACAATAGCATCAAGTCCTTTAGCCTTCATTTTCGATAGTGCTTTTGAAGGATCGTTATCACTTTCTAGGGCAAAACCTACTATCAACTGCCCTTTCTTTATAGTGTTAAGACCAGCAAGAATATCTTTTGTGCGAACGAGATTTAAGGACAGTGCCTCTTCTCCTTTTTTAAGTTTATGCGGATGGGTCTCTTTAAAGGTATAATCAGCAACAGCAGCGGAGGCAATAAAAATATCTACAGCAGAAAAATGTGCCATCACCTGATCGTACATTTCAGCAGCGGTATTAATATAAATGCAGTTTATACCTTCTGGCAACGCTATTGGACGAACAGGGCCACTAATCAATGTCACCTCAGCACCCATCTCGTAGGCCCTTAACGCCAGTTCATACCCCATTGTTCCGGTTGAATGATTCGACATAAAGCGCACCGGGTCTAACGGTTCACGGGTAGGACCAGCATTGATCAATACTTTTTTCTGATGCAGAGGAGCATCTGCCTGCAGACGATCAATAAGCTGCTCTACAATCGATTCTGGTTCAGCCATACGACCTTCTCCTTCAAGGCCAGAAGCTAAGAATCCTGATGTCGCAGGAATTATGTCGACACCTCTAGAGCCCAATACCGAAAGATTCTCATGAGTAGCCGGATGCGCATACATATCAAGATCCATAGCTGGGGCTACAACCACCTTACAACTCGATGACATGTAGGCAGCAAGCAGTAGATTATCACAGGCGCCCGAAACCATTTTCGCTAAGGTATTTGACGTTAGCGGGGCTATTAAGAAGAGGTCGGCCCATTTAGCCAATTCTACGTGGTTGTTCCACTGCAGCGTGCCATCCGCCTCGTCAACAAAATCTAGATAGACTGGATGTTGACTTAGAGTGCTTAGGGTTAAGGGGCTAACAAAATCCTTAGCAGAGGATGTCATAACCACCTTAACCTGCGCTCCTTGACGAATGAGAAGGCGGACTAGAAAAGTAGTTTTATAAGCGGCTATTCCGCCAGTGACGCCGAGCAGAATATGTTTTCCCGCAAGCATAAGAAGCTTTTTACTCCTCTGTAAGGGTGTTTCTGTAGTAGATACGGTCGTTAAGCCATTCTTCAATGGCCATGGCATGTGGTTTAGGCATTTTTTCGTAGAACTTAGACACTTCGATCTGCTCTTTGTTCTCGAATACCTCCTCTAAACTATCCGTATAGGTAGCAAACTCTTCAAGCTTATCTACAAGCTCTTTTTTGATCTCAGCATTGATCTGAACTGAGCGTTTTGCAACAATCGATAATGCCTCGTAAATGTTAGAGGTTTTTTGGTCTAAAACATTCTTGTCGAAGGTCTTAGTGGTAAGTGCAGCTTTTGTTTCTTTCACGATAGCCTTAATTAATTCAGCGAATTTACAAATTCTAATCCGGATTGTATCTTGGAGTGGTAATATTCCACTTCCTCATCAAATTTTGAGCGCTCGTAATATCTTCTAAAGTCTTTGTAATAGTCCAAAGCCTCTTCATAGCGCTCCATCATTCTATTTGCTGTAGAATTCTCTGCTAAAACAGTAGCGGATTTAATACGTATAAAAAGTGCTTCTTCTCGAAAGATTGATCCTGGATATTCAATTATAAAGTTATTCAACGATTTAATCGCCGAGAATAATACCGGAAGGTTGAACTCTCCTAGATTGTCGTATTGCTTGGCAATCTCAAAAGCCTTTCGCTCTTTTTTAATCTTCAATTCTTGAACACGCTCGTTCGCTCTATTGAAATATTCTGAGTTCGGATAGTTGTTGATAAAGTTCTGGAGCTTTTCTAAGGCCTTATCTGTATCCGTTTGATCTAAACTAAAGCGAGGGCTCATATGATAATAACTCTCTGCCTCAAGAAAGCTCGCTTCTTCTCGTTTATCGCTATTAGGATACGCTTTGATAAAACGCTCAAACTGATAACTCGAAAGATAGTAGGCTCTGGTTTTGAATTGAGCATCAGCGAAGAAAAAACTCAATCGCTCTCCTTGGGGGCGACCTGCGTATTTTGGAGCAATCAATTCGTAAAGACGCTTCGCCTTGAAGTAGTCCTCTTCTTGATAATAGCGATTTGCCAGCTCGTACATTTCTGTCAAATCGTTATTCTTAAGTACCTGTTGGTATTCACTACACGAGGTTAAAAGCATTAATCCTATTGCAGCCGTAAACAGTAAAGACCTCAAATTCATGGGGTCAAAATTAAACTTTTAAACCGTAATAGATCGCAGTTTTTGTAATTCGTCTCCTATACGCACTGCTAAATCTGGAGTTGCTGGCATAAGGGGTAATCGAACGTTCTGAAGTATGTCGCTTTGCTTGGCTAAAAGCGCCTTAATGCCCGCGGGATTACCTTGTTCAAAAATTAAATCAATCATAGGTAAAAGAGCATGATGGAGCTCTAAAGCGGCCTCATCTTTTTGTAAGGCAAGTTTAACTGCCGTCACCGTGTAATCTGTCATACCTTGACCGATAACAGAAATAACACCCTTAGCCCCATTTAAAATAGAAGGTATAGCTGTGGCATCGTCTCCAGACAAGACACTAAAACCATCTGGAGCATGCTGCGTTATGGCATCGAGTTGTGCATAATCCCCACAGGCCTCTTTAATTCCGATGATTTGAGAGGACGAATGCGCTAACTCTAAAACGGTTTCAGGAGTCATATTCACTCCGGTTCTAGAAGGAACGTTATAAAGAATTACAGGAAGTGGAGAGGCCGAAGCAACCTCAGCATAATGAGCGATTAAACCTTGTTGAGAAGGCTTATTGTAAAAAGGAGTGACTGATAGAATGGCGTCAAATCGACGTGCATCTAATTGCTGTAGCTCAGCGCATAAACTTTTCGTAGCATTAGATCCCATCCCTAAAACAAGAGGCACTCGATTTCCATTGGCTTCAGCAACTATAGAAAGTACGCGCTGCTTTTCTTCAGCAGTAAGCGTAGGGGTTTCTGCCGTAGTGCCAAGGGCTACAATATAGTCTACTCCTTCGTTAATTAAACGATCGGTGAGCTGACTCAGGGCTAGCTCGTCAATTTCATCTTGCGGTGTGAATGGCGTAATCAATGCCACACCCAATCCATTCAGATTCATAACGTGTTGTTTTGAACACAACAAATTTATTCGCTATTTAACCGTTGGCCTGAGATCTCACTTAAATAATTGAGCGATTTAGGGGGTTATTCACAGGTTTTTATCAAAACGTCATATCCCTAACATTTCGATAAACTCATTTTCGCTCAGAAGGGGTATTCCAAGTTGCTCAGCCTTAGACTTTTTACTAGGGCCCATTTGATCTCCAGCAATGATGTAGTCTGTTTTAGAGGATATACTAGAACTGTTTTCACCACCATGTTGCTCTATGAGGTCTTTAATTTCATTGCGACTAAAACGCTCAAAAACCCCAGAGACCACTATTTTTTTTCCTGCTAAGGCGCCATCTTGTTCATTATTGTTCGACGTTGACTCAAAATGAAGGCCGGCTAATTTCAATCGATGGATGAGATGTTTGTTGTCTTCAACCCTTAAATAACTAAAAACACTTTCTGCAATTCTCTGTCCCACATCGTCTATAGCCTCAAGCTCTTCAATAGTAGCCTCTTGTAGGCGCTCTATAGTTTCAAAGGCTTTAACCAGTTTTTTAGCCACCGTTTCACCAACATAGCGAATCCCCAAACCGAATAAAACTTTTTGAAAAGGCTGAGTTTTGCTTTTCTCTATTCCTTCTAAAAGGTTCTGGATTGATAAATCTCCTAATCGAGGTATTCCTGCAAGCTGATCCGCTGCAAGGGTATATAGATCTGCCACGTCTTTAATTAGACCTTCTTGTACAAGCAACACCACCGTCTCTTCTCCTATCCCCTCAACATCCATGGCTTTTCGGGAGCAAAAGTGTTGAATGCGACCCGTGATTTGGGGTGGACAACTTTCTTCATTAGGACAGTAATGTTGCGCCTCTCCCTCCTTTCTAACGAGTGGTGTTTGACATTCTGGACAGTAATTAGGAAACTCGATTGGCTTTGAATCGCTCTTGCGCTTAGACCGCTCCACCCCTGTAACTTTAGGGATTATTTCACCCCCTTTTTCTAGAAACACGGTATCGCCTAGATGTAAATCAAGTTTTTCGATTTGATCCGCATTGTGCAAAGAAGCTCTCTTCACCGTCGTTCCTGCGACTAAAACGGGTTGCAAGTTCGCGACAGGGGTAATAGCACCCGTCCGACCAACTTGATACGAAACAGACTCTAAGATCGTGAGCACCTGTTCCGCTTTAAATTTATATGCCATAGCCCATCGCGGCGCTTTTGCAGTAAATCCGAGCTGCTCTTGCAGCTCAATGGCGTCTACTTTAACGACAACCCCATCAATCTCAAAGGGTAAGCTTGATCTATGGGTGTCCCAGTAATTGATGTACGATTCCACTTCTTCTACACTACGACATAATTGTGCAGTGTCAGCGACATAGAACCCCATTTTTTTGGCCCTACTCAACATTTCATACTGAGAGGTATATACCATTTGTTCTGAAACCATAGCATATACAATACATTGGAGCCCTCTAGCCGCCACTGCAGAGGAGTCCTGAAGTTTTAAGGTGCCTGAGGCCGTATTTCTTGGATTCATAAATAAGGGTTCGCCGGCCTCTTGTCTTTTTCTATTTAGCGCCTCAAAAGCATCTTTCGGGAGTACGATCTCACCCCTGATCTCAAATTCATCGGGATACTCACCCTGCAGCACCAATGGCACTGTCTTGATTTTTTTGATGTTTTGAGTGACGTCATCACCTTGAATGCCATCTCCTCTTGTTAATGCGCGAATTAGGCGCCCCCCTTTATACTTTAGCGAAATAGAAGCTCCATCGTATTTTAGTTCACAATTGAAATTGAGTTCTGGAGCGAAGAGTTCAAGCGCGTCTTCATTGAGACGTTTTTTGATGCGCTCAATCCACATTTTAAGCTCTTCAAAGGAGTAACTATTATCAAGGCTATACATGGGAAACTGATGCGCAACAGTTTCGAAACTTTTGGTGAGCCCCCCACCTACGCGCTGGGTGGGTGAATTGGGATCGAACACCTCAGGATGGGCGTTTTCAAGTGCTTGTAATTCCTTCAACTTTAGATCAAACTCAAAGTCAGTAATTATCGGATTATCAAGTATATAATATTTATAATTATGATCGTGTAATTCTTTGCGAAGTGCACGGATTTTATCGTGTTCAGACATGCTACAAAACGCGTTTTTTAGCTTGAATCATTCTAGGTTTTCCCCTAAAATCATTTCTAAGTTCAACATGAGCATAGTGCCGGCACAAGAATTGCACTTCGGCGCCAAAATTTTCATTTATCTCTAAAAATAACACTCCATTTTCATTCAATGCATTGAACGACCAATCAACGATGTGTCGATAGTAAACTAAAGGATCATTATCGCTAACAAATAGCGCCTCATGAGGCTCATGATCGAGAACTTTCGCTTCCATGTCTTCCTTCTCAGATCTTCTAACGTAGGGGGGATTCGATACTATAACATCGTAGGAACAATTTGCATTATATTCAAACAAATCCGCCCTTTCAACACCAACACGCACTTGGTGTTTTGCTGTATTTCTTTGAGCACATGCTACAGCCGAGGTACTGAGATCGATAGCGTGAATCTTTGCTCTTCGAAAGTGCTGTGCAAGACTAATAGCTACACAACCACTACCTGTACCTAGATCTAATATAGTGAGAGACGAATCAATGGGATAAGTAGCACAGATCCATTCTACAAGCTCTTCGGTCTCGGGTCTAGGAATCAATACACCTTCTGCTACCTCTAGCGCTAAGCCCCGAAACCAAGAGGTGCCTAAGACATATTGATAGGGTTTACCCGATTTTAGCGCTTGAACATACGATCTAGCGCTATTTTGGTGCGGGTCATCGAGCGCTAACGAAGGATCGCTCAGTAGCTTTGTATACAGGTTTGCGTCACAGTCATCCGCCCAATAACGCAATAACATCCGGACCTCTTCAGCAGTATACAAAACGCTTAGCTCTACACGCGCCCAATGCAACAACTCATTGTAGGTCATAAATCTTTTATCAAATGTATGGGGCAAGAGCAATGCCCTGTACTTCCTAGCGGTCCTGGTAAAGGTTTAAATCCAATCTTCTCGTATAGTTTTTGTGCTGAAATCATCGACTCTAAGGTCTCTATGTAGGCCTTTTTATAGCCTTCCGCCCTGGCCTGCTCCATAACATGTTCGATCAAACGTCTGCCCCAGCCTTTTCCTCTTATTGCACTATCGAAGTACATCTTTTGAATTTCACAAGTAGTTTCTTCTGCCCCTGGTAAATCTCCATATCCACCCCCTCCATAAATTTTAAGCCCATCAGTGAGAATATAATAGGACCTTCTAGGTGCTGTATAGTAATCGGATAATTGAAATAGATAAGGATCAGCGTATGCTGTTCCGGTTTTAGGTGCATCCATTTCTTCTAAAACCTTACGGATTAAGGTACCCAACTCAACATCGTCTTCAGGACGTATCTCACGAATTTCAATAGGATTCATGCCTAGGAGATTCAACGAATTCAAATCGTTAATTTTACCCCGTGAAGATACATGAAATCTATATGAAACGGGCCCTAGACTTAGGTCGAAGAGGAACAATTATGGCTAGTCCAAACCCTTCTGTTGGGTGCGTAATCGTGCACGACAATCGCATCATAGGAGAAGGCTTTACGAGTTCATATGGAAAAAATCATGCTGAAATCAATGCGCTCAACAGCGTAAAACCAGCTGACAAAACGCTCATATCCGCTTCAACGCTTTACGTAACCCTAGAACCCTGCTCGCATTTTGGAAAAACTCCACCCTGCGCCAATCGTATTGCAAAGGAGCAACCAGCTGCCGTAATCATTGGATGTAAAGATCCTAACCCAAAAGTGTCTGGTAAAGGAATTGACATTCTTAAAGAAGCAGGCATTGAAGTACAGTTGGGGGTTTTAAAAGACCAATGCCTTCATCATCATCGTATATTTTTAAAAGGCATTCAAACTCAACAACCCTACATAACGCTGAAATGGGCCGAGTCGGCTGATGGATTTATCGCTCCGCACCCGACACGAAGAGGAAAAGAAGAAATTTTTTGGATATCGAATAGTTGGTCCAAGCAATACGCACATCTCTTGAGAGCAGAACACACCGCTATATTGATTGGTGCTGAAACCCTGAAAAAGGATCGCCCAATACTGACTACCAGACATGTTTCAGGTCCATCCCCTAAGCCCTTTGTCCTTACTCGCAATCATAACGCTATTCAGCATATAGACGACGCTATTCAGAGTATTGAAATAGACGATGAAATGAGAACCCCTATTGAAACAATCACCAAGTTCCCTAACCCCATTCAAGCATCGACATTAAAAAAGGCAATGGAGATACTCTATTCGAAGGGCATTTCCTCGGTGTTGGTCGAAGGTGGATCTCAGGTCATTCAGTCTTTTATTGAAGAGGGGCTTTGGGATGAAATGATTTGTATCAAAACGCCACGCCTACTTAAGGAGGGAGTTAAGGCTCCTAAAACACCGCAACTTGAATGGCTATTTCAAAGTGGCAAGGATGAAGTTTTTGGACTTAGACGTTCATCACATCACTGATAATAATTCTCAAATCTTCAGGTATAGAAATAGGTTTAAAAGCATCTGCGTTTAAACAAACCAATCTGACTTTTCCTTCAAGAACCAGGGCATCCATTTCATTAAAAAGTTGGCTGCTAAATTCTATCGAAGATTTGCCTATAGAACTCACCTCAGTCTCTACCCGAATCAACTCATCATAACGTGCTGGAAATCGGTAATTTAGTTCTGCATGTACTACAGGCAACAACACTCCTTTCTTCTCAAGTTCGGCATAAGAATAGCCCAATGACCTTAGCCATTCTACTCTTCCTAACTCTAAGTAATTCAAGTAGTTAGAGTGATACACAACACCCATTTGGTCTGTCTCTGCATACCGCACTCGCACCTCAACGACTCCCTTTTTCATGATGTAAAGTTTAGATAATGCAAATGTAAAACCACTGGCTCTAGAGTTATGATAAAAAAAGTATAATTACAACCCCTTTTTTATTTTTTTTAACCAAAAGAAGTGAACATATTTGTCTTCCTACTCAGGTACCTAATCTGAGAATTTGAGTACATTCATTTGTAGTAATAGAAAACACCTAAAACCAGTCTTTTGAAGATGACCGCTGAACATGTTTGGAGTCAATGTCTGTCCTTTATTGAGGACAACATTCAACCTCAAGCATTCAAGACTTGGTTTGAACCCATCCAACCCGTAAAACTTCAAGACAATGCTCTTAGCATTCAAGTGCCCAGTAAATTTTTTTACGAGTGGCTTGAAGAGCACTATGTGAAATTACTTCGAGTAGCACTGAGAAAAGAATTAGGCGAGAACGCAAAACTCGTTTATGTCATCAAGATGGAGAATGCTGACAAATCGAGTTCGTTTACTGAACAGATTCCAAGCAAACAAAAAAGCTTATTTGCTCCACAAGAAATTGATATTCCTGTCGTAAGTAAAGATCCTAGTCTAAAGAATCCATTCATCATTCCGGGTATCCGAAACATTAAGATTGACGCTCAGCTGAACGCCTCTTACAGTTTCGAAAACTTCTTAGAGGGGGAATCAAATCGATTAGCACGCTCAGCTGGACAAGCGGTAGCGAATAAACCAGGAGGGACTTCATTTAATCCTCTTTTGATTTTCGGTAATGTTGGATTAGGTAAAACACACCTGTTGCATGCCATTGGAGTAGATATTAAAGAGAAGCACGCAGATAAGACCATTCTATATATCTCCGCAGAAAAGTTTACCCAACAATACATCGAATCTGTAAAGAACAATACAAGGAATGATTTCATTCATTTTTATCAGCTTATCGATGTACTGCTTATCGATGACGTCCAATTTTTAGCTGGAAAAAGTGGGACACAAGACGTGTTCTTTCACATTTTCAATCACTTGCACCAAAATGGCAAACAGGTTGTCTTAACATCAGACAAAGCTCCAGTAGATATGCAAGATATCGAGCAACGGTTGCTCTCTCGATTTAAATGGGGACTTTCTGCTGAACTCAGCCCACCTGATTATCATACTCGAGTAGCTATCCTAAAGAACAAATTGTATCTCGATGGTATGACAATGCCTGAAGAGATCATTGACTACATTGCCCAAAACATCAAGAGTAATATCAGAGAGTTAGAAGGGGCAATTATTTCGCTCATCGCACAAGCCTCGTTTAACAAAAAGGAGATCAACTTAGAACTAGCTCAACAGGTAGTCGATAAATTTGTTAAGAATACCAAGAAAGAAGTATCTATCGAGTACATTCAAAAGATGGTGGCGGATTACTTCGAAATGGACTTAGACACCTTACAGTCTAAAACACGAAAACGTCATATCGTTCAAGCGCGTCAATTGGCTATGTATTTTGCGAAGCGCTTCACTAAGGCTTCATTGGCGAGTATTGGATCTCAAATAGGAAAACGCGATCACGCCACAGTTCTTCACGCCTGTAGAACCGTAGAAAATCTTGCTGACACAGATAAGCAGTTCAAGAAGTATATCGAAGACCTCTCAAAGAAGTTTTCTTAATACAACACCCTCTACTTTCATGAAAAAAGGAACACTCTACCTCATTCCTGTTCCTCTTGGAGACTCCCCTCTCCCCTATACCTTACCAGCAGATATTTCAAAAATCGTTCAATCGCTAAAATTTTTTGTTGTCGAAAATGAGAAAACAGCAAGAAAGCATTTGCGTTATATCTATCCCGAGATAGATCAGCCCTCACTTAAAATAGAGACTCTAAACCAGCATACACCAGAGGCGCTTATCTACTCTTTTATTGAGCCTTGCTTGAAAGGTAATGATATAGGATTACTTTCAGAGGCCGGATGTCCAGCAGTAGCTGATCCGGGTTCTCAATTGGTTCGCTTATGTCATGAAAACGACATCAAAGTACGACCGCTTATTGGCCCATCTTCTATCCTTCTTACACTCATGGCAAGTGGATTAGGAGGGCAAAATTTTGCATTTAACGGTTACTTACCTCATGAAAAATCTGACCGTAAAAAGACACTAAAAACGTTGGAGCGTGAATCTCATCAAAAGAAACAAACACAGCTCTTCATGGAAACTCCTTACAGAAATGAGAAGCTCTTTCAGGAACTATTAGATCAGCTCAGCTTAGACACCTTACTTACACTGGGAATCGAAGTGAGCTTAGACACTGAAGAAATCAAGACAAAGACTGTTGCAGATTGGCTGGCCTCGCCCACCCCTAAATTGCATAAAAGGCCCTGTATCTTTGGAATACTACAAGGATAATTACCTTCTTATTTGTCGACTATTAAGCCATGCAGAATAGGCTTTGGCTTTGGCTTTGTGTTCAGATAAATTCTTAGAAAAGTCGTGATAACCAATTCGCGTACTATCAGCGACAAAAAAGAGGTAATCGTGCTTTTCAGCCTCTAGTACAGCATCAATGTAACGAATCTCAGGCATAGTAATTGGTCCTACAGGTAATCCACTGATTTGATAGGTGTTATATGGCGATTCTATGAGTAAATCTTTGTATAGCACACGACGAATGATCGTGTCAAAACTTTGGTAGCGCTCTTTTAAGGCGTAGATCACAGTAGGATCTGCCTGGAGTTTCATTTTTCGTTTTAATCGATTGAGGTAAACTCCCGCAATCGTTCTTGATTCTTCTGGCTTTACAGATTCTTTTGCTACAATGGAAGCCAAAGTATAAACCTCTGCAGGAGAAAGTTTTTTGTCATGAGCACTAGCCAAACGCTTATCGTTCCAAAAAGCCCCGTGCTCCTTGAGCATCCGAGATCTAAACTGAGTCGCAGACGTATTCCAATAAAATTCATAGGTATTTGGAATGACCAAAGACAACACATTATAGCTATTTAACTTGGTCTGAAACAAAAAGTCACGTTCATTGAATGAACGCAAAAGATCTAGGCTGTCCGCTTCAATAAATTGACTCACGTACCCCAGTACATCCTCTAAACGCTCCATAGACGGAACGATTACTCGAATCGGCTTATTCTCGGAGCGCAATACATTGATGATATCATTATTACTCATCCCCTTGACCAAAACAAACCTTCCGGGCTTAAAAAAATCATAATAGCCTTTTTGCTTCGCGAGCCTAACAAAGTCAGCAGGATTCTTGAGGAGCGGTGACACATTATTTATGACTTCATCAATAGTGGCATCTGATTGTATAAAGATCACTCGCTCCTCTTGATCAAAGTTGGTATTATCAGCCATTACGACTCGGTAACTTAGATAGGCCCCTACGCTTAAGACCATAAGAGCAATCACAGCAATAGCTGAAACAATTTTCTTTTGCATATTACAATATACGTTGATAAAAGTATTCGCTTTTATAAACGCCTTTCTCAAACACCCAATCTTTACGAACACCTGTTCGCTTAAAGCCGGCGGATTCAAATAGGCCTATACTCTCTGTATTGTCTTCAGTCATTGTAGCCACTAACTGGTGACAATCAAGAGTTCCCTTTGCGTAGACCATCATAAGAGATAGCGCACGTTTTGCTAACCCCTTTGATCTGTAGGGCCCTAGAATAACGATGCCTAGGTATGCTCTTTTGTGCTTAGGATCAAAGTCAAAAAGATCGACCAAACCAATAGCTTGAGCTGACCATTCAATTACCAGACGCAGCTGTTTGGCAGTATAAATATCTTGGTGTGCATTTTCGAGATAGCGAGCGAGCACCTCTTTTGAATAAGGCTTGTAGGTGTCCGAAACAGTCCAAAGTGAGGTGTCATTTTCGATCTGATACAACCACTCCAAATCACTTGGCTCCAACGCCCTTAGGATCAAATCTTTATCTTTTAGGAGTTGACTCATTGTATCGATATGTTTCCGTCGAAGACGTATTCAGCAGGTCCTGTCAACACTATATCTTCATAACCCATTTCACCTGATTTAAAGTCCACCTCTAAAAGTCCTCCTAGCGCATTTACCTTTACAGAAGTCGACTGAATCTTACCCATATGGTGTGCACTCAAAACGGCTGCTGTTACACCCGTACCACAAGCAAGCGTCTCGTCTTCGACACCTCTTTCATAGGTGCGCACGGCAAGCTCAGAATCATTTATAATTTCAACAAAATTGATATTGCAACCCTCTGCCCCATAACGATCTCTCATCGATCTACCCGATTGAGAAACATCTAGCTCATGAAGTCCAGAATCAACCCATTCTACATGATGAGGTGAACCCGTGTCACAAAAGCAACTCTGATCTTCTTGAACGTTAAGGGTACGAACAGGCAACATATTGAGTGAGATGTTATCTACGGCATGCACCTCAGCACGGTAAACATCTTTACCAAATCTAAATTGCATAGATGACGGGGCTCCCTTTCGCTCATAAGCATAGCGTACTATACAACGTCCACCATTTCCACACATACTCCCTTGCTTTCCATCTGCGTTATAATAGCGCATCGTAAAGGCTTTATCAGTATGGGTTGGACCCTCATATACCATAAAGCCATCTGCACCAATACCAAAACGGCGGTGACACCATAAAGCAATTTGAGATTCAGAGAGGGTTATGGAACCTAGATCTTGGGCGTCGACAATGATAAAATCGTTGCCCGCTCCGTGATATTTAGAGAAATGAAGTGATTGCGTCATATCAATCGCAAGATAACAGATTTTAAAGCTTGTATATTGCGTTAAAGCAGCGTTAAAGCAGTTTCATACCTTACAAAAGAGTGTAAACTTTGTGAAAAATTTTACGCGTTATGAAAAAATACATCAGTTATGCATTTGTTGGAATTAGTGCTGCATTGATCACCCTTGTAGCGCACCACTATTTATTTTCTGAGCAACCTATTGCGGTAGCCACTACTTTCGAGGAACCCATATTTAGAACGTCATTCGGGGCATCACCTTCAGATAGTAATTTCGTTGAAGCTGCCGAGAAGACGGTGAATGCTGTGGTTCATGTGAAGAACGTCTCTTTAGAACGTTCACCTCAATCTCTTTTTGATTTCTTTTATGGGTACGAGTCATTTCAGCAACCCCAAATTGGCACCGGTTCAGGGGTGATCATATCTCCTGACGGGTATATTGTAACCAATCATCACGTTATCGAGGATGCTGAATCATTAGAAATAACACTCAACAACAACCAATCGTATGAAGCCCAAATCATTGGCTCAGACGCTTCATCAGACATTGCGCTTTTAAAGATTGATGCCGAAAGAGAACTGCCTTATCTCGCGTTCGGCGATTCTGACGGATCAGCTGTAGGCGAATGGGTATTGGCCGTTGGTAACCCCTTCAATTTAACCTCTACAGTAACCGCAGGAATCATTAGCGCAAAAGCACGTTCAATTTCTCCTATGAATTCAATGTCCTTTATTCAAACAGATGCCGCCGTAAATCCTGGCAATAGCGGAGGAGCTTTAGTAAACACACGAGGCGATCTCATAGGAATCAATACGGCTATCAAATCACGAACTGGTTCCTATGTAGGGTATTCGTTCGCTGTTCCAAGTAATATTGCTAAAAAAGTGGTTGAAGACTTGCTGGAGTTTGGAGCCGTGCAAAAAGGTATTTTAGGCATCACCACTTTAAGAGCAAATTCTAAAGAGGCGATAGCACAAGGTTTAGATCATATTGAAGGAGTATATATCGCTGGAGTTTCTGTAAATTCAGGCGCCGAAAAAGCCGGATTAGAGCCAGGAGACGTTATTCGATCGGTAGACGGCGTAACCATCAAAAACTTTACCGGCCTGACAGGGCACCTCTCGTCGAGAAGACCTGGAGATATCGTTCGCGTTACAGTGGATAGAAACGGAAAACTCCTTGAAAAGGAAGTTCGCCTGGGTAAAAACGAAATTATTGACCTGCCCTACCTTGGCATGCGGGTTGAAAACCTGAGCAAAGAGGATAAAAAGCGGTTAAACATAGAAGGGGGAGTGAAAATTATCGCCGTAGCCGAATACTACAAATCTTACGATCTAGAAGAGAAAATCATCATTGCCATTGACGGCAGCCCTGTAAACTCTATAGAAGATGCAGAACGATTAGCTGAGGCAAAAAGAAGTTCACGAAGAGCCCTCACTATATTGAACAGTGCGGGTGAGAAAGAAACCCTAATATTTAACTAGTTTTAGGGCCTAATTACGCCGTTTTGCATATAGACATTATCTCTGTCGTTCCAGAACTACTCGAAAGCCCTTTCAATCACTCCATCTTGATGCGAGCGATTGATAAGGGCTTAGTTTCAGTCAAAATTCACGATTTAAGAAACTTCGGCCTTGGAAATTACCGCCAGGTAGACGATTACCAATTTGGAGGCGGAGCAGGAATGGTACTCATGGCAGAACCTTTAGACCAGCTATTGACGAGTCTGACTACAGAGCAGTCTGCCGATGCCATCGTGTACCTGACCCCTGATGGCGAAACATGGAATCAATCTATGGCCAATGGCTTTTCTTTAAAAGAACGTATCATTCTCATCTGCGGGCATTACAAAGGAATCGATCAGCGAATTAGAGACTTATGGGTAACACATGAAGTTTCTATTGGAGACTACGTATTATCGGGTGGCGAGTTGGCAGCCTCTGTGGTTTCAGACAGCATTATTCGTCTGATCCCCGGGGTATTGAATGACGCCGGATCTGCATTAAGTGATTCATTTCAAGACAAACTACTGGCCCCACCGGTTTACACCAGACCTTCAGAATTCAAGGGACTTAAGGTACCCGATGTTCTTCTCAGTGGCAATTTCAAAGCAATAGAAGCTTGGAGAGAAGCTGAAGCATTGCGCAGAACCGAAGAAAGAAGGCCAGATTTATTAGGTGATTGAAGAAAATTTTTGACTGTGGCAAAAACCAAAATAAAGTATTATTTTTGCGGTCAGTTTTAAAGAAAATTCCGTCATGGAGAACTTAGTACAATACGTCGAGAACACGTTCATAGATAAAAAAGATTTCCCAGACTTTGGTTCTGGTGATACCATCACTGTGTATTACGAAATTAAAGAGGGTGAAAAAACAAGAACACAGTTCTTCAAAGGCGTAGTGATTCAGAGAAGAGGTTCAGGTGCTACTGAAACCTTTACTATCCGCAAAATGTCTGGAACTGTTGGCGTCGAGCGCGTTTTTCCAATTAATATGCCTGCGCTTCAGAAAATAGAAGTCAACAAACGTGGTAAAGTAAGAAGATCACGTATTTTCTATTTTAGAAACTTGACAGGTAAAAAGGCAAGAATCAAAGAAGAAAGAAATTAAACACCTTTATATTTGAAAACTTTTTAATGCCGTGTTAAGTTTAGCTTCACGGCATTTTTTGTGCGATATATTTACCGCGCTTAACCAAACCAAAGCAAGATGAAGACGATTT
>JALQTJ010000019.1 GCA_023264015.1 Flavobacteriaceae bacterium | reverse complement strand
ATTCTTAAAAGAGGCAGCTCTAGATCCTAAGGTCAAGGAGATCAAAATCACCATCTATAGATTGGCCAATAATTCTCAGGTTGCAGCAGCTCTTATTAATGCAGCCAAGAACGGTAAGGATGTGACTGTTCAAATCGAATTACAGGCGCGTTTTGACGAAGAGAGTAACATCAACTATGCGAGTAAATTTAAGGAGGCCGGTATCCGCCTTGTTTTTGGAATTCGTGGGCTCAAAGTACACTCAAAAATTTGTGTAATTACTCGTGAAACAGCGTCGAAGGGCTTAGAGTATTTCGGGTTTATCAGTACCGGAAACTTTAATGAGTCTACTGCTCGGATTTATACCGATCATACATTGTTTACCGCGCACAAAGGAATGCTACTAGAGGTGCATAAGGTGTTTGATTTTCTTGAAACAACCTATAAGGTGAGAAAGTACAAGCATCTGATCGTTTCGCCACATTATACCGAGTCTACCTTTACCCGCTTAATCCAACAAGAGATTGCTAACGCCAAGGCCGGAAAGGAAGCTTACATACGCATCAAAATGAACAGTTTCACCTCTTATAAGATGATCGATAAGCTTTACAAGGCGAGCAACGAGGGAGTTAAAGTGGATCTGATTATCCGAGGAATCAATTGCCTTATTCCAGGAGTAAAAGGCATGAGTGAAAACATTAGGGCGATCAGCATCGTAGATAAGTTCTTAGAGCATACACGCATGTTTATTTTTGCCAACGGAGGAGATCCTAAGGTATTCATTTCATCGGCGGACTGGATGACTCGAAACATTGAAAACCGGGTTGAAGTTGGTGTTCCCATTTACCAAGACCATGTGAAACAAGAGCTGATAGAGGTTTTTGATTTGTGCTGGAATGACAATCAGAAAGCCCGTATATTTTCGGCCAAACAAGACAACGCCTACAAAAAGAACAAGAAAACGGCTATTCGGTCTCAGTTCGCCCTCTATGACTACTTCAAATCGAAGCTCGATTAGAGATCGAGATGAAAGTGTTTCTTAAGTGCTTCGATATCCGGGTATTTTGAAACCAGCTTCTGGTACTTCTCTTCAGGGGTATAGGCATATTCAGAAACTGCAGCTTCTTTTGAAATCACGTAGCTAAATGTAATGAGGTCATTTTCTAATTGATTTCTTAAATAGGTTAGTGCATCGTTGGCTGCCATTTGAAGCTCTCTTTGAATCGTGTCGTTCGGAACCTCAAGTTGTACAGTGCTCGATTCGAGATCATAAGTACGTTTTGCCAATTGAAAATTGCTTGACAGTATTTTCTGGCCAGATGCTTCAAGTTCTTTGATGTAGCGCTCTAAATGGTGCTCAAAGTCTTCAATCTTAAAATGATTAGTGCGACTCTCTTTTTCTTCTTGCTTACTTTTCTCTAGTGCCGTTTGAGCGCGTTTGGCCTTTATGGCGGCTAGTGAAAGTCCTGAAACACCCTTAGGCTCTGCTACGTTTAATAAAGGCGCCACTTTCTGAGGAGGTGTTTCTTCGGGCTGTTGAACCTTCTCTTTTTGAGGTTCAGTCTGAACCTTATCGCTTATCGTAATTGTTGATTTCGCCTTGTCTTCAGGAGAAATTAGATAGGGCTTTTTTTTTTACTCAAACCCTCTTCTAAAGAGGCCAGTTGCAACAGGCAGAGTTCAATGACTAATCGTTGGTGTTCTGACGACTTGTAACTGAGGCAATGGCGATTAATTAAATCAATGGCTTCAATGAGATAGTGGGCATCGAATTGTGCCGCTTGTTCAATATAGCGCTCCTTAAACAATGGGGCAGACAATAGCGTACTGGTTTCAGGGGTTTGGGCTACCATCAAGTCTCTGTAGTGGGCAGATAGCCCCATGAGCAGTTGAAGCCCCTCATATCCCTTTAGTAAGAGTTCGTCAAGTTTTAAGAGTAGTGCTGAAGTATCTCTGCCTTTGATTAGGTCAGTGATCGAGAAGTAGGTTTCTTGATCAAGGATGTTGAGCTGCTCACTCAAGACCTGCATGCTCAGCATACCTTGACTAAAACTTACTAGTCGATCGAATAGCGATAATGCGTCTCTCAAGGCACCATCTGCTTTTTTGGCAATGTGAAATAGGGCCTCTTCTTCAGTGGTCACCCCTTGATCCTTAGCGATCATTTTCAGATGTTCGACCGTGTCTTCGAGGCTAATACGCTTGAAATCATAGACCTGACAGCGCGATAGTATGGTCGGTAATATTTTGTGCTTTTCAGTAGTGGCTAAAATGAAAATGGCATGCTTTGGTGGCTCTTCTAGGGTTTTTAAGAACGCATTGAATGCAGCGGTAGAAAGCATATGCACCTCGTCGATAATATAGACTTTAAAATGACCTACCTGAGGGGGGATGCGAACTTGTTCTGTTAGAGACCTAATATCATCTACCGAATTGTTTGACGCTGCATCGAGTTCGAAGATGTTGAAGGCATAATCTTCACCGGTTTCTTGCTGCTGCGCAAAAGCATTTACCTCTCTAGCCACAATGCGCGCACAAGTCGTTTTACCTACCCCTCTAGGGCCACAAAAGAGTAATGCTTGAGCGAGTTGGTTAGAGCGAATGGCATTTTCGAGGGTAGCAGTAATAGATTCTTGACCAACAACCTGTTCGAAAGCTTGTGGACGATATTTACGTGCCGAAACGACGAAATGCTCCATACACAAATATAGTTTTGATCCTTTGAGCAGCTCAATCTCTAGGGCTGAAAAAGCGGGAGACTTATCAACAATATGGTAACTTTGGCCTAAAGCAGGTCACTCTATCGCTTTTGTTTTTGCAAAAGAGGAAAGTCTGGACACCATAGCGCAGCATAGCGGGTAACACCCGTCGACCGTGAGGTTAGGACCAGTGCAACAGAAAGAATGTACAGTTCGGCTGTAGTGAAATCAGGTAAACTCTATGCGGTGAAACGCCATGTATACCAACGCTTGAGGGTAGCGCGCTCGATGTTGGAGGGTAGGCGGATTGAGCCTTAGGGTAACTTAAGGCCTAGATAAATGATAGGGCACGACAGAATCCGGCTTATGACCTGCTTTATTTTTTGAAGAAAGAAAAGGCGCTTGAGCTATAGGTTCTCACCTCTTCAAAGTGTTCAATGGCACTCAGATCATACTTGCTAAAATGCTCGGCGACCAGAATACCATCTTCAAGTAACAATCCTTGCTCAAAAATACTGACGATTACTTTTTCATAGCCTTCGACTCCTATGGCATATGGCGGATCCATAAATATCAGATCAAATCGTGAAGTCGTTGATTGAATAAAACGATCTACCTTGGTGCAATGCACCTGCAATCCTTCAAGCTCTAATTCTTCAGCTGTTTTGCGTATAAAGCTACACGCTACGCGATCTTGTTCTATGGCCGTTATGGATGAGCATCCGCGCGATGAAAACTCGAAGCTTATATTTCCAGTACCGCTAAAAAGATCTAAAACTTTAGTGTTTTGGAATGAAACGCGGTTGTTCAATAGGTTAAACAATCCCTCTTTAGCCATGTCCGTAGTCGGTCTGGCAGAAAGCTTCTTTGGGGCTAATAATTTTCGACCTTTATGTACTCCAGAGATGATTCGCATGCGCCAAATCTATATAAACGGATAGATTTCAGTAATATACTGTGCATCTGAAGCCCAATCATTAACGGTCTTGAAGTTTGATTGGCCCCACTGCGATCCGTTTTCATAGCATATAATTGCAGCCTTTTCATTCTTGAATAGAGACTGAGTGTGCAATAGTTTGAGGTAATAACTGCAGTCTAAATCACCATGAATTGGAAACTGATTGTAAGAGATCAACTGATTTCCTTTGTGAAAAACAACCTCGAAGTGTTCAGGATGAAAGATGGTGACAAAGCGCAACCATTCTTTGTGAGGGCTTGCAAGGGCTCTGCGAACCAACTCGTAACCGCTGTGAGTGATACTCATGTCAGCAAGCAGAGATCCTAACTCTTTTTCAAGATCTTGATCTACAGAAAACACCATCATGAGTCCCATAGATTTCAGGGCCGAATAAGCGACGTGATTTGACTTTTGAAAGTGGTACTTCAAATAGTCTGCTGCTTGCTCTGGCCGAAACAATTCTTCAGGAACGAGCGTTGCTGGGGTAGTGTAAACGAGCTTAGCAAGGTGTTTCGTGTCTTGATTCTGAAGCCAATTCTTGAGCGCTCCAAACTGTGTAAAACTCAAATGAAAGATCGAATCTTTCTGGTTAAAAACAGAAAATCCATCGAGGTGAACCTGGATGGATAACTGTGTTTGATCTGATCCGACAGCGGAGCTCAAAAGATCGGTCTTAATTGGCGTTCTTCTTCTTATCGTAGATAGAAGGCCAGTTACCAGATGTACTTACTTCTGTCAAAGAACCAACTTTAATGGTTGTTCCGTTAACCTCTTCAATACTTGCGTGCGCGTTTTCTTTAGCAAGAAGATCTTTAGGCTGATCGTAAAGGATGACATTCTTCTCTACCGAAACCTCGAAAACTGGAGCGTCAAAACCTTGTTTGTTTACAACGTCAGCCTTCATGGTGAATTGCTCGTTATTTTGCGCATAAGGGACGCGTTGAAGGGTCTTGTATGCATTACTTCCTTTAAATAAAGAATCTTTTACGGCTACTGTTCCGAGTGTATCTACTACAACGGTATCCACCTGCATATCAATTCTATAGATGCGGTTGTAGCGCATAAAAGAAGAATCTTTCTGTTGAGTCAATGTATAATATCCGGTATCGATGAAAGAAATCAACGATTCAAAATCCTTAGCGTAAGTTCCGGTAATGGTGCGATGCGCAACTTGGGCATCACGAATATCTTTCATTTTTTCAATAACGGCTGAGAAGCGCTCCTCTTTCACTTTATTGAACGAGATAGGAGCCATTACAGATAGGTAAATTAAGTAAGCAAGAACTCCTGAGACCACAAGAAGAACGTACTGGAGAACAGTTTTCATCGTTTGGTTTTTTGTTTTGAATGTGAACAAATCTACAATTTTTTTTCAATCACTAAAGTTTTTAACCTTAAATGAAATGATGTGTATCTTGGCCTCGTTTTATGGCTTCAATCCCGCTTAAAATCTATAACTCTTTGGTCGAATCACTTTCGTTCGAACCGACTGATTCACAGCGAAAAGCCTTTGAAGAACTCGAACGATTTATCACTGAACCCAACCGAAAAAAATTTTTTGTTTTAAAAGGGTATGCGGGTACAGGAAAAACTTCTTTGATCAAGGCGCTCATACAAGTATTGAAGAAAAGAGGCGGACAGACCGTTCAAATCGCTCCAACGGGAAGAGCGGCAAAAGTGATTTCGAAATATTCGGGATACCAAGCTTCTACCATACACAAACTCTTGTATTACCCCAAGCGTACCGCAGGTAAACCGCTCCAATTTACGTTGGCCAAGAATAAATTTGTAAATACCCTGTTTATCGTTGACGAGGCTTCAATGCTATCTGATCGGATGCCTGATAAAGGGTTGTTTGCTAATGATTCATTGTTGCAACACCTTTTTGAGTTTGTCTATGGAGGAAAGGGTTGTGCGCTTTTACTTATTGGAGACAGCGCGCAGTTGCCTCCTGTATCTGAAGTCCAGAGTATTGCCTTAAATGAAGAAGAGCTCGCCCATCGCTTTGATTTAAAGCCCTTTCATGCTACTCTAACCGAGGTAGTGCGCCAAGCTGCTGAAAGTTCAATTCTTTCAAATGCCACCTATTTGAGAGAGGCTATTGTTAGACAAGACGCGTCGATTCGCTTTGATTTATCGGTTGCTGACGATCTAGTGCACATGAATGATGGAGCAGAATTGTTAGATGCGCTCGAAGACGCCTACAGAGAAGTAGGGCTGCAAGAAACCGCAATTATAGTTCGTTCGAATAAACGCGCTAATCTCTATAACAAAAACATTAGACAGCGGATTTTGCAACTTGACAATGAATTGAATGTCGGAGACACGCTAATGGTGGTGAAAAATAATTACTTCTGGTTGGCTGAATCAAAAGATGTTGCCTTCATCGCCAATGGGGATGCGGTTGAAGTATTACAGATATATTCTTATAAGGAATTGTACGGGTTCCGATTTGCTGAGGTTCAGGTCCGTCTTTTAGATTATGAAATTGCGCCATTCGATACCGTTTTGCTCTTGGACGTTTTGGAGGCGGATCAACCTTCTCTTAGTTATGAAGATGGTTCTCGACTCTACCAAAATGTGGCTGAAGATTATGCGCACGAGAAATCGAATTACAAGCGGTATTTGGGAATCAAAAACAATCCTCATTTCAATGCCTTACAGGTAAAGTATTCTTATGCCATTACCTGTCATAAGGCGCAAGGTGGTCAATGGAAGCGTGTTTTTGTTGAAAAACCTTACGCTCCTGAAGGTTTTGATAATGATCATTTGAAATGGCTTTACACCGCCTTTACCCGTGCCTCAGAGCGCCTCTACCTAATGGGTTTTGAAAAGGAGTATTTTTACGAACATTAAAAGACTCTAGATCGATGAGAACAATAGCTATGATCCCAGCTAGGCTAGCTTCAACACGTTTACCCGAGAAATTGATACGAGATCTGGGCGGAAAGCCGGTTATTGTTCGCACCTACGAGGCCGTGGTTGGTTCGGGCTTATTCGATGCGGTATACGTGGTCACCGATAGTAAGAAAATTGAGACGCTACTCAAGGCAATTGGGGCTGAAGTGCTTTTCAGCACAACAGCTCATGCCACCGGAAGCGACCGCTTGGCTGAAGCGGCTCGGTCTATTGAAGCGGATATTATCATTAACGTTCAAGGTGACGAGCCGTTCATTGATACCGAAAGTTTAAAGCGACTCATTCAAGTTTTTGCCACAGATCTGAGAGGAGAGGTTGACCTTGCTTCTTTAATGACACCCTTGCAGGACGAAAAGGAAATTTTGAATCCGAACGTAGTGAAAGTAATTACAGACCTTAAGGGTAAAGCACTGTATTTCTCTAGGGCGGCATTACCTTTTCGCAGAGAACCGGATGCAGAGGTGACCTATTTTAAGCACAAGGGAGTCTATGCTTTTAGAAAAAAGGCCCTTGTTGAATTTGCCGACTTACCTATAGGACCTTTAGAAAAAGCAGAGAGCATTGAGGCCATCCGTTTTTTAGAGCATCAAAGAGTGCTTCAAATGGTCGAGACACCCAACGACAGCATAGGGATAGATACAGAAGAAGATTTGCAAAAGGCAAATGCGCTCTTTAAGACTCGCTCATAGTGTGATAAACGTTCTGAACGTCATCATCCTCTTCAATTTTTTCAAGTAATTTTTCAATCTCAGCGGTCTGCTCTTCATTCAATTCTTTGGTGATCTGAGGTATGCGTTCAAAGCCTGAAGACAATATCTCGATACCTCGATGTTCTAATTCTTTCTGAAGGCTTCCGAAAGCCTCAAAAGGAGCATAGATTAAAACACCGTCTTCGTCTTCGAATATTTCTTCAACTCCAAAATCAATGAGGTCTAGTTCAAGCTCTTCTAGATCTATGTTTGCTGATGAAACTCTGAAGTTACAGGTGTGATCAAAAAGGAATTCTACAGAACCTGAGGTTCCTAGGGTTCCTCCGAGCTTATTGAAGTAACTTCTGATGTTGGCAACGGTACGAGTAGGATTGTCAGTTGCGGTTTCAACCAAGATAGCGATTCCGTGAGGGCCATATCCTTCGTATAACAACTCTTTATAGTCGCCTTGAGACTTGTCTGAAGCTCTTTTTATAGCGCGCTCAACATTGTCCTTGGGCATATTGACGGCCTTTGCATTCTGGATAACCGCACGTAGCCTTGCATTCGAATCTGGGTCTGGTCCGCCTTCTTTTACGGCCATTACTATGTCTTTTCCGATGCGAGTAAAGGCTTTAGACATGGCTGCCCAGCGCTTCATTTTTCGCGCTTTTCTAAACTCAAACGCTCTTCCCATAGGGTAAAAAATTAGGTCGTAAAAATAGCGAATTTCAACTAAGACAGCACCTCTAGATGATGGTCTATAACATCACTCACATTAAACTGAAGGTGTTTGGGTAGTTTGTTGATTTTTGGGAGTACCGCTAAATAGCGTATGTCGTTCGTGGTATATACTCTTTTATAGACCGGATGGTGGTTTCCGAACTTAGCCACTAGTGCCTTGATGAGGTCTTCATGCAAAACGAGATCACTGCTTCCTAAATGAACGATTCCACTCTTGTTTCTGTTGACGCAATAGTGTAATTGTTGCGTTAGTTTGTCTGCATAAGTAACGTTTAACGAAAGGTTCGGAAATACTTCTATAGCCTGCTTTTCGTGAATCCAATATTTTATCTCGTTGATACGCGGTGAACCATTGCCAAACACCATGGGAAGCCGAGCAATCATCCACTGTTCTTTTGGCATGCGCATTAACGCATTTTCAATGTGAATTTGATAGCGTCCGTAAGCGCTTTCTGAAAGCGTTTTGTCGTTTTCATAGGAGGGATACTTTGAGTAGGCATCGAATACATTCGCTGAGCTTAGGACAATGATTTTAAAGGGATACCGCTTGAGGTGCTCGCATAGGTGTTGATGCACTATTTTGAGCACTTCTTTATCTCCGCGCATCGAAGAGATCACCAAATCGGGCTTCAAGTGGTCAAGTAGGTCGATGATATCGTCGCTCTCTGCGTCGTACCTATGATACCTTTGGTTTGACTTAAAGGTGGTGGCACTGCAATAAGTGCCATAAGTGTCATAAAAGGCACTCAATTCTCTAAAGAGGTGACTTCCGATAAAGCCACTTCCGCCAAGAATTAAGATGCGCTTTTTTGCTGGCATACAATCAGCTCAAGAAAGGAAGTTTAACGAGCTCAGCTTTAAGAGTTTTTGCCCTTACTTCAACCGCGATCTCATTGCCAATTTGAGCTTCTTCGGCGCTTATGTATCCCAGTCCAATACCGTAGCCTAAGCTAGGCGATACCGTTCCTGAGGTGACATGGCCTATAGGTTCCTCTTGAGTATTTTTTAACAGGTATCCGTTGCGAGGAACTCCTTTTTCAAGCATTTTAAAGGCGATGAGCTTTTTTTGAAGTCCTTCTTCTTTTCGCTTTTGGAGTGCTTCACTTCCGATAAAGTGCGTATTGAATTTGGTAACCCAACCTAGTCCTGCCTCTAGACCGTTAGTCGTTTCGTCTATATCGTTCCCGTAAAGACAATAGCCCATTTCAAGCCTTAAGGTGTCTCTGGCTGCAAGACCAATGGGAGGAATATCCTTTGAGCGGATCAAATCCCAAAGCGCTGGGGCATCTTCATTCGCGCAGTACAATTCAAAACCTCCTGCACCCGTATATCCCGTTGCTGAAATCAATACAGATGAAATAGGACCCAAAGAGGCTTCAACAAAGTGGTAAAAAGGAATTTGGTCTAGTTGAACTGAGGTGAATTCTTGAAGTAAAGTAGAAGCTTCTGGTCCTTGAACTGCAAGAAGTGAAATCGTATCCGAGAGGTTCGTTAGTTCTGCTCCTATAGAGGTGTTCGCTGCCTGTACATGAGCAAAATCTTTTTCGATATTAGCCGCATTGACTACCATTAAGAAATCGTTCTCGGCTCTCATGTAAACGATGAGGTCGTCTACAACATTTCCTTCAGGAGTTGGCATGTAGTTGTACTGCGCTTTTCCGGGTACAAGTTTGCTGATGTCATTGCTACAGATGCGATCAAGAAGTGTTTTCGCCTCAGGTCCTTTCACGCTAAATTCACCCATGTGTGAGACGTCGAAAACGCCGCATCTGTTGCGCACCTGATGGTGCTCTTCGTTGATTCCGGTATAAGAAACGGGCATCTCGAAACCGGCAAAAGGAATCATCTTTGCTTTTTCTTTAAGGTGCTGCTCGTGAAGGGCTACTTTTTTCATCGTCGAATTTTCCACAAAAATAAAAAGAAGAAACCCCTTATTGATTCAAGAGAAGTGTTTTAAGCTCTTGGTAGTTTGAAAGTGCACCTTTTTCGCGCTTTTTCTCTCTTAACGCGCTAATTGCTTCAGGTTCTTTGATCTTAATGTCTAAGGCCTTTTCTACGGCGGCCGCAAACTTTATAGGGTGGGCCGTTTCAAGAAAAATTCCAAGCTCTTTGTCGGTGTCAAGTTTTTCGTTTTCAAGGCCCAAAAAGGCGATAGCACCATGCGGTTCAGCGGTGTAGTGATACTCCTTGTAAATATACTTGATGGCTTCAACCGTTTGGACATCATCAAAGCTACAGGCATGTATGAATTGCTGGAGTTCTTGAGGTTCAAATAGCTCTTGGATCCGCACAAAATTAGAGGGGTCGCTCACATCCATTGCGTTTGAAAGGGTAGGGACCGTAGGTTGAGGATGATATCCTTGCCCATCGAGATAACGCACCACCGTATCATTTGTGTTGGTGGCCGTTACAAAGCGCTTGAATGGAACACCCATTTTATACGCAAGCATTCCTGCGCAGCTGTTCCCAAAGTTTCCTGAAGGAACTGACACGATAAGATCGCGCTTTTCGCCAGCCTCACGCAGGCTGTGAAAGGTCTTTAGGTAATAGAGCATCTGTGGGAGCCAACGCGCCACATTAATACTGTTGGCAGAGGTTAGATCGATCTGGCTTTTAAGATCAGTATCAACAAAAGCTTGTTTAACTAAGCGCTGGCAGTCGTCAAAAGTTCCTTGTACCGCCACTGCTTTAATATTTCGGTGAAACGTAGTCATTTGCAGTTCTTGGACATCGCTGATTTTTTGATCGGGGTAAAGAATGACCACCTCGACATTTTCAACCCCTAGGAATCCGCTTGCGACTGCACCTCCTGTGTCTCCAGAGGTGGCCACTAACACTACGGTTTTTTTTATTTTTTGATCCTTTTTGTGAAACAGTCCCAAGCACTCAGCCATAAAGCGTGCACCGATATCTTTAAAAGCTAGGGTAGGACCGTGAAATAACTCAAGGGAAAGGTAATCGCCAACAGGAACTAGAGGGAGTTCGAAGTGAACTGTCTTTCGAATAATGGCTTTGAGTTCTTCAGGACTCATATCTTCTGAGACGAAGGGATATAGGGCTTCATAACTCAGCTCTTCAAAACTTCTATGGCTATCGGGGTCTAGATGTGAGGGATCAATTTTTGGAATTTGTTCAGGAAAATATAAAGAACGATCAGGAGCAAGCCCTTCTATGACGGCCTCGCGAAAAGATACTTTGTGGTCAGGATTTGAGAGACTATAAAATTTCATGTGCTCCTTGTTGATGTATTTGTCCAGAATAGACCTTGAATTCTTGAGCTTGATTCTTCCCTAAAAATCCATCGAATTGATCTGCAACTTCTTTGGCTTTTTGCACTCCTTCGCAAAGGGCAAAAACAGAGGGCCCTGACCCTGATATGCCGAAGGTAAACGCTCCATACTTTAGGGCAATCTCTTTAAGGGCGTCGAAATGTGGAATGCTTGACCTTCTGACAGGCTCTGCTACATAATCGACCGCGCAATGCTTCATAAGATCCAAATTATTCGTCAGTAATCCAGCTGTAAAACCGGCTAATGAACTCCATTGGCTGACGGCTGTTTTTAATGGGATTTCTCGAGGCAAGCTGTTCCTAGAATCTGAAGTTTTAATCTCAATATGTTGATGTGCTACCACGTAGTACAGATCGAGATCCGTGTCAAGGTGAACCACGCGATGGTCTTCTTGAGAGACGATAAGACAAAATTTTCCGAATAAGGCGGGTGCGATATTGTCAGCATGGCGTGCTCTGCTCGCGATCTGTTCTCCGTCTAAAGCAGCCGCTAAGAGTTGCTCTTCAGAGAATGTTGTTTCAAGCAAGGCTTGAACACCCGTTACGGCTCCAACAGCACTTGCCGCACTGCTTCCAATGCCACTGCCAGGCTTTATGCGCTTATCAATGCTAATTTCAATTCCTATAGACGGGTCGCCGTGTTTTTCTAAAAGGGAAGCCGCTGCAGCACAGGCAATGTTTTTTTCAGGTGCGCTAGGAGTGGGGTATCCGGTCAGCTCACCGAGGTGAACTCCTGGTTGGGGAACACGTTTAAACACCATGAGATCGAATGCATCCGATAAACAAAAGCCTAGAGCATCGAAACCAACATTTAAGTTAGATACAGAAGCTGGACACCAAACTGTACATTGATCTTTCATAGCTTAACGGTAATTACTTGCTCTAATGATATCTCCGAATATCCCAGAAGCCGTTACATCGGCGCCAGCACCAGCCCCCTTGATAACCATGGGCTGTTTCTGGTAGCGATCGGTGTACAAGATCAAAATATTGTCACTTCCGCTTAGGGTATAGTAGTCTGAAGTAGAATCTACGCCTTGTAATCCAACTTTAGCTTCTACGCTATGATCGCCTAGTACTTTAAGTTCAGCCACAAACTTTAGTTTCTTTTGTTGCGCATGTGCATCTTCATAGAGCGCTTTAAAATGTGATTCATTAGCTTCTAAAAGCTGTAAGAATGCCGAAACATTAGCTGTGTCTAGAGCACCATCAGGGAGAAAGGCTTCTGTTGCAATATCTTCGAGCTCTAAAGCGTATCCACTTTCACGAGCCAAAATGAGCAATTTGCGTTTTACATCGAGTCCACTCAAATCGATGCGCGGATCTGGTTCAGTGTACCCCCCTTGCATTGCCGCCTCAACCACAGATTTGAAAGAAGTAAGGCCATCGTAGGTGTCGAAAATAAAGTTAAGACTCCCTGAGAGCACGGCTACAATAGAGCGAATACTATCCCCTGAATCGATGAGATTCTTTAAGGTGTCAATAATTGGCAATCCTGCGCCCACATTGGTTTCGTAATAAAACGGCACCTTTTGATCAATACTTACACGCTGTAAGGCTTGGTAATTACTAAGTGATGAAGAGCAGGCAATCTTATTGCAAGTGACCACGCCAATTCCGTTTTTCAACAACTCCATATAACAGGCAGAAACATCGTGACTCGCGGTATTGTCAATGAGAATGCTATTGCGGAGATTAAGGGTTTTAATGCGTGCTATGAGTGCGTTGAGGTCCGCTGGTTCTCCTTCTTCAAGATGACTCTTCCATTTGCTGATTTCATGTCCCTGCTCATTGAAGGTCATCTTCTTAGAATTACTAATCCCTACCACTCGAGCATCTATTGAAAGCTTATCGAGTAAGTGCTGATGTTGCAAATCGAGTATGTTAAGAAGCCTAGAACCCACAGTACCAACACCGACAACAAAAAGATTAATCTGTTTGCGTTGCTTTTCAAAAAAGCGTTCGTGTATCGTATTTAACGCCTTTTTTACGTTGATTTCGTCTATGACAAAGGAGATGTTTCGTTCAGATGACCCCTGTGCAATCGCTACGATGTTGATGTGATTGGCCCCCAGGCTGCTAAAGAGCTTTCCGCTAATACCGGTATGACTCTTCATATTTTCTCCAACAAGAGCAACTATACTCAATTGAGATTCAATGCGAAAGGGTTTCATTCGACCTGTGCGAATCTCAGTTTCAAAGCGTTCGCTTAACGCTTGTTGAGCGGTATCCGCGTCTCCAGAATCTATGGCCACGCAAAGCGAATACTCTGAAGAAGCCTGAGTGATTAGGATGATATTGATATTGTGTTGAGAAAAGGTTTCGAAGAACCTAGTGGTAAACCCTCTTTGTCCAATGAGATCTGCACCTTCGGCGGTAATGAGGGAAACATTATTAAGATGGCTAATACCAATAACGGTCTCTTTATTTGTAATAAGATCGCTAGAAGTGATCAGCGATCCCTTTGCAGACGGATCAAAGGTGTTTTTGACCTTTAAAGGAATTTTCTTCTCGAATGCCGGCTGTACAGAGGGAGCGTAGAGCACTTTGGCTCCAAAATGAGAGAGCTCAAGGGCCTCTTCGTATGAAAGGGTGTCTACGGGTTTCGCTTGACGCACGAAACGAGGGTCGGCGGTATATATCCCACTTACATCGGTGTAGATATACAATTCATCAGCAGAAACCCCATTGGCAATAAGTGCTGCGCTGAAATCAGACCCTCCTCTGCCGAGTGTAGTAATGTCACCCTCTGGAGTTCGAGCCATAAAACCTGGCATTACCAGTACACCTTTTCTTTCTTTGAGTTCTTGTAAAGCACTATAGGTCGCTGCGTAATCTACTTTCACTCTTCGACCTACATGCATTGCTGTGATATAATTGCGACTATCTTCTAGGCTATTCGAGGTTCCTAAGGCATTTAGGTAGCCGCTGATAACAGTAGAAGAAAGTGCTTCTCCGGTTACTAAAATTTCATTAGAGACAGCTTCTGTAGATTCAGTTCCTTCATAAAGTGCCATTGCAGAATCTGAAAGTCTAGAGAGGATCTGTTGTACTGCTTCACGCGTTGAGCTATCTGCGTTCCAAAAAGATAGATTTTCTTCGGTTCGCGCCGTGATTTGATCTAAGCCGTTGGTGTAGGTTGTTTTTTTGGCAAGTGCTTCGTTGGTTATTTGCTGTAGGAGGTCGGTAACTCCACCGAATGCTGAGACGACAACGATTAGGGGGTGTTCTGCAGCATGCGATGCTACAATAGAAGCCATTTGTTTAAGGGCCTCAGGGTTTTTAACAGAGGTCCCTCCGAACTTAACAACGATCATGGGCTAGATTGTGATTTCGATTTAAGCGGCAAAAATTACTTTAAAAAGTAAAGAGCGCCCAAGATTGAACGCTCTTTTTAGGAATAAATCTCAGTTTTGTAACGAATGCTTTCAATCAGTGCATAAATCGCATGATTTATGACTTTTTTTCACCGGCATCCTCTGTTTTCTGAGTTTTTGCAACAAGTTGAGATTTGTCTTCAGAAAGATCCAACTCAATGGTATCTCCTTCGTTCAATCTGCTATTGACAATTTCTTCTGCAAGCGTATCTTCAATATATTTTTGGATAGCTCTCTTAAGTGGTCGAGCTCCGTATTGCTTATCAAAGCCTTTCTCCGCTAAAAATTCTTGTGCTGCATCTGACAACTGAATGTGATAGCCCAAATTCTCAATACGTGACACTACCTTTTTGAGTTCAATCTGGATGATTTCATTGATGTCCTCACGCTCGAGAGCGTTGAATACCACCACGTCGTCAATACGATTTAAGAATTCTGGAGCGAATGCTTTTTTCAAGGCCTTCTCAATAACTCCTTTGGTGTGGTCCTGTTCTTGGGCCTTTTTAGCGGCAGTACCAAATCCAACCCCTTGACCAAAATCTTTAATCTGTCGTGCCCCAATGTTAGAGGTCATAATGATGATGGTATTTCTAAAATCCACTTTACGGCCAAGACTGTCCGTTAAGAATCCGTCGTCGAGGACCTGAAGGAGCATATTAAAAATATCCGGATGTGCCTTTTCAATCTCGTCCAGAAGAATGACAGCGTACGGCTTTCTTCTAACCTTTTCGGTGAGTTGACCTCCTTCTTCGTATCCTACATATCCAGGAGGTGCACCCACTAAACGAGACACGGCAAATTTCTCCATGTATTCGCTCATGTCAATGCGAATGAGCGCCTCTTCACTGTCGAACAATTCGACAGCTAAAACCTTGGCTAGTTGTGTTTTACCCACACCTGTTTGACCTAAAAATATAAACGAACCAATCGGCTTGTTTGGATCTTTAAGACCTGCGCGGTTACGCTGAATGGCTTTGGCAACTTTTTGAACGGCCTCGTTTTGACCGATGATTTTTGAAGAAATAATTGACGGCAATTGGGCCAATTTCGAGCTTTCAGCCTGCGCAATTTTTGCCACAGGGATACCGCTCATCATTGAAACCACATCCGCTACGTTTTCGGCCGTTACCGTTTCTCGGTGAAGCTTGCTCTCTTCTTCCCAGGCCAATTGAGCATCTGCTAAGGCTTTTTCAACACGTTTTTCATCATCTCTGAGCTTAGCTGCTTCTTCATATTTCTGTTTTTTCACCACCTCGTTCTTCAGAGCTCTTGTGTCTTCAAGCTTTTTTTCTAGCTCAAGAATCTGTTCTGGAACGTTCATGTTAATAATATGAACCCGAGAACCTGCCTCGTCTAGTGCGTCAATAGCCTTATCTGGTAAAAAGCGATCACTGATGTAACGGTTCGTTAAGGTGACGCAGGCCTCTAAAGCCTCGTCGGTGTATATGACGTTGTGGTGGTCTTCGTAGCGTTCGCGAATGTTTTGTAAGATCTCTACGGTTTCTTCAATAGAGGTTGGTGAAACCATGACTTTTTGAAAGCGGCGCTCTAGAGCTCCATCTTTTTCAATGTACTGGCGGTATTCGTCTAAGGTAGTTGCTCCTATGCACTGTACTTCACCTCTAGCGAGTGCAGGTTTAAACATATTCGAGGCATCAAGACTTCCGGTTGCTCCTCCGGCACCAACAATGGTATGAATCTCATCTATGAAGAGAATAATGTCTTTGTTTTTCTCGAGCTCATTCATCACGGCTTTCATGCGCTCTTCGAATTGCCCACGGTATTTCGTGCCTGCTACTAACGAGGCAAGATCTAAAGTGATCACTCTTTTGTTATACAGAATGCGCGAAACCTTTTTTTGTACGATGCGCAAGGCTAGACCTTCAGCAATAGCGCTTTTACCCACACCAGGCTCACCTATTAAGAGCGGATTATTCTTTTTTCGTCGACTTAAAATTTGAGAAACACGCTCGATTTCTTTTTCTCTTCCGACAACAGGATCGAGTTTATTTTCTTCGGCCAATTCGGTCAAGTCACGTCCGAAATTATCGAGAACAGGCGTTTTAGATTTCTGTCCCTTTTTTGACGTGGCCTTCGCTTTAGAACTCTCGTTTCCTTCAGACTCTTCTCTGTCTTCTGAAGATTCGTGAAAGGTTTCAGCTGCAGGATTGTCAATAAAATCGTCATCTGAAGTAATCATCGATTTGAATTGTTCTTTGACACCATCGTAATCAATATTCATTTTTTGTAAGAGACGTGTCGTAGGATCATTTTCATTTCTCAGAATACACAGTAATAAATGGGCAGTATTAATGGTGCTACTTTGAAAGAGTTTTGCCTCTAAGAAGGTCGTTTTTAAGGCGCGCTCTGCCTGTCGTGTCAGCCTTAGATTTTTCTTGTCTTGAATAGAAGAGGTTCCTTCAGGATTTGAAGGGGTCAAGATTTCTACCTTTCTCTTTAGGTGCTCAAGATCGATATCGAGTTGATCCAAAATAGAAATAGCTTTTCCGCTACCATCTCTAAGGATTCCCAATAGCAAATGCTCTGTTCCTATGAAATCATGTCCAAGACGAAGCGCTTCGTCTTTACTAAATGAGAGCACTTCTTTTACTCTAGGTGAAAAATTATCGTCCATAGCGCCTTATTAAGTTCTAAAAATACTAAAACTATTTACCAACAAGACAATTTCTATGCCGGACTTATCCACCTGACAGCATTTCAGTTTTGTTGATAAATTCTTAATTAAACCGGCTTGTAATTCATGATCTACCCTGTCATTATACCTAAATTGCCCTATTCAATAAATACCACAAAATTCAGTTGAGATGAACGAAGGAGAGAAGCTGATTTCAATTAACATAGAAGATGAAATGAAGTCGGCCTACATCGATTACTCGATGTCGGTTATTGTGTCGCGTGCCCTTCCTGATGTTAGAGATGGCCTAAAGCCAGTGCACAGAAGAGTATTGTATGGAATGCATGACTTAGGGGTGCGTTCGACCAGTGCGTATAAAAAGTCTGCAAGAATTGTAGGAGAGGTGCTCGGAAAGTATCACCCTCATGGAGACACCTCGGTTTACGACACTATGGTGCGTATGGCGCAGGAGTGGTCTCTTCGTTACATGCTTGTAGATGGTCAAGGAAACTTCGGTTCAGTTGATGGTGATAGCCCTGCGGCTATGCGTTACACCGAGGCTCGGATGCGTAAGATTGCTGAAGAGATGCTGTCAGACATCGACAAAGAAACGGTCGATTACCAGCTCAATTTTGACGATTCACTTAAAGAACCAGTGGTATTGCCTGCTCGAGTTCCGAACTTATTGGTTAACGGTGCAGCAGGTATTGCGGTGGGTATGGCCACCAACATGCCACCCCATAATCTTTCAGAGGTAGTAGACGGTACCATCAGCTATATCAAAAACAGAGATATCAGTATTGAAGAATTGATGCAGTACATCAAGGCACCAGACTTTCCGACAGGAGGAACTATTTACGGTTACGAAGGAGTGAAAGAAGCCTTTGAGACCGGTAGAGGTCGCGTGGTGATGCGCGGTAAGGCTGAAATTCAAGAGGTCCAAGGCAAAGAGGCCATTGTGGTCACCGAGATTCCCTATCAGGTGAACAAGGCGGATATGATCAAGAAGACTTGGGATCTAGTCAACGATAAGAAAATTGAGGGTATCTCAGCCATTCGCGATGAATCAGATCGCAAGGGGATGCGTGTGGTATATATTCTAAAAAGAGATGCGATTCCGAATATCGTGATGAACATGCTTTTCAAGTATACAGCGCTGCAAACCTCGTTCAGTGTTAACAACATTGCACTTGTAAAAGGGCGTCCACAGCTCCTAAATCTCAAAGAGATGATTCACCATTTTGTGGAACACAGACACGAGGTGGTGATCCGTAGATCTCAATTTGAATTAAATAAGGCTGAGGAGCGCGCTCACATTGTCGAAGGTCTCATTATTGCTTCTGACAATATAGACGAGGTGATTGCGATTATCAGAGGCTCTGCCAATGTTGATGAAGCACGCGAAAAGCTCATGAGCACCTTTAAGTTGTCAGAAGCGCAGTCAAAAGCTATCGTTGAGATGCGTTTGAGACAACTGACCGGTCTTGAGCAAGACAAGTTGAGAGAAGAATATGAGCAGCTCCAAGCGACAATTAATGATTTGAAAGACATTCTAGCAAAAGAGGAGCGTCGCATGCAGATCATTATAGACGAATTGGAAGAAGTTAAAGCGAAGTACGGAGATGAAAGACGCTCTCAGATTGATTATGCAGGAGGTAGCTTTAGAATGGAAGACATGATTCCGGATGAGCAAGTGGTGATTACTATTTCGCATGCGGGTTACATCAAAAGAACGCCTCTTGCCGAATACAAAACGCAAAATCGCGGTGGAGTAGGCCAAAAAGCATCAGCGACTCGAAATGAAGATTTCTTAGAGCACCTTTTCGTGGGAACCAACCACCAATACATGCTTTTCTTCACTCAAAACGGTAAGTGTTTCTGGCTTCGTGTTTATGAAATACCTGAAGGTTCGAGAACCTCAAAGGGGAGGGCCATTCAAAACCTTCTTCAAATTGAACCTGAAGACAAGATTAAAGCCGTAATCTGTACTCAAGATTTAAAAGATGAGGATTACGTGAACAGCCACTATGTCATTATGGCCACCAAAAAGGGTGTGGTAAAAAAGACTTCTCTTGAACAGTATTCTAGACCAAGACAGAGCGGTATCAATGCTATCACTGTTCGCGATGGTGACGAGTTGCTTGAAGCACGCTTAACGACCGGATCAAGCCAAATTATACTTGGACTCAAATCAGGGAAGGCTATTCGCTTTGAGGAGAGTAAGACGCGACCTATGGGAAGAAACGCCTCTGGAGTGCGTGGTGCAACCCTGGCAGATGCCTCAGATGAAGTGGTAGGAATGGTTTCAGTGAACAATTTTGACGAGAACATTCTGGTGGTTTCAGAAAAGGGTTACGGTAAGCGATCAGAACTTGAAGACTACCGTATCACTAACCGCGGAGGTAAGGGAGTAAAAACGATTACCATTAGCGAAAAAACGGGATCTCTAGTAGCCATAAAGTCAGTTACCGATGAAGACGATTTAATGATTATTAATAAATCAGGAGTCGCTATTAGGCTTCCTGTAGGAGATCTAAGAGTGATGGGTCGCGCCACTCAAGGGGTTAAGCTCATCAATTTGCGGAACGATGATAGTATCGCAGCGGTGGCAAAAGTGATGAAAGAAGAGGACGTAGATCAAGAAAACGAAATTCGAGATTTACCAATCGTAGATTCTGAAGATTCTTCTGTTGGTAATGCGCCTGAAGAAGAGTAAATTGCACCCCTTAACGTAAAAAAGATACACCTTAACAATCATGAAAAGAATAGTACTTTTCGCACTGGCCGCTGTAGCTACGCTTTCGGTCGCTGCTCAAAAAGATGAACTTAAAGAAGCTTCCAAAGCTTTTAAAAAAGGAGATGCAGCCGAAACGCTCGCTCAACTTGCCCCACTCGAGGGGTCAATCAGCTCGGCTGAAGAAAAGTATCAAGGAGATTACTATCTGTTATTAGGAAACGCCTCATTGCAGTTAGCAAAGGCAGGAGATACAGCGCGCTACCAAGATGCTATTTCGGCTTACCAGTCATTGATCGCCATGGAAGAGGCTTCTGGTAAATCTAGGTATTCTGAAGAGGTAGCAACGTCATTGGCAGAGATTGCGAACGATTACGTGAATCTAGCGGTAGAGGATCAGAAGACAGAGAACTATGCTGGAGCGGCAGAGAAGCTCTATCAAAGTTATGTGCTCAGTCCTCGGGATACACTTTACTTATATTATGCTGCAGGATCTGCGATAAATGGAGGAGATTTTGAGCAAGCCTTGGATTATTACATCAAGCTTCGAGATATTAATTATGACGGTAGTGAGAAGCGCTTCGGGGCGATCAATATTGAAACTTCAGAAATGGAGTATTTTGATAAGGCTACACGTGACCTCTATGTAAAAGGAGGTACTCATAAAGATCCATCTGATGAAAATACACCCTCAAAGCGTTCTGAGGTGGTGAAAAACATCGCATTGATCTATCAGCAACAAGGAAAAAATGACGAGGCGCTAGAAGCCTATGAAGTTGCGCAAGCTCAAAACCCAGGAGACATAGCCTTGCTTTTAAATAAAGCTAATCTGTACTACAACATCGGTCAGCCCGAAAAGTTCAAAGAAATGATGAACGAGGCGATTGCTATTGATCCAAGTAATCCTGATTTGCACTATAATATTGGGGTCATCAGCTCTGAGCAAGGAAATATTGAAGAAGCAAGAGCGGCTTACAAAAAAGCGATTGAGATCAATCCGACGTACATCAATGCCATTCTCAACCTTTCTTCAACTTATGTGAATGAAGGAAATGCTCTGGTAGACGAGATGAATACGCTTGCCATGTCTACGAAGCAGTCGGATTACGATAAGTACGATGCGCTTAAAGAGAAAAAGGATAATCTTTTTAGAGAAAGTGCTGCGGTTTTAGAGGCGGCCCTTGAAAACCTTCCGAACAACAACGATCTGTTGACACAGCTTAAGAATCTTTATGGAGCACTTGGGGATAATGAAAACTTCAAGCGCATCTTAGGACTTATGGAGCAATCATAAGGATTTATACGCTTATAGCTTTGAAAAGACCCTCACGTTCAAGTGGGGGTTTTTTTATTGAAGCGTTTTAATGACGCGAAGCGAATGGGTGTACTGGTTAAGGTCAGGGTTAAAAATACCTGTATGGTCAAGCCGATCTATACGCACGTATCCATGCGCGTGAATGATATAGTTATTTGGGAGAACTAGGCCAACGTGAATCAAATTTCCTTCATCGTCATCAAAAAATGCTAAATCTCCTGGTTGACTTTCTTCTATGAAAGAGAGCGTTTGTCCTTGATTGGACTGTGATACAATATCGCGATCTAGAAATAGATGGCAGGTTTTGTAGACCATTTGCGTGAATCCACTCGCATCTATTCCAAAAGGTGATCTGCCCCCAAGCATATAGGGCGCATAAGTATATTTCAGTGCCGTATTTACGAGCTGCTGAGATAGGGTGTTTCCTTCAACCTTAAAGCTGTCTTGAGAGACATCGAGCTCGTGATTCATTTTTTGGGCGGCGTCTAGTCTTGAGCCGATAAGCAAGGGTAAAGCACCATGAACGCCAACCAGCGCATAATGCGTCAAGTTTTGATTGTAAACGGCTTTAGAATAGTCGGAGAGGGATTTAAAAGCGTCTTGATCTAGAGCGGTAAATAGGCTGTTTAATATGTACCCTTCAGTTTGATCGTAGTGCAACTTGATCTTGGACCAAAATTTTTTGATTTCAATACATTCGTAATGGTCTCCGTAAAGCAGCTGATTCACGATACTACTTGCCTCGCTAGGTTCGCGGTACACATTGATGACACTAAGTGCGCAAATTCCGTGCTGACTCCTCAAGACTTAATTCTAGTATCCCTAGCGAAAATACTAAAAAACAATATTTCCTATTTTTACCAGACCATGTAGCACTTTTTATGTCTCGTCTTCTTGTCGATGCGCAGCGTCTGCGTTTTTTTCTTTTCTCTAGCTTACTCGTAGTTACTGCAGTTGCGCTTATTGTCTGGATTTTTCCTTCGCAACATGCCTTTAATTATGAATATACTCAGGGGCGTCCGTGGCGTTATGAGACCCTATATGCGCCATTTGATTTTTCGATAAAAAAGACAGAAGATCAGTTAAAGGCAGAGCGAGAGCGGGCGGCAAAAGCTAAGGTGTTCTATTTTGACTTTACAGAGGGGCTTTCGTCTTACAAAGAAGCTGAACTTGTATCACTTTTGAGTAGTTCGTCTAATACGGCTTCTGCTCGAAACCAAAAGCTTTTAGCCGACCAAAAGGGCCAAGTTCGCTCATGGATCGATTCTATACAACAAGCTCTGGTCTTTGGAGAAGAAATCGAATTCATTGAAAATGTTAGACTGATAAAAGGAAATGAAGCTATTGCCATAGATCGGGAATATCTGATTTCAATTACTCAACATAAAGAAAATACATCCACACTATCTTCTTCACTTTTTACGGAATCCCAGCTAGAGCAGGTGAAAGAATTTATTCGTGGTGCAATACAAGTCAATGCCCGATTAAATCAAACCCTAACCGATGTGGCCTTTAAAACACAATTAGAGCAAATCTCTTTAACCCGAGGTTTGGTTCCTGAAGGTTCTCTTATCGTCGCTAAAGGAGAGATCATAGAAGATGAAAATTTTCAAGTATTAGAGTCACTCAAATACGAGTACCAGTCTTCTTCTATTGAAGCTTCAAACGGTATATTTATTGTGATTGCCTACACTATCCTCGTTGCTATCGTATTGGTTTTGCTGATGCTTTATCTTCGAAAATACCGTCAAGATATCTTCGAGAACAGCAATCAATTAGTATTCTTATATACCAATATTGTGCTCATGGTATTCATTACCACGCTACTGGTTGAGATCGATGAGCGCTTCGTGTTCTTATCTCCCATGAGTATTCTACCCTTAGTGTTAAAGAATTTTTTCGATGCTCGGGTGGCTTTATTTGCGCATATCATTACGGTTTTGATTATCGCTATGACCCTTTCAAACGCTTATGAGTTTGTGTTTTTACAAATCGTGGCAGGAGTGGTAGTTATGATTGGCTCAAACGAGTTACAGAAGCGTACAAACCTATTTGCTGCAGCCTTTCAGATTACTTTAGTCTACTTGATTTCTTACACCGCATTTCACGGCTTGAATCAAGGCGGGTTGCTCACTATCGACTATCAGATATTACTTCTCTTCGTCTTGAACGGGATGATCACTTTATTTGCTCAGCCCTTAATTTATCTCTTTGAAAAGCTTTTCGGTTTGGTATCGGATGTTTCGCTTCTCGAGCTGTCTGATACCAATTCAAAACTGCTTAAAGAGTTAAGTGAAAAGGCGCCAGGTACATTCAATCACAGTCTTCAGGTGGCCAATTTATGCGAAGCCTCTGCTAATGCGGTTGGTGCTAACAGCCTTTTGCTTCGGGTAGGGGCGCTTTATCACGATATCGGAAAAATGGCTCAGCCCGAATTTTTCTCTGAGAATCAGATACTCGGAACCAATCCGCATGAAGATCTTGAACCGATTGAG
>JALQTJ010000018.1 GCA_023264015.1 Flavobacteriaceae bacterium | reverse complement strand
CGTTTGTTCTACTAAGACTAAATGCATTTAATACCATTTTCTCTAAGGCTATTGTTTTCTGATCAAGATCTATCTTACGGTTCTTCAGCTTAGCATCCTTAATCCGTTTTGGTGAACCAAGCAAATCCCACTCACCTTTAGAAATAATAATAGGGGTTTTTGTTTCATAAACGAAATCCTTACCGTTTCGTCGAAAAGACAAACGAAGGGTTAAGGGAGCTATTTCTTTAGTAGAACGATATAGAAACTTGACTGTAGCCATTTTTGTACGGTATTTGTACGGTAAATATACATCTAGATGAATATTATTGAATACTATTGTAATCAGATTATATAATATTTACTGATTTTCAGGAACTTACAGAATAACTAGATTCAAATAGATATAATATTAGTACTCCAGTCGTGAGCACTTAAGGATCAAAAAAGACTGCACTGCCATTAGGCGGTGCTTTTTTTTGTTTGAACAGAACGCGCCAAAACTAAGGTTTTGAGGAGAGTTAGGTGAAAACAAATACGCACGCGCTAGCGTGTTCTTTTTTGATTTAGACTACGGGCAAGACTTGAGCTACCGAAGGTGACCCCATGTCGTGAGCACTTAAGGATCAAAAAAGACTGCACTGCCACTAGGCGGTGCTTTTTTGTTTGAACAGAACACGCCAAAACTTGAGCTACCGAAGGTGACCCCAGTCGTGAGCTTTCAAGCATCTTTAAAACAAATACACATACCCCAGAAAACCTTAACTATTTTTAGCTACTTTTGTTTAAGATTTTTCAATGAAGAATGAACAGTAGTAAGAAGTATTTCAGTATACGAGATTTAGAAAATCTTTCGGGCATCAAGGCCCATACGATCAGGATTTGGGAAAAAAGATATCACCTACTTAGCCCTGAAAGAACAGAGACAAATATCCGCACCTATAGTCTCAACAGTCTTCAAAAACTCTTAAACATTACGCTTCTTTACCATAACGGATACAAGATCTCTAAGATTGCAAAACTTCAAGACAGTCAGATCCCGGTTATTGTTAATGAAATTATTGCTAAGAATAGTGAAAAGCATCATGCCGTAAACGCGTTTAAACTCGCGATGGTTAATTTCGATACCGCCCAATTCTACAACACCTACAATAGCCTCGTAGCTGAACGCAGTTTTAAAGAGATGTTTAATGATGTTTTGGTGCCTCTCATGAATGAACTCGGACTCTTATGGCAGGCGAAAGCCATTAGCCCGGCACATGAGCACTTCATCACAAGTTTAATCAAACAAAAGATTTATATCCACACAGAGCGTTTTCAGAAATTACCTCCAACGCAAGAGGATGAGGTTTTCGTACTTTACCTTCCTGAAGGCGAGATACATGAGGTAGGGCTGCTCTTCATTAACTATGAAATCGTGTCTAAGGGATACCGATCAATTTATTTGGGTCAAGCCAATTCCCTTGATAGTCTAAAGGAGCTGCTTGGGTATTATAAGAATATTCACTTCGTATCTTATTTCACCGTAAGTCCTCAAAACGATGAAATAGAAAAATACCTGAAGGCATTTGATGCCACGGTTTATAAACCAGGGTGTAAACTCTCAATTTTAGGTTATCAAACGCAACGCATGCACACCAAACCCGCTTTTGACTACGTCAAAACCTATGAATCTATCGCGCATTTTTCATCGATTCTAGAAGCATGAAAAAAGTTGCTGTAATTGGGTCTGGATTTTCTTCCTTATCAGCCGCATCACACCTCGCAAAAGCAGGGTACGAGGTTAGTATTTACGAAAAGAATGATACTATTGGTGGACGCTGTAGACAATTGGTAAAAAACGGCTTCACTTTCGATATGGGACCGTCCTGGTACTGGATGCCTGATATTTTCGAAGAATACTTTAATGATTTTGGACATTCAACTTCAGATTTCTACGAACTGGAGCGTTTAGATCCTGGCTATCAAATCGTCTTCAAAGACCGTACACTACCCATAGCGGCATCCGTTGAAGGAATTGCTAAGGCTTTCGAACAAATTGAACCGGGTAGCGGCAATAAGCTTAAAGCGTTTCTCAAGAAAGCAGCAACCAATTACACCATTGCGATCAAGAAGATCGTTTTAAGGCCCGGAAAGTCTCCTCTTGAGTTGGTTACCCCAGAAACCGTAGTACGCGTAGGTCAGTTCTTACGGTCAGTAAGTGACGAAGTGAAAAAGTCCTTCAAATCACCTGAATTGCGCTCAGCTCTTGAATTTCCGGTACTTTTCTTGGGTGCAAAACCCGAGAACACCCCTTCTTTCTATATTTTCATGAACCATGCGGATTACGGCCTGGGAACATGGCATCCAAAGGGAGGAATGTACGAGATTGTAAAGGGAATGAAAAAGGTTGCAGAAGGTCTTGGGGTTCAAATCCACACTTCAAGTGCTGTACAAAACATCAACATCGATGCGAAAGGCAGAGCAACTGGAATAACCTTGAGCAATGGAGAACAAATAACGGCAGACTATGTATTAAGCGGCGCCGACTATCATCACAGTGAAACCCTGCTTCCGGAGCGTTATCGACAGTATTCAGAAGCATATTGGAACAAAAGAACCTTTGCGCCTTCATCATTGCTGTTCTATGTAGGTTTCAACACCAAGCTCGATAAAAAATTATTGCATCATAACCTGTTTTTTGACACCGATTTCAAAGAGCACGCAAGAGTCATATACGACCAGCCTGAATGGCCCGCAGACCCGCTATTCTACGCTAACTTTCCATCGGTTTCAGATGTCAGCATGGCCCCCGAAGGCAAAGAAGCCGGATTTTTCTTAATTCCGATTGCACCAGGTATCGAAGACACCCAAGAATTAAGAGATCATTTTTTTTCTAAGCTCGTAGAACGCCTAGAAAACTTTTCGGGTCAGAACTTAAGGGAGCACATCGAATTTGTAGAGAGCTTTTGTGTCAAAGACTTTGTAGAAGCTTACAATTCATTCAAGGGCAATGCGTATGGATTAGCTAATACGCTGAGACAGACCGCATTTCTTCGTCCTAAATTGCAATCGAAAAAAGTAAATAACTTATTTTTCACTGGGCAATTGACCGTTCCTGGGCCTGGAGTGCCACCTGCTCTGATTTCAGGAAAGCTTGTTGCTCAACTCATTCAAGAGCAAGAATCATGAAAGCATTATACGACCAGGTAAGCCAACAGTGCAGTGAGCTTGTTACCAAGCGATACAGCACCTCCTTCTCTCTCGCTACGCGCATGCTTTCAAAGGAAATTCGTCCGCATATTTATAACATCTATGGATTTGTGCGCTTTGCGGATGAGATCGTAGATAGTTTTCACGATTTCCCTAAAGAGGTATTATTCGAGCGGTTTTCAGAAGATCTCGAAGCAAGTTTAACGCACAAAATAAGTCTAAATCCCATTCTCAATGCCTTTCAGATGACCTATCATCGCTTCGGAATTCCGAAAGAATTGGTAGACTCTTTTATGAAGAGTATGGAATTGGATTTACATAAAACAGAGTATCTCACTAAAGAAGAATACAAAGCGTACATCTATGGATCAGCTGATGTGGTGGGTCTTATGTGTCTTAAGGTATTTTTGGATGGAGACGAAGGCGCTTACAACACGCTCAAAACACCTGCAATGTCCTTAGGTTCTGCTTTTCAAAAAGTGAACTTTTTAAGAGACCTAAAAGCAGATTATGAGGCTCTTGGACGCACCTACTTTCCGGACGCGAATTTAGAAGCATTAGATGAAGCTTCTAAAGACGCCATCATTCGTGAGATAGAAAGTGACTTTGAAGAAGGGTTTAAAGGAATCAAAGAACTTCCCGTCGGATCTCGTTTTGGGGTATATACAGCCTATCGTTATTACAAGAGGCTGTTAGATCGCCTAAAAGCCACCCCCCCTTTAGAAATAAAAAATAAACGCATCCGCGTTCCGAACTACGAAAAAGCCGGATTACTTGCACAATCTTATCTTGAATTTAAATTACAACGCATCTAATACTATGAACACACTTCTTTGGATCGCTGTTTTTGTATTGACATTCTTAATCATGGAATTTATGGCATGGTTCATCCATAAATACATCATGCACGGTATTTTATGGGTGCTTCATAAAGACCATCATCAAAAAGACCACGACTCTTGGTTCGAGCGAAATGATGCATTTTTCTTGTTTTTTGCCGTGCTTAGCATGAGTTTTTTAATGACTGCAGACGAGGCATTCTGGATTGGATTCCCGATTGGCTTTGGAATATTAGCCTACGGAATCGCCTATTTTGTGGTCCATGATATTTTTATTCATCAACGCTTCAAATGGCTAAGAACCATTGATAATGCCTACGCTCGAGGAGTAAGACGAGCGCATAAAATTCATCACAAGCATTTAGGAAAAGAAGAAGGGGAAAATTTCGGCATGCTCATCGTACCTCGAAAATATTTCAAATAACCCCTTTATGGCACTTAAAATCGGCATTGTCGGAGCCGGTATTGCCGGTTTAGCAACTGCACTTCGATTAAGGGCGCAAGGACATGAAGTAGTCGTTTTTGAGTCTAATTCGTATACTGGGGGCAAACTCCATGCATTAAACCTAGAAGGATACCGCTTTGATCTCGGACCGTCTCTATTCACCATGCCACATTTTGTGGATGAACTTTATGCTTTGTTTAATGAACATCCAAGAGATCACTTCAACTACATTCGAAAAGAGAATGTATGCAATTACTTTTGGGAAGATGGAACACGCTTCGAAGCCTCAGCAGATCGAGAAGCATTTGTTCATCATTTTAGCACGACCTTTAATGAGGACCCTAAAAGAGTTAAAGACTTTCTAGACAATAGTGCCCTTAAATACGATCTCACAAGCCCACTCTTTATCGAGCAATCTCTGCATCGTCTTCGAACCTACGGTTCACTTAAAACCCTAAAGGCTGTAGTAAAACTACCCTCGTTAGACGTTCACAAAACCCTCTTCAAAACGCTCAAGGCGTATTTTAAGAACCCAAAGAGTCTTCAATTCTTTTCAAGACATGCTACATATAATGGCAGCTCACCCTACAAGACACCAGGGATCATGTCACTTATTCCCCATCTTGAAATGCATTTTGGCACTTTTTATCCAAAGGGAGGAATGCACGAGATTTCACAATCATTATTTCGACTCGCACAACGACAAGGCGTCAGTTTTCATCTAGACGAAGGGGTCGAAGAAATAGTGTTGAACTCTGATCAAAAAAGTGCTAAGGGCCTTAAAACAAAGCTACAGGAGTATCACTTTGATGTAGTAGTTAGCAATATGGACGTTGTTCCGACTTATAGAAAACTGTTACCCACCTTAAGAGCTCCCGAACGTATACTGAGACAAGAGCGGTCGAGTAGCGCCCTTATCTTTTATTGGGGTATCGCCGAAAAATTCGAGCAATTAGACCTGCACAACATTTTCTTTTCAGACGCTTACGCAGAAGAGTTTAAGGCAATATTCGAAGACAAAACGCTTCACGATGATCCAACCGTGTATGTAAACATCACCTCTAAGCACACCTCTAGTGACGCCCCTGCTAACTGTGAAAATTGGTTCGTGATGATCAATGCCCCTGGTAATTATGGACAGCATTGGGATGAACTTATCGCGCTTAGTCGAAAGCGTATCATTGCCAAATTGAGCAGAATACTCAATTGCGATCTAGCTGATTTAATTACAGTAGAACACATACTTGATCCTAGAGGGATTGAACAATCTACTCAATCCTACAGGGGAGCGCTTTACGGAGCGGCAAGCAATTCTCAATTCTCAGCTTTCTTAAGACACCCTAATCATAGAAGTGCACTCTCAAACGTTTACTTTTGTGGAGGATCATCGCACCCTGGTGGTGGCATACCCTTGTGTCTGCAATCAGGAAAGATCGTCAGTGAGTTAATCGCAAATGACTTCAACATCGCCTAAAATTGTCACCAAAGAGGTACTTCTCTTTATCTGGCTTCCGCATATGGCCGGGGCCTTAGGAATTGCTGCTGGATTTCAGGATTGGTTTGTAACGAAAACCGTACTCAACCTGATAGCCTCTTTTGGATTTTTCGTACTCTACTTTCCTATTACAAAGCGTTATCAATGGCTCCTACTAGGTCTATTTTTTTCGGCAGGTATGCTAGTCGAATGGCTAGGGGTGCATTATGGGTGGTTTTTTGGAACCTATAGTTACGGAGAAAATCTAGGGCCTAAAATTGATGGGATTCCGATTATTATAGGAATCTTCTGGGCCGTCTTAACCATGATAACGGCTCGAATGGCGCAAGCAGCCACTGGTCGCTTTCATTACACTCTTAGTTCTGCAATTATTGGGGCGAGTATGATGGTCGCCCTGGATGCACTTCTTGAACTTTTAGCTCCTCATTTTGACTACTGGACATTTATACCGAGCCCTCCAGCGGCCAATTATTGGAGTTGGTTCGGATTTGGCTTTCTCTTTCAAGTCATTTATTTCACCGTAGAGAAGGTACAGAAAGACAAACCAAAAACCTCTTTAAGCATTGCCATGCATATTTATCTCGCACAGGCATTGTTTTTTGGCAGCCTCGCTTTAATGCGCTAAGAAAGTTCAATAGATTGTCCTAAGTAAGTTCCGTATACTTGATACGGCTGAAAGCGGCTAAAGAGTTCTTCACTGTACCAATTCAGAGATCGTGTTTGAACGATGGCCTTCTTATGATGCTTGTCTGAGTATGCGAACTGCCTCATGGCTTCTTCAGATTCCCAAATTGAAAATGTAGCCATATTCCTAAAGGGTACCTCACCTATCCCCTTAGTAAATTTCAAGGCAGTGGCAGTATCAAGAAAGCGTTGTGCATAAGGAACTGCTCGCCAAAATTTAAGTTGTAAGCGCGTCTTAATCGTTGCTCTAGTGATTGCCGCAATGTACGGATTCTCAGGATCGAGTTGAGATGACTTCTGAAAAGGGTTAACCCCGTTCCAAGCACCGTGCGCCTTAATATTACGCATCATCACCCTCAAAACCTCTTCACTGTTTCGTACATAAGAAGAATACAAAGGATGGCTTGAAAAGTAATAATCCGCCTCTTCTTGAGAATTCCATATTTGAAGTAAGGCGTAAGTAGACCAGTCTGGGTTTGGATTAAACCCCTTCTTTCCGGTACCCATTAAGAAAAAACGCTCAAGACCCCTCACTTTACGTAAAGGGGCTCGAGCGAATTGCATCATAAAGAACGCCCAGATCTTTGACCTCAGTGTGGTGAACCTAAAAAAGGTAATTGAGGTGACCTGTTTGCTCATGCCTTAAAATTTAAGCGGCATTCTCTTTTTTAATCAAGTTCAGTGCAGATCCGGCTTCAAACCAAGAGATTTGAGAACTGTTGTAACTGTGATTCACTACAATAGAATCCGTTGATCCGTCACTATGAGTTACCACTAAAGTAAGTGGTTTACCTGGTGCGAAACCGTCCAAGTCAACAAAATCAAATCTATCATCTTCTTGAATGAGGTCGTAATCAGCCTCATTAGCAAAGGTTAGCGCAAGCATCCCCTGCTTTTTCAAGTTGGTCTCGTGAATTCTGGCGAAAGACTTCACTAAAACAGCTGCTACTCCTAAGTGACGAGGCTGCATAGCTGCATGTTCTCTTGAAGAACCTTCACCATAGTTATGGTCTCCCACAACAATAGAATAAAGCCCTTCTTTTTTATAAGAACGCTGTGTATCAGGAACTCCAGCATACTCACCCGTTAATTGATTCTTAACAAAGTTCGTCTTCTCATTAAATGCGTTTACCGCACCGATTAGTGTATTGTTGGCAATATTATCAAGATGTCCTCTGTAACGCAACCAAGGTCCGGCCATTGAGATGTGGTCTGTAGTACACTTTCCTTGCGCCTTGATCAATAATGGGATATTCTTCATCTTATCAACTTGGATCGGAATAAATGGATCCAATAACTGCAAGCGTTCAGATGAAGGATCCACTTTAACCGTTACCTGGCTTGAATCTGCAGCAGGAGCTACAAATCCCGAATCTTCAACGGCAAATCCTTCAGGTGGTAATTCGTATCCGCGCGGCTCGTCTAATTTCACCTCTTCTCCGTCTTCATTTATCAAGGTATCGGTTAAAGGGTTAAAGTCTAACCTTCCGGCGATCGCAATAGCGGTGACTAGTTCAGGAGAACCCACAAATGCGAGTGTATTTGGGTTCCCATCAGCTCGCTTCGCAAAGTTTCTATTGAAAGAGTGAACGATGGTATTTCGGGGTCCATCCGCTGCCTTTTCACCATAGCGATCCCACATTCCGATACACGGTCCACAGGCATTCGCAAAAACAGTAGCACCAATCTGGTCGAAAGTCTCAATCAGACCATCGCGATCGATGGTGTAACGGACCTGTTCTGATCCTGGTGTAATGGTGAATTTGGCTTTAGTTTTTAATTTCTTCTCCGCTACTTGCTTGGCCAAAGAAGCTGCACGTGAAATATCCTCGTAAGAAGAGTTCGTGCATGAACCTATCAGACCTACCTCAACTTGAAGTGGCCAATCGTTCTTTTTAGCTGTTTCTGCCATTTTTGAAATAGGCGTTGCTAAGTCTGGCGTAAAAGGTCCGTTTAGGTGCGGTTCTAAGGTCGACAAATCTATTTCAATCACTTGATCAAAGTATGCTTCAGGGTTAGCATACACCTCAGGATCACCCGTCAAATGCGCTTTAACTTGATTTGCTGCATCCGCTACATCTGCTCTTCCAGTGGCTCTTAAGTAGCGATCCATAGATTCATCGTACCCAAAGGTTGAAGTCGTAGCGCCAACCTCAGCACCCATATTACAAATAGTTCCTTTTCCGGTACAAGACATGGCTAAGGCACCCTCACCAAAATATTCAATTACGGCACCAGTACCTCCCTTTACGGTCAACAAATCTGCAACCTTTAGAATTACATCTTTAGGGGCGGTCCATCCTGAAAGTTTACCTGTTAGCTTCACTCCGATGAGTTTAGGGAATTTAAGCTCCCAGGCCATACCCGCCATCACATCCACTGCATCTGCACCACCAACACCGACAGCAATCATTCCTAAACCTCCTGCATTCACCGTATGAGAGTCTGTCCCTATCATCATACCCCCAGGGAAAGCGTAGTTCTCAAGAACTACTTGGTGAATGATACCTGCACCCGGCTTCCAGAAGCCTATTCCGTATTTATTAGATACCGATCCTAAGAAATCAAACACCTCGTTCGAGGTTTCATTGGCGCGTTTCAAATCAGCACTCGCCCCTTGTTTCGCCTGAATAAGGTGATCACAGTGTACCGTGGTAGGTACGGCAACTTTTGGTTTTCCCGCATGCATGAACTGCAAGAGGGCCATTTGTGCAGTAGCATCTTGACAAGCTACACGGTCTGGAGCAAAATCTACATAGTCTTCTCCGCGCTTAAATGCATTCGAGACACCCTTCTCCCACAAGTGGTTGTATAAAATCTTTTCAGTAAGAGTTAGGGGTCTACCTAGTATATTTCTAGCAGCAGTTACATTCGCATCCATGCGATCGTAAACCTGCTTAATCATTTTGAAATCGAAGGCCATAATTCTTGTTTATTAGGTTGCAAAATTACGAAGAAGTGTCTAATTCTTAAGCCAATTGCTAGCAAAGTCACAGTCTTTTCGCGTATCGTTGATCTGAATAAAAGTGGACTCTATTTGCTCCGCAATCCATTCTTCAATGGTCTTGCGCTCCTTATCTGAAAGGGCTAAATCTTTAATTTTCACATAATCCCTAGCGAAATCGGCCATATGCTCGTCGTAGCGATTAGCAACTCGCATGATTTTAAACTTTGGCGGCCCGCCACGAGGATCGTCTTCTTTGATAGGTTGAGAGATTTGCCCGTCTCGTAAAGTGGCTACCTGATTGTAGAGTACAGGATCCATATTGGTGAGTTCAAATCTCGCACTATAATCTTGAGGATTACGCAGCACCCCTCCATCGAACTTCGTTTCTTTTTCATCAGAAAACTGTCGGGCGGCTTCTTCAAAAGTGATCGTGCCGGCTAAGATTTCTGAACGGATACTATCTAACTCTTGCTTCGCCGCTTCAATTTGATCGTTCGAAATTTCAGGAGTTAGCAAAACGTGTCTTAAATCGACCTCTTGTCCTCTAATTTTTTCGACTAAAATAATATGATATCCAAAGTCTGTTTCAAAGGGGTCTGAAATCTCTCCCTCTCTCAATGAAAAGGCAACATCTTTAAATTCTTTAACAAAAGGAGTTTCTCTATTCATCGTATACGCACCCCCATTAGACTTAGAACCTGGATCTTGAGAATATAAAATCGCCTTAACGCTAAAGCTTGCACCATTTTCTTCTACGTCTTGCTTCATCTGTTCTAAGCGCTGAACGATGCGCAATTTCTCTTCTTCTGAAGGTTTAGGTTGCTTTACAATTTGTGCAATTTCGAGCTCTGCCCCAAATACGGGTCTCTTCGTAATGGGAATACTGTAAAAGAATTGCCGTACCTCTTCAGGGGTGATTTCAATCTCGTCAACAATGTCACTACGCATCTTATCTGCAAGCATGCGCAGTCTATTGATCTCATAAAGTTCGTCTTTAAACGTCTGCAAATCGGGCTTGTCGTAAAACTCTAGTACCTTCTCAACGGAACCGATTTGACGTGCTAACTGCTGTATTTGCATATCACCCATCTGATTAACCTCTGAATCAGATACTAGTAAGCTGTCTTGAATGGCATGATGGGCAAACAAACGGTCTTCCATCAACTTCCCTAGCAATTGGCACTCTGAAATTTCTCCTAGATCACCACCTTGATTTTCAATGTCTGCTTTTAACTTATCTACATCTGATTCAAGGATGACAAAATCTCCAATCACAGATACTACTCCATCGATTTTAATCCTCGTCTGATTTGAGGTTCCTCCTTGAGCAACAGCCGTGATGGTTACAACGGCGATCATCAAAATGGCTAACCATTTACTCATATGTCTCATAGGTTTTTTTTCGAATTGCTTCACTAATCATTTCTTGTTTTTGCCGTTCCAAACGCTCAAAGCGCTTTCGATTTTGAATAATCTGGCGAAGTTCGGCTAAGGCAAAAGCATAAGGTGCAATATCGCCTTTTTTTCTCGTATCTAAGACCTGTCCAAAGTAAAAACCCGTGCTGTCACGGATATCAAAAAACTGATAGGGTTTGAGATATTCTTCACTGTTTTGATAGGTAATCGGGGCAATCTGTTTGGCAATAGAGGCACTGTTAAACCAAGTAGAATCGTTCAACTGAAGTTCTCTTAAATAATTATGGGTATAGAGGGAATCAATGAAACGCTGATCTTGGTCGTTATAGCGCTTGAAGCGGGTCATTACCTCATCTGGTTTGGTGTATTGCGGACCGAGTACCACATAGCGCAATTTTACAAGATCTTGATCAAGCCTCATACTGGCCTCTTCACGTCGATACAGAGAATCCAATTCTCCAGCAGCTACAAGGGTATCAGAAGGGCTGAAAGAAATTAAATCGAAATAAGATTTTGTATATAAATCAGTTTTATAGGCTTCTACTAAACGATCTAAATCCCATTGCACGTCCTCTGGAAGGTTATTTAAGGCGTTTTGATACATCAATTGCTTTACAGCCCATTCACTAATGTATGCCTCTCTTGCTTCTTTGATCGCCTGCTCATCAGACAAATAAGAAAAGTCCGGAAGATCAACGGCATAGAGGTACGACCTACCCACTCGAGCAACAGCTTCTGGGTTCGGCTCTTCTGAAACAAACAGTGCACAGGAGGTCATTAAAAGCCCACAAAGAACTCCTAGAACAGTTTGAAAAATCGCAATACGTTGCATAGTTCAAAAATAGAATAAAGAAGCCGTTATCTTTATCTTTACCTTTTATGTTAACAGAATTTTCGCACCCAAACCGCGCCTTATGAAACCCGTGAAAAAGATCCGTTTGTTTTGGGATTTCAGAGGGCCTTCTTCACATCAAACCGCTCTTCATTTTCAAGAGCACCTTGAAGTTTATCTCAGCAACCTCGCAAATAAGAAAGAAGTAAACGTCACTGAGGTAGTGCGTCACAACGCGTCTTGGTCAAGTTGCACGCTTGACATAGACGAAACGCAATTAGATCCTATTAAATCAGCCTTGAAGCCCAACAGAGGTAATTATCTATAGCGAAGCGACTACTTTTCCATAAAGGTCAAAATCACCTGCCTCAAGAATCTCAACATCGACAAAGGATCCAACCGTCAAATACTGCTTTTCTGCTTCTATTAAAACAGTATTGTCCACATCAGGAGAATCAAATTCTGTTCGCGCCACAAAATAGCCATCTTCGTAGCGATCGATGATACACCTAAATACCTGGCCTACCTTTTTTTGATTCAATTCCCAAGAGATTTGTCCTTGGATCTCCATGATTTCAGCAGCTCTTCTCTCTTTCTCTTCCTCTGGCACATCATCAACTAAGCTATACGCATGAGTGTTCTCTTCATGAGAATAGGTAAAACACCCAAGTCTATCAAAACGCGTGGTCGCTACCCACTCCTTAAGCTCATTAAACGCCTTTTCGTCCTCGCCTGGGTAACCCACAATCAAAGTGGTTCGAATGGCCATACCTGGAACCTTTTCTCTAAAGGTGTTGAGCAATGCATTGGTCTTTTCGTAGGTGGTTCCGCGGCGCATACTCTTAAGTACGCTGTCTGATATGTGTTGCAGGGGTATATCAATGTAATTACAGACCTTTGAGGATGTCTTAATCACCTCCAAAACGTCTTCTGGAAATCCACTTGGAAAAGCGTAATGTAGACGAATCCATTCTATTCCTTCAACCTGTTCTAATGCCCTTAAAAGCTTAGCCAAAGCACGCTCTTTATAAAGGTCCAAGCCATAATACGTCAGGTCTTGGGCGATCAAAATAAGCTCTTTTACTCCTTTTTTTGCCAATACCTCAGCCTCTGAAACAAGGTCTTCTATAGGTGTTGAACGGTGTTTTCCGCGCATGAGAGGAATAGCACAAAACGAACAAGGGCGATCACAGCCTTCTGCTATCTTTAGATAAGCATAGTGCGTAGGCGTGCTCATAACCCTTTCGCCTAGGAGCTCGTGCTTGTAGTCTGCCCCTAATTCTTTGAGTAATTGCGGAAGATGCTGCGTTCCAAAGTAGCGGTCAACGTCAGGGATTTCTTCTTCTAAGTCTGTCATGTAACGCTCACTGAGGCATCCGGTTACGTATACCTTTTCTACGTTTCCTCGCTGCTTTTGATCGACAAAATGCAGTATCGTATCTATACTTTCTTGCTTCGCATTGGCGATGAAACCGCAGGTATTAATTACCACGACTTCACCCTCACCTTCGTGAACTACCTTTTTACCTGAAGCTTCAAGCTGACCACTTAACACCTCAGAATCGTATAAATTCTTGCTACACCCGAGGGTTACCACATTGATCGTTTTGGCATGTAAAGACTTTGTTCTCATAAAAGGCTAAGAAAATAAAGCTTCAACAAAGGAATCTTTATCAAAGACCTTGAGATCGGTAATTCCCTCACCCAAACCGATAAATCGAACAGGTATGGTGAACTGATCGGAAATACCTAAAACAACACCCCCTTTAGCGGTACCATCGAGTTTTGTTATGGCTAGAGCATTTACCTCTGTCGCCGCTGTAAATTGTTTCGCCTGCTCAAAGGCATTTTGACCAGTAGACCCATCAAGCACCAGCATTACTTCATGTGGAGCATCGTCTAACACCTTACTCATCACACGCTTAATTTTGCTCAATTCGTTCATCAGATTCACCTTGTTGTGGAGCCTTCCTGCCGTGTCTACAAACAACACATCTACCTCATCTCGAACAGCCCTTGTCACCGCCTCAAAGGCCACAGAGGCCGGGTCAGCTCCTTCTTGCATACGCACCAAAGGCACCTGAGCACGATCGGCCCAAACCTGCAATTGATCAACCGCGGCAGCTCTAAATGTATCTGCGGCTCCGAGCATTACTTTTTTTCCTTCTTGAGTTAGTTGATGAGCCAGTTTTCCGATGGTGGTAGTTTTACCTACCCCATTCACACCAACTACTAGTACCACATAGGGTTTTTTGTTGCTACTATAGCCTTGTTTATCTGTCTCATGAAGCAGCGCTTTAATCTCTTCTTTTAAAAGTCGTTGAAGATCTTCTGTGCCGAGGTATTTATCCTGAGCAACACGCGACTCTATTCGTTCAATAATTTTGAGCGTGGTATGCACCCCTACATCTGAGGTGATGAGGAGCTCTTCTAAAGCATCTAAAGTCTCAGCATCAACCGTAGAGCGCCCTGCGACGGCCACAGCGAGCTTACCAAAAAAACTTTTTTTGGTTTTTTCAAGGCCTTCCGATAGCTGTTCAGGCTCTTGTTTCTTTTTAAAGGCATCCAACCAACCCATACCGTAAAACTAAAACTTAAGGCATAAAAAAAGCCGCAAAAGCGGCTTGAAATTCTTTTGAGAGCGAATTACTTATCAGATAACCACTCTTTAACGAGCTCAGGAGCCATTACTGATTCAACGAAGGTATATGCACCTGACTTAGGCGAACGAACCATCTTGATCGCTTTGGTTAATCTTTTAGAACTCGTCTGTAACGTTGCAACGGTTTTCTTTGCCATCTTACTTAATTTCTTTGTGAACCGTCATTTTCTTGAGGATAGGATTGAACTTCTTAATCTCAAGACGGTCTGGTGTATTTTTTTTATTCTTTGTTGTAATGTATCTAGAAGTTCCAGGCATACCAGATGTTTTATGCTCTGTGCACTCGAGAATTACCTGTACTCTATTTCCTTTCTTGGCCATAGCGAACGTTTATTTATTTGATGTATCCTTTTTCTCGAGACGCTTTGAGTACCTCAGAGATTCCTTTTTTGTCGATTACCTTAAGTCCTTTAGAAGAAACGTTCAATGTAACCCAACGATCCTCTTCAGGTACATAAAAACGCTTTTTACTGATATTCACATCAAACCTACGTTTGGTCTTATTGATCGAGAACGATACATTGTTACCGAACATCACTTTCTTTCCAGTAACCTCACAGATCTTTGACATTGTTTTAGCGTTTTTACCTGAATTTAGAGTGTGCAAATGTAGTGGTTTTCTTGATTTTGACCAAGTGTGAATTATTTTTTTGCAATTTCTCGGTAAAGCATCTCTAAAGCCTTTAAACTCGCCTTTTCAACTACCCGTTCGCGCAAGTTTCCAAAATTATATTCATGAGCGAAAGTGTGCTCTTCGGTGCTTATGCCGATAAAGACAGTTCCGACATCGGCATCAGAATCGCCCTTTTCTGGTCCAGCATTTCCGGTTGTAGAAACTGCGATCGAGGCGCCAGTTTTTAGGCGAGTGGCCTGAGCCATTTCTTCAGCAACCTCAGAGCTGACCACACTGCAGGTTTCTATGAGTTCAGGAGAAATACCTAATAATTGCGTCTTTTGAGCCGTTTGATACGCCACTAGACCTGAAACAAAAACAGAAGATGCTCCGGGAATAGCAGTAAGATATGAAGCAATGCGACCTCCTGTGCAGCTTTCACAGCTCGCTACAGTAAATTGCTTTTGACGGGCAAGCTTCAACAGCTGAGAAGCCAACCCTCCTTGTTCTTCGTCTCCAAAATAAATATCCGAGAGCTCAGTAGCTATACGGTCTCCAAACACCTGAAGTAGATCCTCTACCTTTTTTAGATCAGAACCCTTGGCACTTAGTCTTAAGCGCACCCTACCAAAATTAGGAAGGTAAGCCAACGAAAGTCCATCAGGTAAATCAGACGCTATCGCATCGATTCGTTCAGCAATGGCACTTTCTCCTAACCCATAGGTCAGCAATGTTCTATGACGAATACTCAAGCTGCTTAATGCCCCTAGGCGCTCCATTAATTCGTGTTCTAGGACGTATTGCATCTCACGGGGCACTCCGGGTAAAAAGACGGTAATTTTTTTGTCGCGTTCAAACCACATTCCAGAAGCCGTTCCTACACCATTCTTTAAAACTACTGCCTTAGACGGAAGAAGTGCTTGGGTCAAATTTGCTGGTCGAATTGGCGTCTGAATATGCGTCTCAAAGAGGTGCTTAATATGTGCTAAAACCTCTTTATTTTCTTCAAGTCGATCGTCAAAAAAGTCGCAAATAGCTTCTTTGGTTAGATCGTCTTTGGTGGGTCCTAACCCTCCTGTCACAAGAATAAGGGAAGCTCTCGTGTGTGCAGTTTGCAATGCCTCGATTATGGCCTCATGTGAATCGCCGCAAACCGAAATATAGGCCACTTCAAGCCCGATAGAATTGAGCTGTGCCGCAATATAGCTCGCATTGGTATTGACCACTTGTCCGATCAATAACTCATCGCCGATGCTTAAGAGCTCTACCTTCATTTGAGGATTTACTTAATCTTTAAGTCAAAAAACGGCTCACACTCAATGAAGCCTTCGAGGTAATCCCCAGAAGCTACACTACCCACTCCTGCAGGGGTTCCGGTGAAAATAATATCTCCTTTTTTTAAGGTGAAAAAGGACGAAACGTAAGCGATAAGCTCATCCACTTTCCACAACATTAATTCTGTACTTGCTTGCTGCACCACCTCTTGATTCTTTTGCAGACTAAACGTAAGATGATCTATAGACTCGTAATTGCTTTTAGAAACCCATTTACCGATGACCGCAGATCCATCAAAGGCTTTGGCCTTTTCCCATGGGAGCCCCTTCTTCTTGAGCTCATCTTGCACATCTCGAGCCGTGAAGTCAATCCCAAGACTGATCTCATCGTAATACTTGTGCGCAAATGCGGGCGCAATGTGCTTTCCGACCTTGTGGATTTTCACCAAAACCTCAACCTCGTAATGCAAGGATTGGGTGAACTCCGGAATGTAGAAATCTTGCTCTTTGGGTAATATCGCAGAATCGGGCTTCATGAAGATCACCGGATCTTTCGGGCGCTCGTTTTCTAATTCTTCTATATGTGCGGTATAGTTCCTACCAATGCAAATAAGCTTCATGTTAACAGCATTTAATACGTCCCTAATTTAATTTGTGTCAGCACTTTTTTGGTATAAAGCGGAAAGTCGGCATTAAGGATCCATCCAAAGTATCCGGGTTCTTGTTCTAATACTACCCTGACTTTCGTTCCTTTGTGTTTTCCGAAGTTGAAAATCGGATCTCCTTCTTCGTCCAAGGCTAGCTGCCCAGCAAAATCTACGCGGTCTCTTCTTAACGTAAATTCAGATAACTCAGAAACAGTTTGAGGTAAATCGCTATACCGTTCAAGTTGAGCAAGAAGTACCTCATAAGTGGCCTCGGTATCAGCCAGCGCCGAATGCGCATTTTCAAGCTGTTTATCGCAGTAAAACTTATAGGCAGCTGAGAGTGTTCGCTGCTCCATTTTATGAAAGATCGTTTGAACGTCTACAGAGAGCATTTTCTTTAGGTCGACATCGATTCCAGCGCGCAAAAACTCTTCTACCAAGAGGGGTATATCGAAACGATCACAATTAAAACCAGAGAGATCACTGTCTTTTATTAGGTCATAAATCGTTTTAGACAGGGCCTTAAAGGTGGGTTCGTTGACCACTTTTTCATTAGAAATTCCGTGTACGGCAACCACCTCATCTGGGATTTCAATTTCAGGATTGACTAACCAGCTAAACTGTTGCTTATTTCCGTTCGGAAAAACCTTAAGGATCGCAATTTCAACAATTCTGTCTTTAACAATGTTGGTCCCCGTTGTCTCGAGGTCAAAAAAACAAATTGGTTTTTTGAGCGTTAACGCCATAAGCCTTATTCAAAATTAAACCGCTCTCTTTGGATCCCAATTCTCGAGATAGTCGGCTATATACTTTATAAAGAGTCCTCCGAGCGCTCCATTAACTACACGGTGGTCGTAGGAGTGCGACAAATACATTTTGTGACGGATTCCTACGAATTCACCTTGTTCAGTCTCTACCACAGAAGGAATCTTACGAATGGCACCAATGGCAAGTATCCCCACTTGAGGCTGCGGTATAATGGGAGTTCCAAAAACACTTCCGAAAGACCCAATATTGGTTACCGTGTAAGTCGCATTCATCACCTCGGCAGGTTTTAAGGCGTTTGTTCTAGCCCGGTGCGCCAAATCGTTAACTTTTCTAGCCAGACCAGAAAGATTTAAGGTGTCTGCCTCGCGTATAACCGGAACGATAAGATTGCCATCTTCGAGTGCTGCGGCCATTCCAATATTGATGGCTTTTTTCTGAATTACGGTTTCTCCATCGAACTGAATGTTCATTTTAGGAAACGCCTTTAAGGCCCTTGAAACGGCTTCCATAAAAATAGGAGTAAAGGTTAATTTCTCTCCTTCTATGCGCTCAAATTCTTGTTTAACACTTGCCCTCCATTCTACCACATTGGTCACGTCAACTTCAATAAAGCTCTGAACATGCGCCGAAGTTAAGACGCTCTCTATCATATTTTTTGCAGTGAGCTTTGCCATACGGTTAAGCGCAATTCTTTCATCACCCTCAGCCGTCTCTGCGCGAACTACTCCTTGGGGAGTAACCTGAGTAGGTTGCAACTTTTCATCGGAAACGGCCTTTGGTAGGTCAGCAGGACTGACCTCAATCGATGCTGATGAACGAGCGTTTCGCTTAGAAATATAGAGGAGTATATCGTCTTTGGTTATACGATGGTCTAGACCCGTTCCTTCAATTTGATTTAGTTCAGCGGCGGTTAATCCTTCTTGCTCAGCAATACTGCGCACTAATGGCGAAAGAAATCCTTTGGTTTGACCTGCAGCTGGTACAGCACGATACGGTTGTTCACTCACCTCTTGTGTAAAGCGCTCAACCTGAGCTATAGAATCGTGATCGACGCTCTTGGTTAAAGCCTCAACTTCAACCACAGGAGCTACGTCTTTCTCTTTATGCTCTTGTATGTCCTGTTTCGGCTCAAGGTTGCCTTCAGAACCCTCTGTCGCGACGATGAATAACGGCTGACCCACCTTAACCACCTCATCAGCGTTTGCACAAAGCTCAACGATAGTGCCCGAAACCTCTGAAACTACCTCAGAATCTACCTTGTCTGTGGCAACCTCTACCACCGCCTCATCAACGGTCACAGTGTCACCTATGTTCTTCAACCAGGCGATCACCGTGGCATCAACAACACCTTCTCCCATTTCTGGTAAGACAACTTCAATCTTTGGCATAAAGGCAAAGTTAGGAATTCAGTTCAACTAATCTTGCAGTAAAACGCGATTACTGATACTGCGGCCCAGGGTAATTTCATCTGCGTATTGCAGCTCATCACCCACAGCCAAGCCTCTTGCTAAAGTGCTACACTTGACTGAAAATTCTTTGAGTTGCTTGTGGATATAAAACTGAGTCGTGTCTCCTTCCATTGAGGCACTTAAGGCAAAAATTACCTCGTCTACAACCTCGGTCTTCAATCGCTCGACTAAGCCCGTTATAGACAAATCTGAAGGACCTATGCCGTCCATAGGCGAAATTTTACCCCCTAAAACGTGATACAGCCCTCTGTATTCAGCAGTGGCCTCAATAGCTAATACATCTCGTATATCTTCTACGACACAGACCAAGCGCTCATCACGTCTCGGATCTGAACAAATAACGCACAGTTCATCATCAGAAAGCGCATTGCATTTTTTACAATGTTGAATTTCTAAACGTAACGATTTAAGAGCATCTGCGAGATCTAAGGCTTGGGTTTCTGGACGTTGAAGCAAATGAAGAGCCAACCTCAGCGCAGTTCTTTTTCCTATACCCGGAAGCTGGGCAATGTGATCTACCGCTTTTTCCAATAACTTAGAACCGTATTCCATAATTCAAAAATACGGCGAACACCCATGACTTCGATTCAAATCAGCATACTTCTTCTACTCTATTTCGGACTCTTATTCTTCATTTCTTACTTCACCGGTAAAAACGACAGTAACGAAACTTTTTACAGTGCAGGCAAAAGCTCTAAATGGTATTTAGTAGCCTTCGGAATGGTAGGAGCCTCCTTATCAGGAGTTACGTTTATTTCTGTTCCAGGATGGGTGGGGGCCACTCAGTTCACCTACCTCCAAGTCGTCTTGGGATATTTTTTCGGGTACCTGGTTATCGCCTACGTATTGCTGCCGCTTTACTATAAGATGGGTTTACGCTCGATTTATGAATACTTAGGAGAACGATTTGGATCTAATAGTCAAAAAATTGGTGCCTTTTTCTTTTTTCTCTCGCGGGTTTTAGGAGCGGCTTTTCGCTTGTATCTCGTAGCGATTGTATTGCACCATTTTGTGTTCGAATCTTTCGGCATACCTATAGAACTCACCGTTGTTGTATCGGTAGCGCTCATCTACGCCTATACCTTTAGAGGCGGGATTAAAACCATCGTAATTACCGATACCTTACAAACCCTGTTTATGTTAAGTGCACTCGGACTTGCCACTGTACTTATTCTTCAGCAGCTCGACACCTCGGCCCTAGCGTTTATAAGTTCGGACGCATTTAAGAACTACAACCAAATTTTTGTGTTCGATGACCCAATGCAGAAGAGTTATTTTTTCAAATCATTCATTGGTGGAGCCTTCATCACCATAGCGATGACAGGCCTAGATCAAGATATGATGCAAAAGAACCTAAGCTGTAAGAATTTGAAAGAGGCACAACTCAATATGATCGTATTTAGTCTCGTGCTCATCTTAGTCACAGGTCTATTCGTCTTCTTGGGTAGTCTTCTATTTCACTACAGCGATATTCAAAACATCCCCATTCCGACATCAAATGGTGTGGTGAAGACAGACCTATTATTTCCTGAAATAGCTTTGAATCACTCCCTGGGTTTGGGCATTGGGATCACCTTTTTCCTTGGGCTCATCGCCGCTGCTTACAGCAGTGCAGACAGTGCCTTAACGGCTTTAACCACTTCGTTTTGCTTAGACTTTTTGGCACTCGATAAGCACGTTGAAGAGATTCAGGTGAAGAGAAGAAAACAAGTACATCTCGGAATAGCTGTATTACTTATAGGCGTAATTATAAGTTTTACCTATTTCTTAAGTGACAGTGTTATTGATAGTTTACTAACGATTGCCGGATACACCTACGGCCCGCTCTTGGGCATGTTTGCTTTTGGCATTCTAACGCCCTATCAGATCAAAGAGCGCTGGGTGGGCCTAGTAGCCCTGCTTTCAGTGACCTCTATCGCTTTACTAGGTAGTCTTGACGCGGCAACTCTAGGAGGATATCAATTAGGGTACGAGCTACTCCCCTTAAACGGCTTGTTCACCTTTATTGGGCTTTATCTCATTAAAAAACCTATGCTTAGAACCTCATAATCACACTGCCCCAAGTAAATCCAGAGCCGAAGGCAGCCAAGACGACAAGGTCTCCCCTTTTAATCTTACCCAGTTCCCACGCCTCTGTGAGAGCAATTGGAATCGATGCAGCGGTGGTATTACCGTATTTCATAATGTTGTTGTGGACCTGATCGTCGCTCAACTTGAACTTCTTTTGGATGAATTGCGCAATCCGTAAGTTCGCCTGGTGAGGAATCAACATATCAATATCTTCAGTGGTCAGGCCATTGTGTGAAAGGCCTTCGTGAATGACCTCAGCAAAACGAACAACGGCATGTTTAAAGACAAATTGACCGTTCATATAAGGCATGTAAGACACGTCATTGGGATCGTTATCCGCAAGAATATCTGAGACCCATCGCTTACCCATTCCTGGAGCAATAAGTGCCAATTCTTCTGCATGTTGCCCCTCAGAATGCAAGTGAGAAGATAAAATCTGGCTTTGATCGCTTTCACTTCTTGATACCACAGCTGCCCCTGCACCGTCTCCAAAAATAACAGACACCGATCTTCCTCTAGTCGTCATGTCTAATCCATGCGAGTGCAGTTCAGAGCCAATAACCAAAATATTTTTATACATGCCACTTCTAATGAATTGATCCGCCACAGAGAGGGCATATACAAATCCAGAACATTGGTTTCTGACATCTAATGCTCCAACGGTTCCGATCTCTAGGTCTCGCTGAACCAATACACCTGGTCCTGGGAAGTAATAGTCGGGGCTGAGGGTGGCGAAAATGATAAAATCAATATCATCTTTTGAAATAGTAGATCGTTCAATAGCGACTTTGGCGGCCTTAACCCCCATTGAGGTCGTCGTATCCTCTCCTTTAACTGCAAAACGGCGCTCCTCGATACCGGTGCGCTCACGAATCCATTCATCACTAGTCTCCATCCACTGTGACAAGTCATTATTAGTGACACGATTTTCAGGCACGTAATGGCCGAGTCCGTTTATAAAAGAAGTATACATCGCTAAAAATTTAATTCAAATAAGGTACGATTAATCGATCATATAACGCTGATAGGCCCTAGTGTCAACCTTAGCCTTTAGATCGTAAAGGAGGTTGTATAGCCCGAAAAAGGTGCGATTCATATATAGAAAGTGTTTAGAACCGCGATTGGCATTCATCGTTCTCAATTGCTCGTCATTGGCAAAAAAAGCCGCCATCTTTCCGATGCCCTCCCAAAAGGTGGGGTCCCCAAAATCAAAAGACTCTCGATTAAAGGGCGATGTGAAAAGTTGTAACAAATCCTTATACAACTTAGTAAAGTAAGCGACTTCTTTGGGGCCGTCTGAAGGCACCAGCATTTCTAGCGCGTAAAGCTTATCAATAAATAATGACTCGTCCGATTGAGTGGCCTGATCGGCTAATTCAAAATAGGGAACATAAAAGTCTTCAGGGAGCTCTTTTATACATCCAAAGTCAATGACGATCAATTCGTGGCTTTCTCCGATAAGAAAATTTCCCGGATGCGGATCAGCATGAACCTTGCGCAATCCGTGAATCTGAAACATGTAAAAATCCCATAGGGCCTGGCCAATCTTATCACCTACTTCTTGTTCGAATGCTGTTTTCACCCACTCTCCAAGAGGTTTTCCTTTGACGTAAGTCATGGTTAGCACTCTTTCAGAGGATAAAGACTCCACATACTCAGGAAAAGAGACTCCTTCAATATGAGCACAGGCCTGAGTGATTTCTTTACTCTGCTTTAATTCGATAACGTAGTTGGTTTCTTCTAGCAATTTGGCCTCAACCTCTTTAAAATACTTCTCAGACTCCTTGGCCCCTAGATTAAACATGCGCAACGCGATCGGCTTAACCAAGGCTAAATCACTTTGAATACTTTCAGCAATCCCAGGGTATTGGATCTTAACAGCAAGAGCTCTTCCGTCTGAAGAGGCGCGATGCACCTGGCCGATAGAAGCAGCATTCATAGCCTGGTAGTCAAAGCTGTCAAAAATATGTTCTGGATCTTCCTGAAGATAGCGCTTCAAAGTCTTTCGAACGAGCGGTGCTGACAGAGGTGGAACAGAAAACTGAGATAGCGAAAAACGTTCAACGTAGGCTTGAGGAAGCATATTGCGCTCCATGCTCAACATTTGAGCAACCTTTAAGGCACTTCCTTTAAGATCTTTTAGCGAATCGTAAATATCAGCGGCGTTATTTTCATTTAACCGCTCCTTTGCTGTTCGTTCATCGTCGACTAAACGCTGTCCGTAGTATTTGAGGTAATTAGCACCTAGACGTACGCCCGTACCTACAAGTTTTGAGGTGCGCTGTAATTTTGAGGTAGGAATGCGATCGGTCGACTTCACTACGAACTAAAAGATTCCTTAAATAGAAACTTTCCAAGATCTAAAGCACTCTCAAGTGGAGTGTTGTCAAAAACATCAAATACGGTATTGACAGACTTTTCGATAAAAACATCCGTTTTTTCAAAGCCTTTAGAATCATCATTTAAGTAAAACTTCAGCAGCACTAAAAACTGGGCCCAAGCCGCTTCTGAAAAAAACTGCTTGTTGTATTTAAATATACCACTCGACTTCTGCTCATTTTCATCAGCAATTAAGCCTTCAATAAAATCTTTATAATGGGTTCTTAAAGACTTCAAAACCCTTAGCTCGTTCCAATTAGAATGAACCTCTGAGAGCACAAAAGCCACGTAAGAACGATTTAAGGTGAGATTTTCAAAAAACGTAAATAAATAGGTTAGCACTTTTTCACGATTCGAAAATCCTCCAAATTCTTTGCTCTTTTCAAGCGTATTTAGAGTATTCTCGTGAAAGGTGGACCACACTGAGGCAGCAACAGCATCCATACTATTGAAATGCTCGTAAAAAGAATGCTCTTCAATCTTACTAGTCTTACAAAACTTATATACCGATTTAGGATGGGTCTCTTGTTCCAAGACTGTATCCATATAGGCGGCTAGTATGACATTTTTGAGCTCTTTTTTTGAGGATGTTTGCGACTTTGCCATTTGAATTTTTGTTTATACAAATCTACTATAAACTAAACAATAAATTACTGAGGAACGTAATAAGAAATCAGTGTTAATAGAAAGCGCCCTCTCGAAGATTGAGAGGGCGCTTTCAACAACCTAACCAATAAATAAACAAAATCGTTGCTTGAATTTTTTCATAGCAAATTTCCCACAACACTTCAAATATACATTTTGTTTATTTAATTCAAAAAAATATTAAACATTTTTTCAAAAATACTTTTTAGCCTCATGGGTGTCATGTTGTCAGCCACTTTGAGGATGGTATTCTTTTTGGTCTTAGTGAAGCAAAAACACAAACACCATGGAAAAAGGAAAAATTAATGTTTCGGTGGATAACATCTTTCCACTGATCAAAAAATTTCTCTACAGCGATCAAGAAATATTTTTAAGAGAATTGATTTCGAATGCGACAGATGCCACACTCAAGCTGAAACACCTCACCGGAATTGGCGAGGCAAAGGTCGAATATGGCGCTCCTATGATCGAGGTGAAAATCAATAAAGAAAACAAAACGCTTCACGTGATTGACCAAGGTATTGGAATGAGCGAAGAAGAAGTAAAGAAGTACATCAATGAAGTTGCATTTTCTGGGGCAGAAGAATTTCTCGACAAATACAAAGACAGTGCTAAAGACGCAGGTATTATTGGTCACTTCGGACTTGGCTTCTATTCAGCCTTCATGGTGGCTGATAAGGTAGAACTTATCACCAAAAGCTATACCGATGCACCGGCTGTTCACTGGTCTTGTGATGGCTCACCAGAATTTTCTTTAGAACCTCATGACAAAACCGAAAGAGGTACTGAAATCATCTTACATATCGC
>JALQTJ010000017.1 GCA_023264015.1 Flavobacteriaceae bacterium | reverse complement strand
GTTCTCCACATGAGGAATTAACTCATTAAAAAAGAAGTCTTCGTAATTGTATTTGCCGTCAAGGCTGTTGGTGTAGCCTGGGCGCGTGGTATCTGCATCAGGCATTACAATGATCATCGGGGTGGCTTCTCCTGAAGCGATGGCTTTGTCGGCTATATGTTGAACCTCTCCGAACTGCACCCAACCGGTGTGATTGTCAGAATAACCATGCAAGAGATACAAAACCGGATAATCTCTTGAAGAAGAGTCGTATCCGTCAGGGAGGTATATAGAGTAACTTCTATCTTGCTTTAAGATTTTACTAGTAACGGTAAGCCGCTCAGAAACGAAACTTTGAGCGTTACCTACGGTAAAAAAGGCCGCAAAAAGACACAGAAAAAGCTGTTTTTTCATGGTTTAGGATGTTTTAAATCGATTCAATGTACACAAAAGCCATCAAGTTTGACTAACCGTTATATAAGAATATTAAAAGCAAAAGACTGTAACAAATGCGAGTCAGCGTCGTCTTTCTTTAAAACCAATTAAAGATGAAAGCTTTCTTTTTTGCTATTGGGGCAGGGGTATTGCTTAGCAGCTGCGTCTCTGTTCGTTTTCCTGAAGAAATCGAGGTCAAAGTTGAGTTTCCGCAAAATGCGAGCCCTGAACAGATCAAGGCAGTCATGTCAGGGATGTCTGGCACCCACCTCAATATCCACCGCCAGAAGCACGCTCGCATGCATGTGAAGATTGACAGCTTGGACACAGATCAAGTTCGCGTCAAGATCACAGACAGCATCTCGCACTAAGAAGGTCTTGGCCCTACGCCATCTTTACTTATATTTAGCGGTAAACGCACCTAACTATGCACATAGGGTTTATCGACTACCTGATTATTGGCGGATTTTTGCTGGTGATTCTAGGCATTGGCCTCTACACCTCAAGATCAGCTTCCAAAAACACTTCTGAATTTTTCTTGTCTGGACGCAGCATGCCGTGGTGGCTGTTGGGGTTCTCCATGGTGGCCACCACCTTTTCTACAGACACCCCTAATCTGGTCACCGACATTGTGCGCGACCAGGGGGTTGCCGGAAACTGGGTGTGGTGGGCGTTCTTGCTTACAGGGCTCTTGACAGTGTTCGTTTTTGCGCGTCTATGGAGAAAAAGTGGGGTAGACACCGACATGGGCTTCTATCAGTTGCGCTATTCAGGTAAGGCGGCTTCGTTTTTGCACGAGTTTAGGGCGGTTTATCTCGGATTGGTCTTTAATGTGTTGGCCATGTCGGGAGTAACCTTGGCAGCCATTAAGATTGGCCAGGTGATGCTCGGTATTAGCCCAGTTACCGTTGTTGTTGTGGCCGGCCTAGTCACTGTCTTTTTTAGCGCTCTCGGCGGATTTAAGGGAGTTATCTACACCGATTTCATTCTGTTTATTGCGGCCATGGCAGGCTCTATAGGAGCAGCCTACTTCATTGTGAATCAGCCAGACATAGGCGGGCTACAAGCCCTAATCACTCACGAAAATGTAGCACCAAAACTCGGAATGCTTCCTGATTTCAGTGACACAGAAAGCCTCATATTGTTACTCATCATTCCACTGGCCATTCAGTGGTGGAGCACATGGTATCCTGGCGCTGAACCCGGAGGCGGAGGCTATGTCGCACAGCGTATGCTCGCCGCCAAAGACGAATCTCACGCTGTAGGAGCAACCTTCTTTTTTAACATTATGCACTATGCATTCAGACCTTGGCCATGGATTTTGGTGGCCTTGGCCTCTTTGATACGCTACCCTGATATTGCCGCAATTTCAGCGGCCTTTCCGGCAGTTGAGGCCTCAAAACTCGGGAACGACTTGGCGTATTCTGCCATGCTTACGCAGCTTCCGACCGGGCTCTTGGGCCTCGTGCTTGCCTCTTTAGGAGCAGCCTATATTTCAACACTGTCGAGCCACCTCAATTGGGGCGCTTCTTATCTGGTTTATGACGTGTATGCGAAACACCGTCCAGAGGCCTCTGAGAAAACCAAGGTGCGTATGGGCCAGCTCGCCACCCTACTCCTTATGGCAGTGAGTGGATTTGTGGCCTTGCAACTGCAAAACGCCAAACAACTTTTTGATGTTATTCTGATGTTCGGAGCTGGAACAGGACTACTCTTTATGATGCGCTGGTTCTGGTGGCGAATCAACGCCTGGTCAGAAATTAGCGCCATGGTCATCTCAGGAGTGGTTTCAATGCTCTTAGCCTTTACTGCCGTAGGACCTATGCTTTTCGGTTCAGAAGGCATTATGCCAGGGTATATGCAATATCCGTTTATCGTTCTAGTAACGACGGCTACTTGGGTAGCCGTAACCTTTATGACCCCAGCTGAAAACCCAGAAACGCTTAAGAAGTTTGTAGATCAACTCGAGCTTTCGGGCCCAGGATGGAAAGCAATTACCGATCGTAAAAGCAGTGGATTCTTATCGCGTGGAATACTTTCTATGCTCTACGGATGTGTTTTAGTGTACGGAATGCTCTTTGCTGTGGGTCAATTGCTGTATCAGAAGTATACCCAGGCCGCCTTACTCTTTGTAGTGGCAGCTGTTGCAGGAATAGCGCTGCGCAAAGCGGTCAAGAAAACAAGCTTTAGCTAGTCGGTCGCGTCAAACGCGCGACGTACTTGCCGATAAGGTCAAACTCTAGGTTGACACGCGTGCCGACTTGGTAGTGCTTGAAGCGTGTGTTTTCAAAGGTGTAGGGGATGATGGCTACGCTAAATCCGTTCTCTTTGGAGTCGACAACCGTGAGCGAGGTGCCGTCTACGGTGATGGAACCTTTTTCTATGGTCACCCATTCTGGACGCGCCTCATATTCGAAACTAAACCACCAACTTCCGTCGCGCTCTTCAGTCTTTACGCAGGTAGCGGTAGTGTCAACATGCCCCTGTACGAGATGTCCATCAAGTCTTGCACCCAACTGCATAGCGCGCTCTAGATTTACCGGATCGCCCACCTTAAGGTCGTTGAGGTTTGTTTTTTGAAGCGTTTCGTCAATGGCCGTTACGGTGTAAAGGGTCTCACTGCAGGCAACTACCGTTAGGCACACCCCATTGTGTGCAAGGCTTTGGTCTATTTTCAAAGCAGCGGCTAAAGGCGATTCGATTTCTAGGTGTAGATTGGTTTGTTCGCGCTCTAAGCGGTGAATGCGACCTACTGTTTCTATGATTCCGGTGAACATTAGAGGGGATGAATTTTCAGTACCTTAGTACCCGCGTTAATAAAGACGATTATGAAGCAACAACATCCCGTAAAATTAGGTATTTCTGTCGGGGATCTAAATGGCGTTGGATGCGAAGTTGCCCTCAAAAGCTTGCAAGACGCTCGTACTTTGACGAGTTGCACCCCTATATTTTTTGCTTCGAACAAGACCATCGCCTTTCAAAAGCAGACCTTTAATATTGACCTGAAGTTTCACGGCATTAGAAGCCTTGATAAGGTAGAACACGGAAAGGTCAATGTATTGTCAGTTTTTCAAGAGGATTTTGAGGTGGCTTTCGGAACGAGTACCCCAGAAGCAGGCAAACTTGCCGTAGCTTCGCTAGAGGCAGCCACTAAGGCCCTTAAGAACGGAGAGATAGACGCGCTGGTTACAGCGCCGATCAATAAGAGCAACGTGCAGTCTGAGCGCTTCAGCTTTCCGGGCCATACCGATTATCTCGCTAAGGAACTCGGGGGAGAAGCCTTGATGTTTATGATATCAGAGGGGTTGCGGGTCGGATTACTCACAGATCACATTGCCGTTTCAGAGGTGGCGAACGCCATCACTACAAAGCGAATCAGAGACAAGGTCAAAATCATGAACCAGTCGCTGATCCAAGACTTTGGCATTGTTCGCCCACGAATCGCCCTACTTGGAATCAATCCTCACAGTGGGGATGATGGCACTATTGGAAGCGAAGACGACAAGATTATGCGCCCAGCGATTCAATCACTGTTTGACGAAGGAATCATGGCGTTTGGCCCTTATGCAGCTGATGGGTTTTTCGGTTCTTCTGCCTATGCCAGTTTTGACGGCGTAATTGCCGCCTATCACGATCAAGGATTAGTGGCGTTTAAAACCCTTTCTTTTGGTCAAGGAGTAAACTATACGGCGGGGCTATCTAAAGTGAGAACATCCCCTGACCACGGTACAGCCTATGGTATTGCCGGAAAGGGAGAAGCAGACCCCACATCGTTCACTCAGGCGATTTATGCAGCCATTGATATCGTGAAAAGAAGAAGCGCTCATTTAGAGTACGAAGCCAATAAATTGAAGCCCAGTCAAAAAAAAGCGCCTAAAGAACGCAACGCCTAACATTGAGGCTTTGAATTTTCTAATTTAGCAGTATATTTGCAGCCCTTGTTGAAGGCTGTACGATTCAGAAAATCATGAAGTTAAAGGAGTTTGATATATCCTTTAAGGGTCTGAAACAAGGAAAACACGCGTTTGAGTATACGCTCGACGACACGTTCTTTGAATGGTTTGACTATAAAGAGTTTACCAATGTAGCGATAGAGGTCAAGGCCTCGCTGATGAAAAACAGCACTACGATGGAGCTCTCGTTAGCGTCTAAAGGCACTGTTAGGGTCGATTGTGATCTTAGCAATGAACCGTTTGACATGAATGTAAATGGTGAGCTTGAATTGCTAGTTAAGTTCGGCGAAACCTTTAACGACGAAGACGATGAGTTATTAATTCTTCCTCACGGAGAGTATATGTTTAACATTGCCCAATACATTTATGAAATGGTGGTGTTAGGTGCTCCTCAGAAAAGAATTCATCCTGACGTTGTTGCCGGCACATCAACTTCGAAAGCGCTTTCGCGTTTACAAGAATTAAGCCTCAAAGACTCGAATACAGAAGAACCAAACAAAGAAGAAGGCGACCCTAGATGGGACGCCCTGAAGAAATTATTATAAGGGTTACAAAAACAAATAGAAATGGCACATCCTAAAAGAAAAATATCTAAAACGCGCAGAGACAAACGCCGCACGCATTACAAAGCGGTAGCTCCTACTTTAGCAAAAGACGCCACAACCGGAGAAGTGCACCTTATGCACCGCGCGCACTGGCACGAAGGCAAGCTTTACTACAGAGGTAAAGTGCTTATCGACGCCGTAGCTGAAGAGGCATAGCCTTTAATGGAAAGACTTTTCTGAACTCTTGTTTTCTTAAACAAGGGTTTTTTTATGCGCCTAATTTAATGTCATGCTAAAAACACGTGCAGCGATTACGGCTGTTGGAGCTTATCTTCCAGAGACCATTCTCGACAACAAGACCCTCGAACAGATGGTCGACACCAATGACGAGTGGATTGTGACCCGCACAGGAATTAAAGAGCGCCGGATTTTAAAAGAGCCGAATAAAGCCACAGCCTTTATGGCGACTAAGGCAGCAGAAAATCTACTTCAAAAAACAGACCTAGACCCCAAAGAAATTGATTTGATCATTGTGGCTACTGCCACTCCAGACATGCCCGTTGTCGCTACGGCGGCTCAGGTTATCACGGCTATTGGGGCAACAGAGGCCTTTGGTTACGACCTTGAGGCGGCATGTTCAGGTTTTTTATACGGTTTGTCTACCGCGTCGGCCTACATAGAGAGTGGCCGGTATTCTAAGGTGCTGCTCATAGGGGCAGACATGATGTCTTCGATTGTCAATTACGAAGACCGTACCACATGTGTGCTTTTCGGAGACGGCGCTGGAGCTGTACTCTTAGAGCCCAACCATGAGGGCAACGGATACTTAGACGAGTATTTGCGAAGTGATGGCATTGGAAAAAATCATCTAGGCATCGAGGCTGGAGGGTCTGTAATGCCTGCTTCTGAGCAAACCGTTGCAGAAAAGAAGCACTATATTTATCAAGACGGGCAGGTCGTGTTCAAGTTTGCGGTAACGCATATGGCTGATGCCGCAGAACAGATCATGTTGCGCAATGAATTGACCAACAAAGACGTTCAATACTTGGTCTCGCATCAAGCAAATAAGCGAATTATTGATGCTACCGCAAGACGCATGGGAATTGTTGAAGAAAAAGTATTAATGAACATAGAACGCTATGGCAATACAACAGCGGCTACCATACCTTTGTTATTAAATGATTACGAAGACCTTTTTAAAAAAGGGGATAATATCGTAGTTTCAGCCTTCGGGGCAGGCTTTACATGGGGCGCTGCACTGTTGAAATGGGCCTACAATTCAAAAGACTAAAACAACACATACATGGACATTAAAGAAATTCAGAGTCTCATACGATTCGTTGCAAAGTCCGGGGCTAGCGAGGTTAGCCTTGAAATGGAGGATGTCAAAATCACCATTAAAACCACTCCTGAAAGCACCGCCTCTTCTGAAGTGGCTGTATTGCATCAGATGCCTGTAGCGGGCCATACAGTAATGGCTCCGCCTGTGGCAGCTCAACCTGCTCAAGCCGCTGCGCCTGCTGCACCTGCCGCCGAAGCGCCTGCCGCCGAAACAGATGAGAGTAAATACACCGTTATCAAATCTCCTATCATTGGTACCTTCTATAGAAAACCCGCTCCAGACAAACCGAATTTTGTTGAGGTTGGGTCTCAGGTGAGCACGGGAGATACGCTTTGTGTCATAGAAGCCATGAAGCTTTTCAACGACATCGAATCGGAAGTTTCAGGTAAGATTGTTAAGATCTTAGTTGAAGATTCTAGTCCTGTAGAATTCGATCAGCCGCTCTTCTTGGTAGATCCTTCTTAACCCCTTCGGTATGTTTAAAAAGATACTCATCGCTAACCGCGGAGAAATTGCGCTTCGTGTCATTCGAACTTGCAAAGAGATGGGCATTAAGACCGTCGCTGTGTATTCAAAGGCCGACGAAGAGAGCCTGCATGTGCGCTTCGCTGACGAGGCTGTTTGCATAGGCCCAGCTCCCAGTAGCGAATCGTACCTCAAGATTCCTAACATCATTGCGGCCGCAGAGATTACAAACGCAGACGCCATTCACCCAGGTTACGGATTCTTATCAGAAAACGCCAAGTTTTCAAAAATCTGTGCAGAGCACGGCATTAAATTTATTGGAGCTTCTCCAGAGCACATTGAGCGTATGGGCGATAAGGCAAGCGCTAAGCGAACCATGATCGAAGCAGGTGTTCCTACCGTTCCTGGCTCAGACGGGCTGTTGAAAGATTTAGCCGACGCGAAAAAGGTGGCCAAGAAAATGGGCTACCCGGTCATGATTAAGGCTACCGCAGGAGGCGGAGGAAAAGGAATGCGCGCCATCTTTAAAGAAGAAGAGATGGAGGCGCAATTTGCAGGAGCGGTTCAAGAGGCCACTGCCTCTTTTGGCAATGGCGGAATGTATATGGAAAAACTCATTCTTGAACCTCGTCACATTGAGATTCAGGTGGTGGGAGACCAGTACGGCCGCGCATGTCATTTATCTGAACGGGATTGTTCTGTGCAACGGCGCCATCAAAAATTAACCGAAGAAACGCCTTCTCCATTTATGACCCCTAAGCTTCGCAAGAAGATGGGAGAAGCCGCTATTAAAGCTGCTGAATTTATCGGATATGAGGGTGCAGGCACAGTGGAGTTTCTCGTAGATAAAGACGCTAACTTCTACTTCATGGAGATGAACACCAGAATTCAGGTAGAGCATCCAATTACAGAAGAGGTTATCGATTTCGACTTAATTAGAGAACAGATTTTGGTTGCCGCTGGAGAGAAAATCTCAGGGAACAATTACGAACCAAAATTGCATTCAATAGAGTGTAGAATCAACGCTGAAGACCCGTATAATGGCTTCAGACCATCGCCAGGACGCATTACTACCTTGCATATGCCAGGCGGTCATGGAGTGAGGCTTGATACGCACGTATATAGTGGTTACGTGATTCCGCCGAATTACGATTCAATGATTGCAAAACTAATCACCACGGCACGTACAAGAGAAGAGGCGATTAACAAGATGAAACGGGCATTAGATGAGTTTGTCATTGAGGGGGTTCAAACGACGATTCCTTTTCATCGACAACTGATGGACCATCCTGATTATATTTCAGGAAACTATACCACCAAGTTCATGGAAGGTTTTGAAATGAAACCCATAGAGAACTAACTAAAAAAGCCCGGATTATCCGGGCTTTTTTAACGAATAAAGCGTTTAAGCTTATCCCTTTACTACGGCACCTAAGTACTCGCGGTTCATTCTCGCGATATTCTCAAGTGAAATACCTTTTGGACATTCTACCTCGCAGGCTCCGGTATTGGTACAGTTACCAAAACCTTCTGCGTCCATTTGTTTTACCATATTCAAGACGCGTGTCGTAGCCTCTACTCTACCTTGAGGAAGAAGCGCGTATTGAGAAACCTTCGCAGAAGTAAAGAGCATAGCACTTGCGTTCTTACAAGCAGCTACACAGGCACCGCAACCGATACAGGTTGCTGCATTGAACGAGGCGTCTGCGTATTCTTTTTCAATAGGGATGGCGTTTGCATCTACCGGACGACCTGAAGTGTTTACCGAGATGTATCCCCCGGCTTGCTGAATACGGTCAAAGGCAGAGCGATCAACAATAAGATCTTTGATTACCGGAAAGGCCTGTGCTCTAAACGGTTCGATAGTAATGCTGTCTCCATCTTTGAAACTTCTCATGTGAAGCTGGCAGGTGGTAGTGCGCTTTTGCGGGCCATGAGGCTTACCGTTAATAACCATAGAGCAGGTTCCGCAGATTCCCTCTCTACAATCGTGGTCAAATTCAACAGGCTCTTTTCCTTGATTGATCAGAGACTCGTTGAGTACGTCTAACATCTCTAAAAAAGACATGTCGGCCTCGATATGATCAAGGTCATACGACTCAAAATGTCCTTTAGAATTCGCGTCTTTTTGACGCCAGACTTTAAGATGAATTTTCATAGCCTTATTTGTAAGATCTTGTTTTCAGTTCAATGTTTTCGTATACCAACTCTTCTTTGTGAAGAACGGCATCTTTTGGCTCGCCCTTGTACTCCCAGGCAGCCACGTAGCGGTAGTTTTCGTCGTCTCTGAGCGCCTCTCCGTCTTCGGTTTGGTACTCTTCTCTAAAGTGACCACCACAAGATTCGTTTCTGTTCAATGCGTCGAGGGCGAATAGTTCTCCTAACTCTAAGAAATCGGCTACACGACCCGCCTTCTCAAGCTCTTGATTCTTGCCGTCGGCAGATCCAGTTACGCGAACATTTTCGTAGAAGTCTTTGCGCAATGCAGCAATTTCTTCTATGGCTTCTTGTAGTTCTTTTGCGTTGCGAGACATACCGCATTTGTTCCACATGATCTTTCCGAGCTTCTTGTGGTAGTAGTCTACCGAGTGCTGCCCAGAACCTTTCATGAGGCGCTCTAGCTTTTCTTTAACGGCCTTCTCCGCTTCGTCGAAGGCAGCAGAGTTGGTGTCGATTGCGCCGGTTTGAATGTCATCTGCCAGGTAATCACCAATGGTATAAGGCAATACGAAATACCCATCTGCAAGACCTTGCATGAGCGCAGAAGCTCCAAGACGGTTGGCTCCGTGATCGCTAAAGTTAGCCTCTCCTGCTGCATAACATCCAGGAATAGTAGTCATCAAGTTGTAGTCTACCCAAAGGCCTCCCATTGCATAGTGAACGGCCGGATAGATCTTCATTGGCGTCTTGTAGGGGTTCTCATCTACGATCTTCTCGTACATCTGAAAGAGGTTACCGTATTTAGCCTCTACGATCTTCTCTCCAAGCTCTCGAACCGTTTTGTCATCGGCATCTTTGAGCCCCATGGTATTGGCCTTCTCACGGCCGTAACGCATGATGGCCGAGTCGAAATCGAGGTAAACGGCCTCTCCTGTTTTATTTACTCCGTATCCGGCATCGCAGCGCTCTTTTGCTGCTCTTGAGGCGACGTCGCGCGGCACGAGGTTTCCGAATGCAGGATAGCGACGCTCTAGATAATAGTCGCGATCTTCTTCAGCAATTTGAGTAGGCTTCAATTTACCTTCACGAATCGCTTGAGCATCTTCTAGTTTCTTAGGCACCCAAATGCGTCCATCGTTTCTAAGGGACTCTGACATAAGAGTGAGCTTTGATTGATGGTCTCCAGATACCGGTATACAGGTCGGGTGAATTTGGGTAAAGCACGGATTGGCAAACAGCGCTCCTCTTCGGTGCGCTCTCCAAGCCGCCATAACGTTCGCCCCCATACAGTAAGTCGATAAGAAAAACACGTTTCCGTATCCGCCTGTGGCAAGAACCACTGCGTGAGCCCCGTGTCTTTCGATCTCTCCGGTAACGAGGTTACGGGCGATAATTCCTCTCGCTTTTCCATCAACTAAGACAAGATCCATCATTTCGTGACGGGTGTATGACTTGATCTTACCGCGCTGTATCTGGCGGTTCATTGAAGAATAGGCTCCTAGTAAAAGCTGCTGACCGGTTTGCCCTTTGGCATAAAAGGTCCGTGACACCTGAACTCCTCCGAAAGAGCGGTTGTCTAAAAGACCTCCGTATTCGCGAGCGAACGGAACACCTTGAGCTACACATTGGTCAATGATATTTGTCGACACCTCAGCCAAACGGTGAACGTTGGCCTCTCTTGATCGGTAATCTCCTCCTTTGATTGTGTCGTAGAACAATCGGTAAACCGAGTCTCCATCACCCTGATAGTTTTTCGCGGCGTTTACTCCCCCCTGAGCAGCAATTGAGTGCGCACGACGAGGCGAGTCTTGGTAGCAAAACGTCTTGACGTTGTATCCAAGCTCTGCTAGTGTGGCTGATGCAGAGGCCCCGGCGAGTCCGGTTCCTACCACAATAATGTCTATGTTTCTTTTGTTTGCCGGATTGACCAGGCGAATGTCATTTTTGTGTTTGCTCCACTTCTCGGCTAATGGGCCCTGAGGAACTTTTGAATCGAGTAAAGCCATGTTATTGAAGAGGATTTAAATGGTGGTATAATGCGATGAAGATAAAGCCGGCCGGAACCGCAATGGCAAACACCTTTGCAAAGGCCTGGATAGCTTTACCGTATTTGTTGTCTAAACCGATGGTTTGCATTGAAGAGGCAAACCCGTGATAGAGGTGCATAGCGAGCAAAATGAAAGACAAGCTGTAGATAGCCGTTCTTCCGATAGTGCTGAATTTCGCGACCGTAAATTCGTGGTAGCGCTCAGTGTCTACAGGTAACTGCTCTACATATTTGTAGGTCATTTCGTGTAACCAGAAGTCATACATGTGCAGCCCGATGAACGCTAAAACTACCGCTCCTGAAAGAATCATATTTCTAGACAACCAACTGCTGTTGGTGCCTCCGCCTTTAACTGCGTACCCTTGAGCCCCTCTTGCCTTGCGGTTTTGGATTTCAAGGACAAAGCCCATCACGAAGTGAACGATAACACCAGCGACGAGTATGGGCTGAAGCAAGAGCTGTACGATTTTGTTGTACCCCATAAAGTGTGACCACTCGTTGTACAACTCAACCGAAAAAACTGAGGCCAAATTGATGGCGAGGTGAAGCGCCAAAAAAGAGATAAGGAACAGCCCTGACAGGGCCATAACCAACTTACGCAACAGCGAAGAACTAAACATGTGAATGTTGTTTACCTATAGTGATTTAACGGCACAAAATTAAGCCTCGAACGCTTATTCTGCAAAGAAGAGCGGTTCAATAAAACAAGGCTTCCTTATTTAAATCAATTCTTGATTACTCTACCTTGAGCACTTGGCTGCTCTTGCCATCTGGAGAGCTTAAAGTCAAGCTATAACTGCCTTTCGGAAGGTAATAAGCCCCATTTGCTGCCGCAGTGAACAACGCCTGGTCTTTTTTCGAAAGACGCGAGCGTTTTGAACCTTGAAGTTCTAAGGGATAAGAAATACTGTTGAAGCCCTTTTTGGCCTCAACCGTGACGCTGTACAACTCGCCTTTTTCATTCTTTACACTCAGAGTAGCACGGGTATCTTTCGCACTATAAAAGGTTATTGATAGGCTAGGGGTGTAGACCTCAGCGAATAAAGAGCGCTTACTTCCCCATCGGTTTGATCTTTTGACGGACTCAACTTCGAACAGATGAAGGGTCTGGGCAAGTACGCTAGGGGTCGCCTTCTGCAGGGCCGAAATGTCGGCTATATAAATGCTTCGCCCGTGTGTTCCGGCAACTAAATGTGAAGCTTCTGCTTGAATTTTCAGATCGTGAACGGCAACAGGCACAAGGCCTTGATCGAGCAAACTCCAAGAATCTCCGCGATCGAGACTCACATAAAGGCCGTTGTCTAAACCTACAAAAAGAAGGTTCTCGTTCACCGGATCTTCTACAATGACATTCACCGGAGACTGTGGGAGGTTGGCGCTAATGTTTTTCCAGGTTTCACCATAGTCCTCACTCACGTATACATGAGGTGTAAAGTCATCGTTTCTATAGGCATTAAGCGTGGCGTACACACGAGCCTTCTTGTGGGTTGAAGCAGCCACACGACTGACCCAAAGGTTTTGAGGAAGGGTGTCTGAAATACGCTTAAAACTGTGACCGCCGTCTTGAGTCAAGTAGATAAGTCCGTCATCGCTACCCGTGTAGAGCATGCCGAATTGAAAACTTGATTCGCTGAGCGTAGTGAGGGTACCATAGGCCACATTTCCTTTTTTACCGCCTTGAGTGAGGTCGTCTGAAAGCGTTTCCCAATCGTCGCCTTGATTGAGCGAGCGGTGCAGTTTATTGCTTCCCATATACAAGACATCCGGATGGTGTTTTGACAACAAAATAGGGGTTTGCCAATTGAAGCGATACGGCGCTTCTCCTAAGGTGTGTTTTGGAGTGATATAGGTACGTTTGCCTGATTTCTGGTCGATTCTGAAATAGTTCCCGAATTGATATCCGGTAAAGACTTTCGAGGCTCCGCGAGGATCTACTTCTACCTGCATTCCATCACCTCCTATGAGCTCTTGCCAAGGATTGAGACCTGATGCCAACCAATCCGTGTTGTTTTCAGTGGTGTGCACGGCCTTCCACACCCCATTGTCTTGAAGGCCGCCATAAACATTATAGGGTTTCTGGTGGTCTACCTGAATGGCATAAAACTGTCCAACTGCAGGGCTGTTGTTTTTCGTCCAATGCGCGCCATCGTCATAGGAGATATTGATACCGCCGTCGTTTCCGTTCACTAAGTGTCCTGGACGTTTGGGGTTGATCCATAGCGCGTGGTGGTCTGCGTGGACGCTTCCTTTGTCAATGTTGGCGAAGGTTTTTCCGCCATCCTTCGATTGAATCAGGGGAACCCCAGCGAGATAAATGATGTCTTTGTTGTTCGGATCGACACGCACTTGGGCGAAGTAATAGCCGTAACTGTAGAACAGACCGTCTATAAATTCTTCGTGCGTTCGTGTCCAGCTTACTCCTCCATCGTCACTGCGATAGACCTCTGCGCCGATCACCGGAGTGTCAAACAACATGGCATTTGCATCTTCGAGGTAGGTGGCCAGATCTTTAGGAACGACCATGCCGTCACGGACCAATTGTTTTACGTTTTCAGCACGGTATTTTTCTTGAAAGCCATTGGTCTTTAAAAAGTCATTGAGTTTCTTGTTGTCAAGAGCGAGCAGTGCTTCTTTGCTCATGCTTTTAAAGTCGTCCTTGACCAATCCTTCATTGTTTTTCTTGGGTTCGTTCGGACGTCTAGCCTGATTGTCGAGCACCGCGTAAAGCGTGTTTGAATCATAAACGCTTAACCCAATACGGCCGACCCCTTCTCCTTGCGGAAATCCGCTTTCTGTAGTGCTGATTTTGATCCAAGTTTGTCCTGCATCAGTGCTTTTATAAATTCCAGATCCGGCTCCGCTCCCGTTGAAGTTCCAGGCCTTGCGCTCACGCTCCCAAGCCGCTGCATAAAGGGTATTGAAGTCTGAAGGATCCTGTGCAAGATCAATAACACCTGTGTCTTCGTTTATGAAGAGCGTTTTGCTCCAGTTAGCACCACCGTCGGTTGAGCGAAACACGCCGCGCTCTTGATTCGGTGTGTAAAGATGTCCGATAACCCCAACCACCACGTGGTCAGGATTCGAAGGGTCAACCACAATGCGCCCAATGTGATGGCTGTCTTCTAAGCCAATAGGTGTCCACGACGCACCATTGTCGGTGGTTTTGAACAGCCCCATCCCCGCGTATGAAGAGCGAGACGAATTGTTTTCGCCTGTTCCGACATAAAGGGTTCTGCTGGGCCAGTGCATCGCGATATCACCGAGATTTTGAGTAGGTGCATTGTCGAAAATGGGTGTAAACGAGGTGCCGTTGTCTGTAGTGTGCCACAGGCCTCCAGAGGCATAGGCTACGTAAAATTCTGTAGGGTCTTCTGGATTCACTTCAAGGTCAACCACTCTTCCGCTCATGACGCTTGGGCCGATGAGGTTAAAGTCTATGGCCTCAAACTGGTGTTGAGCAAATGCACAAAAACTAAGACTAATGGAAAGCAGCGTAGAGAAAATTCGAGTTCGGATCATTTTATAATACCTTTACGAAACGTGAAATTTAAAATCAAAATCAACTAAAGATAGCTATGAAATCTTCAACTTTTGCATGGAGCTTGCTTTTGCTTGCGGCTATGGCTTCTTGTTCTTCTTCAGACCAGACAGCTAATGCTGATACAAGCATTCCTGACAGCTCGGCGAATGAAGCCCCAAAGGCCCCAGAGTATGAATTGGTTTGGGGAGATGAGTTTGACTATGAAGGCTTACCAGACGCAGAAAAATGGCATTTTCAAGTAGAACCCATAACCGATACGGGATGGGCGAATAATGAACTTCAACATTACACAAGTCGAGAAGAAAACGCTTACGTCAGCGACGGAACATTGAAAATCGTAGCAAAGCGTGAGACCTATGAATATGCCGGATTGAGCAAAGAATACACCTCTGCACGATTGAATTCGAAATTCGATTTCCAATACGGAAAGGTTGAGGTGCGCGCAAAACTTCCTTCTTCTGCTGGAACCTGGCCAGCCATATGGACACTGGGTTCTAATATTGATGAAAAAGGAAACTATTTCGGCAATACGCGCGGAAGCGTGGGCTGGCCTCATGCCGGAGAAATAGATATCATGGAGCAATTGGGGTCAAACAAAAACGAGACCCTGGGCACCTTTCACTGGCACGATACCGGAACCAACGCTTATGGGACCTACGGGCTTAAAACTTCTGTTCCCACCTCGACCAGCAATTTTCACGACTACATCTTGATCTGGGATGCCGACCGTATGGATATTTATGTCGACGACAAATTGGTAGTCCGCATGAACAACGCCGCTAATGTGCCATTCGACAATCCGCACTACTTGTTATTAAATGTTGCTATGGGAGGTAATCTCGGCGGAGACGTGCCTGCAAGCTTTGTAGCAGACCAAATGGAAATCGATTACGTACGCGTATATCAACTAGAAGACTGATGAAATACCACCAATTGCCTCAAGCGCTCTTTGCGAAAAACCGCGCGAAATTTGTGGCCCAAATGAAGGGCAAAAGCTTGGCTGTCTTCAATTCAAATGATTTGTATCCCATTGGTGCCGACGCCACCTTTCCGTTTGAGCAGCAGCGCGACTTATTTTACCTCACTGGCGTAGACCAAGAAGAGAGTATTCTAGTGCTTTTTCCGGGCGCTGTCAATCCCAAACACAAAGAGGTTTTGTTTGTTCGCGAAACCAACGAGCATATTGCGGTGTGGGAAGGCCCTAAACTTGACAAAAATCAAGCCACTGAGGTCTCGGGTATAGAAACCGTCTATTGGACTCATCAATTCGAAAGCGTTTTTGCTGATCTCATGAGTGAGGCAGACACCGTATACTTCAACACCAACGAGCATTACCGGCAAGCGGTAGAGACCGAGACGCGCGAAGAGCGTTTTATCAAAAAGGTAAAAGAGCACTATCCGGCGCACACCGCAGCTAAGAGCTTTCCGATCTTAAATGAAATCAGAGGTGTTAAAGAACCTGAAGAAGTAGCGCTTATTGCTCACGCATGCGGTATTACAGAAAAAGGGTTTAGACGCATTTTGGGCTTTGTGCAACCCGGTGTTTGGGAGTATGAGATCGAAGCGGAGTATTTGCATGAGTTTGTCCGCAATAGATCTAAAGGATTTGCCTATACACCGATTATAGCCTCTGGCCAGGCGGCAAACATTCTGCATTACATTGAAAATAACAAACAGTGCCAAGCAGGAGAGTTGCTGCTCATGGATGTTGCTGCTGAATATGCCAATTATTCTAGCGACATGACCCGAACGATACCGGTCAGCGGCAAATTTAGTCAAAGACAGCGCCACGTCTATGAAGCAGTATTACGTGTCAAAAATGAAGCTACCGAATTGCTGCGCCCTGGTATTCTTTGGGCAGAGCACCATAAAGAGGTTGGCAAGATTATGACGGCAGAACTCTTAACATTAGGCCTCTTAGATAAAGCAGATGTTCAGGCGCAGTCAGAAGACAGGCCTGCATACAAGAAGTACTTCATGCACGGAACATGTCACCATTTGGGGCTGAACACCCACGACTATGGGGAGCTCAAGACACCCATTAAGGCAAATATGGTTTTTACCGTAGAGCCGGGCATTTATATTCCAGAAGAAGGTTTTGGTGTACGCTTAGAAGACAATGTGGTGGTTCAGGAGCAAGGAGCGCCTAAAAACCTCATGAAGTCTATTCCGATAGAGCCTGAAGAAATAGAAGAACTGATGAACAACCAAGCGGTATAATACCGAACGGTATTTTGGTGCCTTAAGTCACTTCATTACTAGAAAGAAGTCCACCCTTGAGCCTTCAATTCTGACTGTTCTCCAGAGCGTAAAACGAGCTGGGCGCCCTTGTTTTTTTCGGCAATATGACCGATCACGCTCAAATTAGGATTCCCTTTGATCTTTGGATAGTCTTCTTGACGAATGCTAAAGAGTAGTTCGTAGTCTTCACCCCCATTCAAGACGGTTGTGGTAGGGTTTAATCCGAACTCATCGCTTACCGAGATGACGGTAGGGTCTATGGGAAGCTTTTCTTCGTAGATCACGACTCCGACTCCGGACGCTTTGTGTAGATGCAACGCCTCTGAAGAAAGGCCGTCACTGATATCGATCATCGCCGTGGGTGCAACCTCAAGCGCCTCAAGAAGGTCTATGATATCTAGGCGCGCTTCAGGTTTAAGTTGACGCTGAACAATATAATGGTAAGGCTCTAGGTCGGGTTGATGCTTAGGGTTGGCTTCAAAGACCTGACGCTCGCGTTCTAAAATCTGAAATCCTAGATACGCGCCACCCAAATCACCACTCACTACAAGTAAATCGTTTTCTTTGGCCCCATTGCGATAGGCTATTTTTTCTTCATTCACCTTTCCGATAGCGGTGACCGAAATGGTCATTCCTTTGAGCGATGCGGTGGTGTCGCCACCAACCAAATCAACGTTGTAGGTCTCACAAGCATCTTTAACGCCCTGATAAAACGCCTCTAAAGCTTCGAGCGTGAAACGATTTGACACCGAAATTGAAACCGTGATATGCGTAGGTCGTGCATTCATCGCGCAGATATCCGATAGATTTACAACGACCGCTTTATAACCCAAATGCCTCATGGGCATGTAACTGAGATTGAAATGGATCCCTTCAACAAGCATGTCAGTGCTAATCACTGTTTTTTGATCTCCCATTTCGAGCAGGGCGGCATCGTCTCCGATTCCTTTCAGGGTCTCACTTCGCGTGATTTTAAACGCTTTGGTAAGTTGGTCGATTAAGGCAAATTCGCCTACTTCTTCAATCGATCTAAGCGGCTGGTTTTTCTCTTCAATCATCTGGGCAATACTTGACGCAAAAATACCACATTAAATAATGCAGCCGTTTTGTTCAAAACCTGTGAAAAAACGGGGCTTTGGTTTATCTTTGCAGTGTCGAAAAAATCAAATTTTATGATCAAAGTTGCTACTTCGGCTCGCGATAAAGTTCGAACCCTGATGACTGAAGAAGGGTTTGATGCCGCTACCGACTTTGTGAGAGTTGGGGTGAAAAGCGGTGGATGCAGCGGCCTTACTTACGAACTCAAGTTTGACAACTCGCTCGATGAGAGCGATAAAGTATTCGAAGACAACGATGTGCGCATCGCCGTTGACAAAAAGAGTTTTCTCTATTTGGTAGGTACCACTCTAGAGTATTCGGGCGGATTAAACGGCAAAGGGTTTGTATTTAACAATCCTAATGCACAACGAACCTGCGGATGTGGTGAGAGTTTTTCGCTCTAGCCAGTCCATACAAAAAGAACGCTATGGCCTATACAGAAGAAGAATTAAAGAAAGAGTTAGAGACTAAGGAATATGCGTACGGTTTTTACACTGATATAGAATCGGATACCTTTCCAAAGGGTCTCAATGAAGAAATTGTTCGTGCAATCTCTGAAAAGAAAGAAGAGCCAAAATGGATGACCGAATGGCGCCTAGAGGCTTTTAAGCAATGGCAAAAAATGACCGAGCCGGAATGGGCCAATGTGCATTATGCTAAGCCAGATTTTCAAGACATCTCTTATTATTCTGCACCAAACAAAAAACCGAAATACGACAGCCTGGACGAGGTAGACCCCGAGCTACTAGATACATTCAAGCGCCTGGGCATTTCGCTCGATGAGCAAAAGAAATTGACTGGTGTAGCGGTAGACGTCGTAATGGATTCGGTTTCTGTTGCCACGACTTTTAAAAAGACCTTGGCCGAGAAAGGAATCATTTTCTGTTCGATCTCAGAAGCCATTAAAGAACACCCTGAGCTGGTGAAAAAGTACATTGGCTCTGTGGTTCCGCCAAGAGACAATTTTTATGCAGCTCTAAACTCTGCCGTTTTCTCAGACGGAAGCTTCTGCTATATTCCGAAAGGGGTGAAATGCCCGATGGAGCTTTCGACCTACTTTAGAATTAATCAGGCGGGTACCGGACAGTTCGAGCGCACCTTGGTTGTAGCTGATCAAGGGAGTTATGTGAGTTATCTAGAGGGCTGTACCGCTCCTTCTCGCGACGAGAATCAATTGCACGCTGCAGTAGTAGAACTCATCGCATTAGACGATGCTGAAATTAAATACTCTACGGTTCAGAACTGGTTCCCTGGAGACAAAGAAGGAAAAGGGGGCGTGTACAATTTTGTAACGAAGAGAGGGCTTTGCGAGCGCAACGCTAAGATTTCTTGGACGCAAGTTGAAACCGGTTCTGCTGTTACCTGGAAGTATCCGTCTTGTATTCTGAAGGGAGATAATTCTATAGGAGAGTTTTATTCGATCGCGGTGACCAACAACTTCCAGCAAGCCGATACCGGAACCAAAATGGTTCACCTCGGAAAGAATACCAAAAGCACAATTATATCGAAAGGAATATCTGCCGGACGCTCTCAAAACAGTTACCGCGGGTTGGTTCAAATACAATCAAGAGCCGAAAACGCCAGAAATTTCTCCCAGTGTGACTCGCTACTCATGGGAAATCAGTGTGGCGCACACACCTTCCCTTATATCGAGGCCAAGAACAAGTCGGCTCAAATCGAGCACGAGGCGACCACAAGTAAAATCGGAGAAGATCAGATCTTCTACTGCAATCAGCGCGGAATAGATACCGAAAAAGCTATAGCCCTTATTGTAAACGGATTCAGTAAAGAGGTGCTGAACAAGCTGCCGATGGAGTTTGCCGTAGAGGCCCAAAAATTGTTAGAAATCAGCCTTGAAGGCTCAGTAGGATAAATAAGATTGATCATGTTGCACATTGAAAACCTTCACGCAAGAGTTGAAGAAAAAGAAATATTAAAAGGAATTAGCCTAGACGTGAAGCCCGGAGAGGTACACGCTATAATGGGTCCGAACGGTTCAGGAAAAAGCACCTTGGCCTCGGTTATTGCAGGTCGCGAAGATTTCGAGGTAACTGACGGTAAGGTTAGCTTAGACCAACAAGACTTACTTGATCTTGACCCAGAAGAGCGCGCCCACGCCGGGGTTTTTCTATCGTTTCAATACCCTGTTGAAATACCAGGGGTTACGGTAACGAATTTTATCAAGGCTTCTATCAATGAATCTCGTAAGGCTAGAGGTCTTGAAGAGATGCCAGCTAACGAGATGCTCTCTAAAATTCGAGAGAAATCAGCGCTGCTCGAAATAGATCGCAAGTTCTTATCGCGCTCTTTGAACGAAGGATTCTCGGGAGGAGAAAAGAAGCGAAACGAAATTTTTCAAATGGCGATGCTTGAGCCAAAGCTTGCTATTCTCGATGAGACCGATTCAGGTCTGGATATTGACGCCCTTCGCATTGTCGCAAATGGGGTCAATAAATTGAGAAACAAAGACAACGCAATTGTGGTCATCACCCACTATCAGCGCCTGTTAGATTATATCGTTCCCGATCACGTTCACGTGTTGTACAATGGTCGCATCGTGAAATCAGGAACCAAAGAGCTGGCCAAAGAACTAGAAGAAAAAGGATACGACTGGATCAAAGCAGAAAACGACTAATTATGGATCTTACAGATAAGCTCTTATCGTCTTTTATTGCCTTTGAAGACCAGGTCAATGTAAACGATCCGGTCCACGAAATACGCACTGAAGCACTCAAGCGTTTTGAGAAGCAGGGATTCCCTAACAAGAAGCTCGAGGCATGGAAGTACACTTCATTGCAAGACCTGTTGGCAACGGATTACAGTATTTTTCCTAAGGCCAAGCCCGCTATTGAGTATGCCAATATTCGTCAGTATTTTTTACACGAAATAGAGACCTTCAAGATCGTTTTTGTAGATGGGCAATACAGTTCATTTTTATCAGAAACCACTCATGATGGAGTAGACGTCTGCTTGTTCAGCGCTGCGATTGAAAAGCCGAAATACAAGCATGTTATAGACACGTACTTCAATAAGGTAGCGAATCAAAAAGACGCCCTCACCAACCTCAATACTTCGTTTGCGAACGAAGGCGCTTATATATTTATTCCAAAAGGCAAAGCCCCTCTAAAGCCAATTGAAATTGTGCATTTTGCCACTGGGGCGACCCCTCAGATTTTGCTGCAGCCGAGAAACCTCATCGTTTTAGAAGAAGGGGCAGAGGCTCAAATTATAGAGCGCCATCAAGCACTTGCTCCGATTGAAGCCTTTACGAATTCGGTTACTGAGATTTATGCGGCTAAGAACGCTATTCTAGATTACTACAAATTTCAAAACGACCAACTCACTGCATCGCTAGTTGACAACACCTATATCGATCAAAAAGAAGGCAGTGAAGTGCGCGTACACACCCTAGCTTTCGGAAACAAACTGGTTCGAAACAACTTGAATTTTTACCAAAACGGAGAACATTGTAACTCGGTGTTGAAAGGGGTTACCTTGGCATCAGAGCGTCAGCATATTGATCATTATACTTTGGTGCACCACGCTCAACCGAATTGTGAGAGCCACCAAGATTACAAGGGAGTATACGACGATCGCTCTGTCGGGGTATTCAACGGAAAGATTATTGTCGATCAGATTGCGCAAAAAATTAATGCTTTTCAGCAGAACAACAACTTGTTGATTAACGACAAAGCGACGGTCAACACTAAGCCACAGCTCGAGATCTTTGCAGACGACGTCCGCTGTTCGCACGGATGTACTATCGGTCAACTTGACGAAGACGCCCTGTTTTACTTGAGATCAAGAGGGATTCCTGAGAAAGAGTCTCGCGCGTTGCTGATGTATGCATTTGCAAACAACGTTCTTGAGTCTGTGAAAAACAACGCTTTAGAGCGCCGTGTGAAGCAAGTTGTCGCAGACAAGCTTGGCGTTCGACTAGGATTCGACCTTTAAAAGTTACTTATGACCAACACGACGTTTGACGTTCAGGCTATCCGTAAAGACTTTCCGATTCTGAATCGCGAGGTCAATGGAAGGCCGTTGGTCTATTTTGACAATGCCGCCACCTCTCAGACTCCAAAGCAGGTCATTGACGTTATAGCAGATTATTATTCGCGCTATAACGCCAATATACATCGTGGAGTTCATACGCTCTCACAAGAGGCTACGGATGCCTACGAAAAAGCTAGAGAAACATTGAGGGCGCATTTGAATGCGAAAGAAGCTTCAGAAATTATTTTTACCTCGGGTACCACCCATTCGATCAATCTGGTAGCGAATGGTTTTCAAGCATTGCTAGGGCCAGACGACGAGCTAATGGTCTCAGAAATGGAACACCATTCGAACATAGTGCCTTGGCAAATGCTGTGCGAGAAAACGGGCTCAAGCCTGAAAGTTGTTCCGATGAATGAGCGTGGAGAGCTTGACATGGAGACCTTCGACAAGCTCTTAAATTCAAAGACTAAACTTGTCTTTTGCAATCATGTTTCAAACGCTTTAGGATCGATAAATCCTATTGAAGAGATTATCAAGAAAGCACATTCTGTTGGTGCCGCCGTGTTGATTGATGGCGCTCAAGCTGCGCCTCACTTTAAGGCTGATGTGCAAAAGTTAGACGTTGATTTTTACACCATCTCAGCGCATAAGGTTTGCGGACCAACGGGGGTCGGATTGCTATACGGAAAGCGCGCTTGGCTTGAAAAGCTTCCGCCCTACCAAGGCGGAGGAGAGATGATCGCCGAAGTCAGCTTTGAGAAGACGACCTATGCCGGACTTCCGCACAAGTTTGAGGCGGGCACTCCTAATATCGCAGGGGGCATCGCTTTCGGGGCTGCTATCGACTATATGAATGCCATAGGCTTTGATCAGATCGCCGCATACGAGCACGAGCTTTTGGTCTATGCCACTGACCAATTGAAACAGATTGAAGGGCTGCGCATTATTGGAGAGGCTGAGAACAAGGCTTCAGTAATCTCATTTAATGTGGGCAGCATTCATCCTTATGATATTGGGGCGATTTTGGATAAACTCGGAGTAGCTGTTCGAACCGGACACCATTGTGCTCAGCCGGTGATGCACCATTTTCAAATACCAGGTACGGTGCGAGCAAGTTTTGCTTTTTACAATACCAAAGAAGAAATTGATAGCTTAGTAGAGGCGGTCAAAAAGGCCGTGAGCATGCTCCAATAAATGACGAATTCATGAGCCAACATCAATCGATAAATGACATTCAAGACGAAATCATAGACGAATTTAGCATGTTCGATGATTGGATGCAGCGCTATGAATACATGATCGAGCTTGGTAAGTCATTACAACTGATAGACGAGCAGTATAAGACAGACGAATACACTATTAAAGGCTGTCAAAGCAAGGTGTGGGTCTTTGCGGAACTCAAAGACAATGCGATTGAGTTTACCGCAGATAGTGACGCCATTATTACTAAGGGAATCATAGCGCTATTGCTGCGGGTGTTTAGCGGACAACACCCTAAAGACATCCTTGACGCCGAGCTGTATTTCATCGATCAGATCGGTCTCAAAGAACATTTGTCTCCGACCCGTGCTAACGGGCTCGTGAGCATGATCAAACAAATCAGGCTATATGCCGTTGCCTATCAAACCCAAATTGAAGAGTAGCTATGAGTGAAACACAAGACACTTCAGCCTTAGGAGAAAAAATCGTCAAGGTGCTAAAAACCATCTTTGACCCCGAGATTCCTGTGGATATCTACGAACTTGGATTGATTTACGATGTGCTCGTTAATGAAGACAATGAGGTGCGTATTTTGATGACATTGACTTCTCCCAACTGTCCGGTGGCCGAAACCCTACCTGTTGAGGTCGAAGAGAAGGTAAAATCGATAGACGAGATTAAAGATGTTGAGGTAGAGATCACTTTCGATCCGCCTTGGACACAAGACTTAATGAGCGAAGAAGCCAAATTAGAGCTCGGATTGCTGTAATCATGTCAAGTGCTGAAGAATCCATAGTAAACCGGGTGGCGAACAGCCCCTTGAAGACCTTTGATCTTGAAGCGCTGTATGTTGAGGGTGCTCGTACGACCTTAGATGTGGCGCAATGGTTTGAAGAGGGAGAATTACTAAGAGAATCTTCGTTCAGAAATGCACTCAAGGCAGCAGACCTTGAAAGGTATAGAGGAGCACATATTGCCCTGCATTGCAGTAGCGACACCATACTTCCACAATGGACCTATGCCTTAGTTACCACCACTCTTTCGCCCATCGCTGAAACCGTAATCGTAGGAGATCTTGAGCAGCTCGAAGTGGTCCTTTACGAACGCGCTTTGGCCAAAGTTGATTTTTCAATTTATAAAGACGCCCCGGTCATCCTCAAGGGGTGTTCAAAGAAACCCGTGCCTGACCAGGCCTATGTCAGCGCTGCCATGGCCTTAAAAAAGGTCGTTAAAAAGCTGATGTACGGAGAGGCTTGTTCGGCGGTTCCACTTTAATCTTCAGGGGCTCCGTACTGATCTAAGTGTTCAGGATATAAGAAGTTGTTGTAAGGAAAGCGCGTGACGTGAATTTCACGAATAGCTTTATAGACACTTTTTTTGAAGTGCTCTAAGTTTTCTTTGTTGATGGCTGATATGAAAACCGCCTTGTCACCTATCTTATTGTACCACGTATTTTGCCATTCTTCGAGGGTGTAATGTCTCGAGTCGCGTTCTTCCACTAAATCGTCTTCATCAAACTCCTCTGGGGTGTATTGATCAATTTTATTGAAGACCATGACGGTTGGCTTTCCTTCGCAATCGATTTCACGTAAGATTTGGTTTACTGCATCGATGTGCTCCATGAACTGCCCATGAGAAATGTCTACTACATGGAGTAAGAGATCCGCCTCACGAACCTCATCAAGGGTGCTCTTGAAACTTTCTACCAGCTGGGTAGGCAGCTTGCGGATAAATCCCACCGTATCACTAAGTAAGAAGGGCAGGTTTCCTAGCACTACTTTGCGCACCGTGGTATCTAGTGTAGCAAACAGTTTGTTTTCTGCGAAGACCTCACTTTTAGAAATCACATTCATGAGGGTTGACTTACCCACGTTGGTGTACCCCACAAGCGCCACACGAACTAAAGCGCCACGATTGCCCCGCTGGGTTTCCATTTGGCGATCGATTTTTTCTAATTTCTTTTTGAGAAGCGCAATTCGATCGCGTACAATTCGGCGGTCGGTCTCTATCTCAGTCTCTCCAGGACCACGCATTCCGATACCCCCACGCTGTCGCTCTAGGTGGGTCCACAGTCCGGTCAATCTAGGGAGTAAATATTCATATTGCGCCAGCTCTACCTGGGTTCGCGCATAACTGGTTTGAGCGCGTTGCGCAAAAATATCTAAGATGAGTCCTGTACGATCGAGAATTTTGCAGCGAAGCAGTTTCTCGATATTGTTTTGCTGGGCGGGAGTTAACTCGTCGTCAAAGATCACCGAGCCAATTTCTTGCGCTTCAACGTAGGCCGCGATTTCTTCAATTTTACCAGAGCCAAGGTATGTTTTTGGGTTGGGAAGGTCAATGCGCTGTACGAACCGCTTTTTCACTTCACCTCCTGCGGTGTAGGTCAAAAACTCGAGCTCGTCTAAATACTCTTCAACCTTTTCAGCAGGCTGATCGCGCCGAATAGCTCCGATGAGCACACTGCTTTCATAAACGGTTGTCTTTTTCTCGAGCATAGAATAATAGAGGTAAATCCAGGTAAAATTAAGCCATTGGCGTCATCTTTCTAGGATCTTTAAAGCAGTTTTATTTTTAACATTTAGGGCTTGAATTTTACTATATATTTACAATAACAACCCCATAATATTCCTATATGTTTCTGGTTTCACTACTGTGTGCGTTGCTGTTAGCTCCTCCAAATGGGTTACAGAAATACCGGGTTATTGTGACCAATTATAGAGACGGATTCTCTATCATATCAGGAGATAGTATTTATTACACTACAGACGGGGATGCATTCACTACAAGAAAGCACAATTTCAATCTCGACTTGTATCGCATGGACCCCGTTCCAAGCCTAGAAAACGACAATAAAACATACCTCTTATCTAGCGGAGGAGGCGTGGTGTACAAGTATAATAAAGATAAAGATACCATCACCAAGCTTGACAACTCTTATCGTTTTATGAGCAGGTTTGGTGAAGCTAAAATTTCGGTTGCCGATACTATTTTTTCTTTTGGAGGCTATGGCGAATTCTCGTATAACGATAAGCTCATTGCCTTTAAAGAGAATTTTAGAGAATGGAATGTTGTTCCTATTGAAGACCCTTTGCCTAAACCTAGATCTAAGAGTCTCATTCAGTATGACTCAATTAGTAAGTCTGTTCACGTTGCACTAGGTGTGTATACCTACTTTTCGAATGGCGTTGAAACCTTGGGGAGGCATTCAGACATTATTCGGTTTGATCCCTCAAACGAGTGGGAAACCACTGGCTCTTTTGAGACACTTCTAACCACTTTTGATGAAACAGAGCGCAGTATTGCTGAATACAAAAACTTTGAGTACTATAAGCTGCCTATGCTTTACAGTAATTGGGGTATTTGGACCTTTGATTTAGTGAATCTAAAGGCGTATCATCACTTCAAGGCAGATAAAATCAGGCTGCAGCAGTATACAGACATTCTTGCCTACAACAGAGAGACCGCTCGCTTTTTGATGGTAAGCAATATGTCAACTAATCAACCGCGATATCATGTGGTTAATGAGGTCGACTTGTTGGGTCTAGAGTATCGAGAATACGACCTTAGTCTGTCAGAGGGGTTGCCGGGTTGGGCTTATGTGTTGATTGGCGCTTCTCTGTTTTTGCTCCTCCCTTTATTTAGAACACGAACCTTTGTGGGATTGGATCAAGCCATTATAAAAGAAGAGCGCAAAATTCAACAACAACTATCTTCTGAAGACTTTTTCATTTTGAAGCGGATTGTAGAGGCCTTCCCTGAGTATGTAGAATATCCTGAGCTTCAAAACTCTTACGAGAAGGATCTTTCTTATGAGAGCCGTATCAAAAAACTACGCGCTTCGATCAAAGAGATTGACGAGGTAGTTCAGAAGACGATAGGCCGCAAGCGTAGCTCTATCTTCGAGATTGAGAAGGGCCGTGAAGACAAGCGCG
>JALQTJ010000016.1 GCA_023264015.1 Flavobacteriaceae bacterium | reverse complement strand
CCCTTTTTCGCGCGGGCAACAACAAGCGCTACCCCCCCAAAGAATCCAATCAAAACATCGCGAATGTCTGGCCTTACACGTGCTAAAAGCTCTGAGCTCTCATCACGTAATGGAAAGAGGGCAAAAAAGAGATAGGCGGTTACCACCGATAAGCCCACCATCACTAAGAAGTTCTTGAGTGATCGGTTGAGCAGATCAATATCGTTTGTAGCCAACGAGAAACCAAGCCCTAATATCGGACCCATAAGGGGTGAAATAAGCATCGCCCCAATAACTACTGCGGTAGAGTTAGCGTTAAGTCCTATAGAGGCAATGAATATTGAGCTAATTAAAATCCAAGAGGTATGGCCTTTAAATGGAATGTCAGCGATGATTGAATCCCGGGTGGCCTGCATATCGGTATTGGTTCGAATATCCAAGAGTTCCTTAAGAAACACCTGTATACTCTGCACAAATCCCTTAGCATTTTGCTTAATGTGATCTTCTTGATTCGTTGTCATGAGATAGCGGGATAACCCGAGCGTTAGGTTGAAATAGATACATTTTTTGGGTGGCGATTTCAATACACTCAAAGCGTTTTCGTCGCTTCATTCCCTTCCTAAATGTACGATTTTCGCGATATGAAAAAAGGGCCCCTTCTGCGAGATCTTCGATAAAAACTCCGATGATGTCGGTATCGTATAGGGCGAGAGACTTATCCAAAACAGGATCACCACTACTGCTGGCTTTAGGGTTTTTAAAATGTGTTGCAAGCACAGGCAGCAAGTCTTTCGGAAAAACGGCAGGGTTGATGAAGGGAAGCATCATCTCTTTGAAGGTGGACTTCCATTCTATTCCATGTGGGGCAATCCGTTGCCCGTATTCAATGAATGCCACTAGATGCGCCAACTCGTGAATGAGTGTAATCAAAAACCTATAGGGGTTAGGGCCCGCATTAATAGTAATCAAATGGCCCCCGCCCGGAAGTTTTCTATAGTCACCGTGACGCGTTAAACGCTGATCGACGATCTTCAAGTGAACCCCATGCTTTTTGATGAGTTCAAAACAAGGAATAATTGCCGCTTCTGGTAAGTATCGACCAAGAACTTCAATCATATATAATTAGGGGGTTGAGCTGCTTACTGGTAGCACTTTACCATTGTAATACTGATGACCGTGCTGAACAAAATCTGCTATATAGGCCCCCATCTGTTTAGCACTTACAGGAGCCTTAAGACCCGGAAAAGCTGCCTCGAGCATCTCAGTCTGCACTGCGCCCAAAGCGAGGCTATTGAAACAAACCTCGCGGGTTTTATACTCTTCAGCAAGCAATTCAAATAAGGTTATAAGCGCTCCTTTACTCGAGCTGTAAGCCGACAGCCCAGGAAATTTTGCGCTGCCCTGTACACCCCCCATTGAACTAATCCCTAGAACGTGCGCACCTTTCTCTAGCTTTGAATCGATCGCCTGAGTCAGTCCTGCTACGGCAAAGACATTGACGCTGTATACCGTTTTAAAATCGTCCATAGTAGTGGAAGCAAAAGGTTTGTTTAAAAAGGCTCCTGCATTGTGAATCAATCCGTCAACTCTAGGCCAATCAGCGATAGCCTTTTCGACCTCTGAGAAGTCATTGGCTGAAAGGTCTAAACTGCAAGATTGAAGTAAATCTAAGCGCTCATGCTGCAACTTCACTGCAGAACGCGAAAGCGTTAATACCCGGTGCCCTTCGTTTAGCAATACCCTTACTGTTTCTAATCCTATACCCCTACTTGCACCCGTAACAATGAAATATCCCACTTTAAACGTTTTAAATACACCTTGAAATTAACAAAAAAGCATTCCCCAATGGAGAATGCTTTCTTCAATATACTCGTGTGTGAATTACTATTAAGCGAGCATCGTTACCGGATGCTCTAGATAGGTTTTAAGCGTCTGCAAGAATTGAGCACCAGTGGCACCATCGACCGTTCTGTGGTCGCAGGCCAGTGTGAGCTTCATCATGCTTCTAATCGCAATCTGCCCATCTCTTACTACCGCCTTTTCAACGATAGCGCCAACCGACAAAATTGCCGAGTTGGGTTGGTTAATGATCGATGTAAATTCTTCGATTCCGAACATTCCTAGATTTGACACTGTAAAAGTGCTACCCTCCATTTCTGCTGGGGTGAGTTTTTTGGTACGTGCACGTCCAGCCATATCTTTTACCTGGGCGCCAATGTTGCTCAATGAAAGCTGATCGGCATGACGTATTACCGGTACCACCAATCCGTCCTCAACAGCCACCGCAACACCTAAATGAACGTGATGGTTGAAAAGGGTATGATCGTCTTTCCAGGTCGTATTTACCTGTTTGTGTTTTAAAAGTGCCATAGCGCATGCTTTTAGCACCATATCGTTGAATGAAACTTTGGTGTCTGGCAATTCATTCATACTCGAACGAGCAGCTTTGGCCTCATCCATTTCGACTTCAATAGTCAAGTAGTAATGAGGTGCAGTGAATTTTGACTCACTTAAGCGCTTGGCAATCACCTTTCTCATCTGAGAGTTCTTAACGCTCTCTACAGATTCTTGACCGACTAGAGGCTGAACGGCAGGGGCCGAAGGGGCTGTTGCGGCAGAAGGCACTGGTGCACTCGCAGGCTGCGAGGCTGTTACGCCTTCTAAATCGCGACGTATGATACGCCCATTCTCTCCAGAACCTTTTAGTTGCGAAAGATCAATACCTTTCTCTGCTGCAATACGTTTCGCCAAGGGTGAGGCTAAAACACGTCCACCACTAGTTGATGTGGTTTGAACCGTTTGACTTGAAGCTTCAGCAGGTACAGAAACTGCAGCTGGTGCAGCAGCTGATGCAGAGGCAACGGCCTGAGCTGCTGGTGCAGCAGAATTACCCCCTGAAAGAACAGCACTCACGTCTGTTCCTGCAGGGCCTATAATCGCCAATACATCATCAACGGGGGCAGATTGCCCTTCTTGGATTCCGATATGTAAGAGTGTTCCTGAGTAGAAAGACTCGAATTCCATAGTCGCCTTATCGGTCTCTATTTCAGCTAAAATATCTCCTTCTTCAACTGTATCACCCACTTTTTTAAGCCAAGTCGCTACAGTTCCTTCTTCCATGGTATCACTTAAACGCGGCATGGTCACGATCTCAACACCTTCTGGAATGGCAGTAGCTGCCGGAGTCGTGGCCTTTTCTTCAGTCGCAGGTGACGCAGCGGCTACCTCAGCAGTAGATGCTGGAGTTGGGGGCGCTGACGCTCCCCCAGAGAGTAAACCTGAGATGTCCTCTCCTTGTTCACCTATGATAGCGAGCAGTGAATCAACAGGAGCTCCTTCACCCTCAGGAATTCCAATATGCAGTAAGGTTCCTGAGTAAAACGACTCAAATTCCATGGTCGCCTTGTCGGTCTCAATTTCTGCTAGAATATCTCCTTCTTCAATTGCGTCTCCCACCTTTTTAAGCCATTTTGCAACGGTACCCTCTTCCATGGTATCGCTCAAACGTGGCATATTCACTACTTCAGCCATGCTAGTTTTTTAGAGTTTATGTGCTAAAAATGGATAGTCTTTCTGTTCGTAAACCGTATCGTATAATTGCTCGATTGGTGGGAAGTCTGAATTCTCAGCAAACTCCTCACATTCGGCTACTAATGCCTTCACACGCTGATCAATTTCTTTGATCTGGTCTTCGTTCAACCACTTCTTCTGTAAGATGAGCTCTTTTACCTGCGTGATCGGGTCTATTTTTTGGTATTCTTTTACCTCTTCTTTTGTACGGTAATGCTGTGCATCTGACATCGAGTGTCCGCGGTAGCGATACGTTTTTGCTTCTAAGAAAGTAGGTCCTCCTCCTGAACGTGCGCGTTCAATAGCCTCTGAAACAGCCTCTGCCGATGCAGCCGGATCCATTCCATCAAAAGCAGAGCAAGGCATTCCGTATCCAAGACCGAGTTTATAAATATCCGTATCGTAAGTTGTTCTAGCCACTGAGGTACCCATAGCGTATCCGTTATTTTCACAAATAAACACTACAGGAAGTTGCCATAACATGGCCAAGTTAAAGGTTTCGTGAAGTGAACCTTGACGGACTGCACCGTCGCCCATATACGTTAATGTCACAGAATCGCGATCGAAATACTTATCGGCAAAAGCTAGGCCTGCTCCTAGAGGTATCTGACCACCAACAATACCGTGACCGCCATAAAAACGATGCTCTTTAGAAAAGATGTGCATTGATCCACCCATTCCTTTTGAGGTACCGGTGACCTTACCGTACAACTCCGCCATAACACGCTTCGGATCCACTCCCATACCAATCGGTTGAACGTGGTTACGATAGGCCGTAATCATACGGTCCTTTGTCAGGTCCATAGCGTGCAATGATCCTGCTAACAATCCTTCTTGACCGTTATATAGGTGTAAAAATCCTCTTACTTTTTGTTGGATATATACAGCGGCCAACTTGTCCTCGAATTTTCTCCAGAACAACATGTCTTCGTACCACTGAATGTAGGTCTCTTTCGTAATCTTTTTCATGAAGTCACTATTGGTAGTCGCAAAAATAAGACAAAATTAGATCGTTTTCGATGCGAAATCGGCCATTAATAATGATAGAATCTTTGACCAAAACTAAATGTTACACCAAGCCTCAAAGTGTTCTCAAAAGGATTGACAACTCTACTTGTTGAAAACAAATACGACATATCTACCAAGAGGTTTCCACGGCGCACTCCAGCACCCAATGTTAAGTAGTTTCTATCGGTGTTTGAGGCGGTATCTATGTAGTACCCAGATCGCAAAAATAAATCTCCTCTAAAAACATATTCACCTCCTAATCCTACTCCCCATGAACGATCAGCAACATCGACTACCAAAGTATTCGCTTCGAGCGTTAGGGAGAGCATAGAGTCGTAATCGTAGATGATGTCACGGCCAACTCCAAAGCGCAGTGTTGAAGGTAACGGAGACTCAGGTCCGTCTGAAACATAAGAAATAGGCGTTCCGATTTGCGTCAGAGCAATACCCGCTCTCCAGCGTGTGTCGTTTCCTTCGGTGATACGCAGCCTAGAGCGATAAAAAACACCCGCATCTGCCGCAAGAGCATTTCCGGCTCGATCACTCGTGAGGTCGTCTGGCGTTTGCTGGTTGTCGCTAATAAAGCGCAATCCTGCTCCAACTGAAATTTCATCGTTGAGCTGCAATCCATAGGCAACATCAAGGGTAAACGTGTTTGGCTGAACAAATAACGCCTCTTGATCGATGGTTTCTCTGAGCTCTACCTCTCCGATCGTAAAATAGGTGAATCCTACGGCCAGACTACTCTCGTCATTGATGCGCTTGGCGTAATTAGCCCCCAACAAAAAGGCATCATTGATCAAGGTTCTGAGGTAAGGCAAGTAGGATATCCCCAATTCAGTAGTATGCCCCAACCAAACCAATTTTGCCGGATTCCAACGTGCGGCATTCACATCGGCCTCTGTGGCAACCCCAGTATCTCCCATACCTGAGGCCCTAATGTCGGCGGGTATGCGAATCCACGGAACCGCCGCATTCTGAAGTACATCTTCTTGACTTTGAACAAAAAAAGAAACAGGGAGAAAGAAGAAAAATGCCAATAGTTTACGCATGGGTACCGTTTAAATCAAAACTTTAAAATACGAACATTCGTTCAATACGTATCTTTATATCCTCAAGAAATCTATATGCAAATTCAAGAGCTTCATCGTCTTTTTTTAGAGAGTAACGGGGTAAGTACTGATACGAGAACACTCCAAAAGGGGCAGCTCTTTTTTGCCTTGAAAGGGCCTGCATTCAATGCAGATGAATTTGCCCTTGAGGCACTGAATCAAGGGGCGCATTACGCTGTAGTAAGCAACACCTTTTCTTCAGATCATCCTCAACTTATAGCTGTTGATGATCCGCTCGTCACCTTACAAGAATTGGCCCATTTTCATAGAAAAACCTTTGATATTCCGGTGATCGCTTTAACCGGAAGTAATGGCAAGACTACCACTAAAGAGCTTATATACAGTGTGTTGAGTCAAAAATACCAGGTTTTAGTCACTCAAGGGAACCTCAATAATCACATCGGTGTCCCCCTCACCCTTCTAGGTTTGAAACCCAAGCATGAGATGGCAGTGATTGAAATGGGAGCCAATCATCAAGGAGAAATTGCGGTTCTCGCAAAAATTGCAGACCCCACTCATGGGATGATCACCAATTTTGGCAAGGCGCATCTAGAAGGTTTTGGGGGTGTCGAGGGTGTGATTAAGGGAAAACAAGAGCTTTATAATCACCTTAAGGCGAAAGAAGGGGTCCTCTTTTACAACAGCCAAGATCCCATTCAAGTAGACGCTCTTGTTCACCATACGCAGAAGGTCCCTTATGGAATTTGCGATCCCAATGCTTCAACCACTGCATGTAACTTAACTCTTTTAGCTGAAGCCCCTCATTTACGCGCTTCGTATCAAGATCAAGCCTTTGAAAGCTTGTTGTTCGGATCGTACAATGCCGTTAATTGTGCCGCAGCCTTAAGTATTGGAAGCTATTTTGAGGTGCCAGCAGCTGATGCGATAAGAGGAATCAAGGCTTATGTTCCTTCAAACATGCGGTCAGAGATTGTTGAGCGTGGTCAGCAAAAGATATTATTAGACGCCTATAATGCGAACCCCAGCAGTATGCTTTCGGCCTTAAAAGTTTTCGATGCACTTGACTGGAAACACAAAGGCGTGATTCTTGGAGACATGTTCGAGCTCGGAGAAGCTACTGCTCACGAACACCAAAACATTGTAGACTTCGTTCAGTCTCTCGGTTTTGAGCATGTCTATCTCGTAGGAGAACACTTTTCAGCAACTCATAATTCAGGTCAAACCTATTCGAGCACAGCAGAATTTATCTCGGCACTTCCCAAAGAAGTACGAGCGCTCAACTTACTAATAAAAGGTTCTAGAGGAATGGCTCTCGAGCAGATATTAGAAGCCTTATAGCCTACCAATCTCCATACTCGGCAGCATTCTTTGCGGTCTCAAAAAGTGTAATGTGCAATTGATATTGAGCACCCAGAATGGGCTTTAAAATATCGTAAATTACTTTCACAAAGTGTTCTGTAGAAGGCAATAGATCACTGAACTCTTCGCAATCAAGATTGAGGTTCTTGTGATCGAACCGATCTTCGATGTGCTCTTTGATAATGCCACCTAGAACACCTAAGTCTATCACAAAACCAGTATCGGGATCTACCTCTCCACGAACGCGTACCTCAAGGTCGAAATTATGCCCGTGAAAATGTGCACTATTGCATTTTCCGAATACCTCAACGTTTTTGGCATCACTCCATTTCGGATTGTGTAATCGATGAGCAGCATTAAAATGAGCCTTGCGGCAGATGGTAGCAATCATGGGCGCAAATTTAGACAAAATGCGACGATAAAAGCTATTAATTCGCCCCCATCGGAACCTCTATGGCAAGCACTTTCGAATCAGCTTTTGCGTCTAAATTAATTTTAGAGGCCTCCCAAACTCCTATGGCGTCTCGACGGTCTAATCGCACCCCTTCAGCCTCTAGTGCTCCCTCAATCACAAAGAAATAAACCCCGTGCGATTCTGGCGCCTTCAATGCATACTCTAAAGGAGTACCATCGCTAATATGCACCATAGAAAACCAGGCGTCTTGGTGAACGTATACCCCATCGTCATCCGGATTCGGAGAAACGACCTGAACCCAATGGTTTTGCGGAAAGGGTTGTGGCAAGGTCAGCTGCTGATAACGCGGTTGCACTCCTTTTTCACGCGGAAGCACCCAGATTTGAAGAAAAGCGACGGGCTCTTCCCTACTCGCATTGAACTCACTGTGTTCAATTCCAGTCCCGGCACTCATCACTTGTACATCTCCTGATCGAATAACCGCAGCCGTCCCGGTGCTATCCTGGTGCTTCAGATCTCCTGAAAGCGGAATGGAGACAATCTCCATATCACGGTGGCCGTGCTTCGGAAATCCTGCAGCAGGTTCAACCCAATCGTCGTTGAGCACCCGTAACGCGCCAAATTGCATGTTATCAGGATTGTAATACGATCCGAAACTAAAACTATGGAAAGACTTGAGCCATCCGAAATTGGCCGTCCCGCGTTGGTCTGCTTTGTGAATGAGGTGTTGCATTTTTGTTTTAAAGGTACAATCCCTATTCGCGCACCCTCACAAACCCTTACAAAATCTTAATCCAGTTTAATCGTCGTCGAAATCGACATCGTCGACAGGTTCAATGCTATCGAGAAAATCGGCGTCCCAGAAGTCTTTTGAAACTGAGCCGATCTTAACCAAGAAAGAAGTGTCATCAAAAGACATAGGCAGGCAGCTTACACGTGAACCGTCACCCATGGTTAAGGTCATCAATTCATTGTCTCCATAACCTTCGCTGTACAAATCAGAGAAGGCCTGTTTCTGCTCAGAAGAGAGCTTTTTGTAATCAATTATGACTCGTTTCATTTAGTATCCTAAGATATATGCAAAAACTAATGGTGCGACAATGGTAGCGTCAGATTCTATAATAAATTTTGGAGTGTCAATATCCAATTTACCCCAGGTGATCTTCTCGTTCGGAACCGCCCCTGAGTAAGACCCGTAACTTGTGGTTGAATCACTGATTTGACAGAAATAACTCCAAAAAGGCGTTTGCTCGAGCTCAAGGTCTTGATACAACATCGGTACTACGCAGATTGGAAAATCTCCGGCAATACCTCCGCCAATTTGAAAGAACCCTACCTGGTTTTGCTTGGTGTACCAATCGGCCAAGAAGGTCATGTATTCAATTCCTGATTTTACGGTAGAGGCCTTCAATTCGCCCTTAATGACGTAACTGGCAAAGATGTTTCCCATAGTAGAATCCTCCCAGCCCGGAACAACCATCGGAAGGTTCTTCTTAGCAGCCGTCATCATCCACGAGTGCGCTACCGGAATCTGAAAATGCTCCTCTAGGTCTCCCGAGAGCAACAATTGGTAAAGGAATTCATGCGGAAAGTAGCGCTCTCCTTTCTCTTCTGCTGACTTCCACAGCTTAAACATATATTTCTGCAGAACGCGAAAAGCCTCTTCTTCAGGAATACAAGTATCCGTTACACGGTTCAAGCCTCGGTCAAGCAAATCGCGCTCTTGCTCAGGAGACAGGTCACGGTAATTTGGAATGCGCTCGTAGTGCTTATGAGCCACTAAATTCATCACATCCTCTTCGAGGTTTGCCCCCGTACAAGAGATGATATGAATCTTGTCTTCTTGAATCATAGGAGACAGGATGCGTCCGAGTTCTGCAGTGCTCATTGCTCCGGCGAGAGACACCAACATCTTATTGCCCTGTTCTAATTGATCGATATAACCCTTCGCCGCATCGACCAAGGCGGCAGCGTTGAAGTGTTTGAAATGCTGTTCAATAAAGTGCGTTACGCTCATTCTTCTTTTGTAAAGTGATAGGATAAAATTTTATAATAGAGTTTCGCAGCCAAAAAGTTTGAAGGCTTTGAGTGCTCATTCGGGCAAAGCTCGACAATGTCAAACCCTACCAATTTCTTCTCGCTTATAATACGCTGCAAGAAGTAAAGTGTTTCATACCAAAGCATTCCTCCTGGCTCAGGTGTTCCTGTTGCCGGAAGTATAGACGGATCAAAGGCATCTAAATCAATAGTAATGTAGACGTTGTCGGTCATAAGATCAATCGCCTTGTCCATCCAAAATTCATCTGCCTCTAATTCGTGGGCATAAAACACACGCTCAGGATCGACTCGATCTTGCTCGAGCTTATCCATAGAACGGATCCCTACCTGGATCAAATTGGTGGTTTGTTGCGCCTCAAAAAGCGCACAAGCATGATTGTATTTTGATCCGAGATACGATTCTCTGAGATCGGTATGTGCATCGAGTTGCACCACGGTGACATCGTCAAAGAATTCAGCTGTGGCCCGTATCGCACCGATAGAAACCGAGTGTTCTCCGCCGATCATGCTCACGAGCTTACCCCGTGTATATTGGTCTTTGAACTTGGCATATACTGCTTCAACCATAGCGTCTGGCGTAGCAAAGCCCTCTAAGGTCTGATGCAGATAGATTCCCTCTTTATAGACCTCTGTACCTGTTTCAATGTCGTAGAGTTCCATATTTTCAGCGGCATCTAAAAAGGCTTCGGGCCCCTTGTCGGCTCCTTTTCCCCAGGTGCTTGTTCCGTCATAAGCCACTGGAATCAATGTTACTTTAGAGCGATCAGCTCCTGCGAATTCTTGAGGAATTCCGGCGAATGTTTTCATTGGGTGTATCCAAGTTGAGTTAAAAATTCATCTGCAGTCTGTTGTCCTTTAAAGAGCTTCGTCGTAAGGTTCCCTTCTTCGTCTCTGTCGAGTAACACGTATTTCGGTTGTGGGATCAGGCAGTGCTGTAATCCTCCGAATCCTCCCACAGTCTCTTGATAGGCACCGGTATGGAAGAATCCGATATAAAGCGGATACGACTTACTAAAGCGCGGCAAATAAATTGCATTGACGTGCTGTTCTGAATTGTAGTAATCGTCGCTGTCACAGGTGACTCCACCAAGTAATACGCGCTCGTAGGTATCGTTCCATCGATTGAGTGGAAGCATGATAAAACGCTTGTTAATCGCCCATGAATCTGGCATAGTGGTAATGAACGACGAATCAATCATATTCCACTTTTCTCTATCGTTCTGTTGCTTTTGATAGAGCACTTTATAGACAGTTCCGGCGCTTTCTCCCACCGTGTAACTTCCGAACTCGGTGTAGAGGTCTGGCACTTCGATACCGGCTTCTTCGCATGCGATGCGCACTTGATTCACGATCTCATCTACCATGTAGGCGTAATCGTAATTGAAGGCTAATGAATTCTTAATCGGAAAGCCTCCACCAATATTGAGTGCCTTGAGAGAGGGGCAGATTTTCTTCAATCCGACATAAACCTTCAAACATTTCTGAAGCTCGTTCCAATAGTAGGCTGTATCGCGAATGCCCGTATTGATAAAAAAGTGCAACATACGCAGTGACACTTGAGGATCGTCTTGAATGTATTGCTTGTAAAACGGCACAATGTTTTTGTATCCAATGCCTAGTCGAGAGGTATAGAATTCAAACTTGGGTTCCTCTTCTGATGCAATGCGGATTCCTACCGAGAAGGGCTCTGTGGTTTTTGCCTTGATCTGATCAATTTCTACATAATTATCGAGCACCGGAAGCACATTGACTGCCTTTGAAGACATCAAGTGAGCGATCTTATCGACATATCCCTCTTGCTTGAACCCGTTGCATATCACCCAGTCGTCTTGCTTTATTTTCTTTTCCTTCAAAAGGACCTCAACGATTGAAAGATCGTAGGCTGATGAGGTTTCTATGTACACCCCTGAATCGAGTGCACGCTCAATGACATGCCGAAAGTGCGAACTCTTGGTGCAGTAACAGTAATGGTAAGATCCGTGGTAATCGTATTTGCGAAAGGCGTCCGCAAACCACTGCTTCGCCTTTCCGATATTTTCAGAAATCTTAGGCAGGTACATGAACTTGAGCGGAGAGCCGTACTGCTCGACCAATTGCATCAAGTCAATTCCGTGAAAAAGTAAGTTATCGTCACGCAGCGTAAATTCTTCTTGAGGAAAGAAATACGTCTGGTCAATTAAATCTATGTATTTGGTTTTCATTAGAACATTTAAAAGAGTGGTACATCAAAAAAATCCCTGGATCGGTTTTTTGAACCCCCTATTAAATGCGAATATGAGAGCTAGATTGCGTATGCAGCTCTGAAAGCGTGAGCACGATACGTTCTCTCATTAGAAATGAAATCATTTTTGAAGCTTGACCTTTTGCTCGGCGTACTCCTCTGAATACAGCTTCCAGGACGAACTTCAACACACCCTTTGGCCCGAGCATAACATTCATTTTCAAAACGTTAAGGTTGCAACCCAAGGGTCACATTTTTCGGCAAAACTAATTAAAAATGAATTCGATGAAACCTATGAGCCATTTTTTTTCGAAATACCTCTTGTAGCTGCTCTTTGAAAAGCGCAAATCCCATAAGCCCCATGATCAAAAAGACCTGTGGATACTGAGAGTAAGCACTGTTCCAGCGCAATAAAACTACGTCAATTGCAGCCCGTGAAAGGCCACAGCCCCAGCACTCGATATGAAATAGAGCCTTGAAGAGGCACGGAATCATCAGATCTATAGAAGAGTAAGCAGCTATGATACCCGTTATGAGCTGGTACAGCGCTACCCCTAGTAGTATAGTCTTCTCTGTTGAAAGAGGCTTATATAGCCTAGCCATTTGCGCGAATCGGAATCCCATTAGCATCTTTATACCCTCCGGTGACGATCAGAATGAAATCAATGATGACCCAAATACCGCATCCTCCTAAAGTAAACAGTTGAATGATACCAATCGTAGTGTGTCCGGTGTAAAAGCGGTGCACCCCAAAAACACCCAAAAACCAGCAGAGCAATAGCGTGGCTAAAAAGCGTGGTTCCGCATTAAAAGGTTGTTTCGGGGCCTCTGCATACGAGAGTCCACAATGCGGACACATAGAGGCTTTTTTACTGATGAGATTACCACACTCGCTGCAGTACATCTGATGTTCTGGTTTGGTTGTATTTGAAGTACTCATAAGTCTACTTTAGGGTTAGAAGTTACAATAAAAGAAATGAAGCCATGAGGGCGATTAGGGTAACCCAAAGCGTGAAATAGGCAAACCTGAAAGTGCTTGTGAATTCGGCCTCTTTAATTCGTGGCTTAATACCCCAGCGCCACAAGAAGGTGATCGGCCAAGCCAAAAGGAGCAAATATCTTTGAGCAGCAGAATACGTACATACAGCCTCTGAAAGCGATAAAGATACCCGCTTTGAATCGCCTTCAGTTTCTTCTTTTAACATCTTTTCTATTTCTTGATTGACCCGTTGAACTTGGGTGAAATCAATAGCTCTAGCATTCAACTTGGTGTAGATCTCATCGTAGGCTGCTTTAGGAATATGCACGGTGGCCGTACATAATTCAGCGTGAACAACTTCTAAAATTCGTTTATCTCTATCCCTAGGATCCTGTTTGGTTAAAAACAGTTCCCCAGCATCAAAGGGCGGATTGTACTGAATGGCCACACGATCAAAGAAACAAGCTGGCTGCTGATAACTCAATCCAACAGGGACAATCCGGAGATTGAGATGTGGAGTGATGGCATAGGCCCGATCTATGATTTCAATAAATCCCTTTCGCAGCGGTCTCACTGTACGCTGCAAAGCGTGGTTCCCTTCAGGAAAGAGCAGTACGCAATGACCTTGAACCAAAGCCTGCGCAAAGAAATCAAAGAGCGGCTCATTCAGAGCCAGTTTCTCTCTTCCATCTCGAATTCGATAAATAGGTCGTAAACCAAAAAAATATAAAAAGCGGGCTACAAGCCTATTCTTAAAGACATTCGATCGAACCAGAAAAAAGGTTTTCCGTCGGTTAAAAGCAGCAATCAAAAGCGCATCTAGCAGTGCATTTTGGTGATTTGCCAAAAAAACTAACGGACCTTCTTTTGGGATATCGCGTTTAGTGTGCCGCAGCTCGGCAAAATACAGTCTTAGTAAAATTCGCAACAACGCTTTAACCCCAGAAACTATCAAATCTTGCATACATCAAGAGTTAATTGGCTGTTTTGACCAATAAAAAGCTAGTCCTAAACCTGAAACGAGATGCCATATACCCCAGAGCGCTGCCACAACAGCCATCGATTGGTTTTGATCAAAAAACGTAAAAATAAGGAGTAGGCCAAGACCCGAATTCTGAATTCCGGTTTCGATAGCAAGGGTCCGCCTTTCGGCTGGTTTTAGTTTAAAGAGTGCACCCACTCCATAACCGGATGTCAAAGCGAGCGCATTGTGCAACACCACCATTCCGAAGAGACTGAGGACTGAAAATTGAAAGGCAGCGCGATTTTGAGCAATCATAACCCCTACTAAAGCCACGAAAAACACCATCGAGCCTAGCTTGAACCCTTTAGAAAGCTTTTGTGCACGCCCTGGATAAAGATGAGCAAAGGTCATGCCAAGCAGCAGTGGAATCGCAAGTATAAATACCACCACTTTGAACATTTCAAAAAATGAAACCTCTATCCCCTCAGGGCTTGCACTCAACTCAAAATATAGTGATGAAAAGCCACTAAAGAGCAGTGGAGTCATAAACACAGCACCAACCGATGAGAGGGCTGTCAGACTCACTGAAAGTGCACTGTTTCCCTTGGCTAAGTGCGACATGAAATTCGACACATTACCCCCAGGACAAGCAGCAACTAGAAACATTCCGAGTGCGATATTCATCTCAGGTTTGAGCCAATAGACGAGCAAAAAAGTAAGTAGCTGAAGCACCACAAACTGACTCAACACTCCCGCCAAAATGGGTTTTGGAGATTGCCACAAATGCTTGAAATGACTCAAACGGATCTCTAAAGCGATTCCAAACATGATAAGCCCCAAGGCCACGTTCATGAGCTGAAGTGAACCTGGATCAAAATGTATTTGGATCGTTTCGATTCCCAAAATCAAGAAGAGGCCTTAATGCGCTCTATCACTGCTCGACCCAGTAGTGAAAGCCCTGTATTGATTACCACTAATGCCAGGGTACCCAACATAAACCACGAGCGCTGTTCGAGCTTAGCGATGATAGCCTCTCCCAAAAGTGAAATACCCAAACCTACGGTAGTCAACGCAACCACCGAGTAAATGAACCATTTTTTCATAATCTAGGTTTACTGCATGACAGAGACCCCATTAGCTTCAATTCGGCTAATCACCTCCGATAACATCGACTCTATAGCAGCTAGTTGTATGTTATCGCGATCTAACAACTCCTTAGCCTGATTTAAAGCCCTTTGATGGAGTGGAGTCGGACCATAGGTAGTGGAGAACCCTCTAGAGGCAATGCTAAGATTGCTTAACGCTGTATGATCATCCTTCTCACCTACTTCATCGCGCGACGGACTTACGTCAGATTGCTTTTTAAGCGCCGCCAAAGCCTCCTTTAGGTCTTGCACGTCTTGAAGATCTTTCAAATAGTGAAGCGAACGCGCAGTGTTATCAGAAAGAGAATTAATCTTTTCCTCAGCAGCTTTAAGTGCCTGACGGAATCGAATTAGATCTGCTTCTATAGCCCCATAGTCACTTCTGAACTTCTCGTAGGTAGCGTAATCCACCCCTTGGAGTACCGCTTCTCTAATCGGTTTAACCTCGAACTCAATCTCGTCGGTTTGCGCTAAAACATCTCCGCCCTTTTCTACAATAAGCGTTGCAGTAAATGTACCCGGCCTCACCATTGGCCCTGTTTCAGAAACGCTAAAATCTTTATCAAGAATCAGTGGAGCCGAATTCATGTGTCGCAGATCCCATGCGAGACGATGGGTTCCTTTCTCAGCCTTTTGACTGATTTTTCGAATCAAATTACCCTGTTGATCTTTAATCAAAATCCAAGCTAAAGCCTCAGGCTCTACTAATTCGCTATCGAGAGCGTCATAGCCTATGAAGGGCACTGAGGAATTTTGCTTATTCAGCTCTTTTTCACGCTCTTGACGCAATTCTTTAGCCGTTTTATACTCCTGAGATAGATGATACGTAAATACAGCTCCAAAAGTCGGGTTGTCAGCGATATAATAATCCGCTCCCGTATTTCCTAAATTATTTCTAGGCACAAACCATTTCGCCGGTCTGGTGTGAAACAATGCAGCAGGCTCTTTTAGATTGACCTTGTTCATCTCACGCAGTGCACTGTAGTCATCCAACACATAGAAGCCTCTACCGAAAGATGCTGCAACGAGATCATTTTCTCTCTTCTGAATGGTTAAATCTCTAAATGCCATATTCGGGGTTCCAGGCAATTTTTGCCATGACGACCCTCCGTTTAATGAAGTATAAACACCGAATTCGGTTGCTATAAAAAGTAGATTCGGATCTATGTGATCTTGAACGATTCGCCATAACAAAGTACGTTTTGGCAAATTAGAGCTAATCGACGACCACGTTTTCCCTTTATCGGTACTCTTAAAAACATAGGGATTAAAATCTCCTTCTTTGTGATTATCCAGTACAACATAGACCGTATTTTCATCGTGAAGATCTGCCTTGATATCGTTCACAAAACTGCGTTCTGGCAATCCCATCTTTGTTACAGGAATAGCCGTCCAGTTTGTTCCACCATTCTCAGTGACTTGAACGAAACCATCATCAGTACCTGCATAAAGCAACCCTTCTTTAATTGGAGATTCACTGAGCGAAGTGATGGTATTGTAATTAGACATCGCCATCACATCCCAAGCATTATCCCATGACTGCTGACGACCCATAATAGGTAGACTTAATCGCTCTTCATTTCGCGTTAGATCACCAGAAATGGGAGTCCAATCATCTCCCCTAGATTCTGATTTCCAAACGCGATAAGAAGCAAAATACAAACGTGCAGGGTTATGCGGTGAAACCAAGATAGGAGCATCCCAATTGAAGCGCTCATGCGGATCTCCTATAAACGCTTGAGGTTGTATAGCTAGAGGTTCACCGGTGGTAAGATCAACGCGGTGCAGTCCTCCTTGCTGGGTCTCAGCGTAGATGATATCATTGTATTCTGGATCGGTCGCTGATTGGTGTCCATCTGCAAATAGCGTTTTATACCAATGCTTATTACTTATACCCTGTACTTCGTCTGTGGCAGAAGGACCTCCAGCAGATCCGTTGTCTTGAGTGCCCCCAAAAACGTGATAAAAAGGCTCTGCATTATTTACGGCCACCTTGTAGAATTGAGTTAGAGGCAAGTTTTTGATATACCTCCAATTCTCAGCCAAATCAAAACTTTCATAGATACCGGCATCTGTTCCTATCATTAAGTAGTTCGGGTCATTTTTCTTGAAGGCAATAGCATGGTTATCAGAATGTTTCTTCTCTTCTTTTAACTCGACAAACGTTTTACCACCATCTTCTGAAGTCAACACCCTAACGTTCATAAGATAAAGACGATCAAATTGGTGAGGACTCGCATAGAGCTCCTGATAGTAGTGAGGGCCTGTTCCACCCGATACCGTATTTGACATTTTTACCCAAGAAGCTCCTCGATTGGCAGAGCGATAAACTGCTCCGGTCTTGCGGTCTAATTCGATTGCCGCATAAAGTACGTCTGGTTGTTGTGGTGAAATAGCCAAGCCTATTTTACCCATATTCGAGGTCGGTAGGCCTTGCGTGAGCTTGGTCCAGGTCTCTCCTCCGTCTGTAGAGCGATGTAATCCAGAACCAGGTCCGCCGCCCATCAAAGCCGCAACGGTTCTGTGTCTATCCCAAGTAGCGGCATAAAGCACCTCAGGGTCTCTTGGATCGATTACTAACTCTGTAGCTCCTGTCCATTCTGAGTTTCCAAGCACGCGTTTCCAAGAGATACCGCCATCGGTGGTCTTATAAACGCCTCGCTCTCCTCCTTTATTCCATAGAGGGCCTTGAGAGGCTACCCAGACCACGTTTGGATTGGTAGGATGCACCACAATTTTAGAAATATGTTCAGAGGATGTGAGCCCCATATTCTTCCAGGTCTCACCTCCATCTATCGATTTATAAACGCCATCTCCGTAGGCTACGTGTCGTCCACCAACATTCTCACCTGTACCAACCCAAATGACATTGCTATTAGTAGGATCAATCGTTACACATCCGGTCGAATACGAATTCTGTTCATCAAATAAGGGTTTCCAGGTGGTACCCGAGTTTTCTGTCTTCCAAACGCCTCCAGAGCCCACAGCGACAAACCAACGATTCTCGTCATTCGGATCTATGGCAATGTCTGCAATTCGTCCTGACAGAAAGGCTGGACCAATATTTCGAAACTCGAATGCATCTAAAGATATCTTCTCTTCAACCTGAGCCTTTCTCCTTTGTGCATTCAGAGGAACAATCATTAAGAGACTAAAAACTAAAACTTGAAGAACATAACGTTTTTTCATGCTATTTACATTTTGGGAAATTTCTTCTTCAATATAGCATAAGTTCCTAACTTATTGGTTCGTAATTAATTATTAAACCCAATGAAAAAAGTATTTCTTATTGTACTCGCTGCATTTTTCTTGCAGTCGTGCTATGTACACAAAACAGTTGTCGGTGAAGGGGCTCAACAAGGCCTTACCGTTAAAGCTACTCAACACAATTTTATTGGCGGATTGATCTCTGGTAAAACCCCAGACACTCAGCTTCTAGCAGGCGGCGCCAAGGATTATGAAGTAGTCATCAAGCACTCTTTTATAGACGGACTGCTGAGTTTCATCACCTCTGGTATTTACAACCCTACGACTATTGAAGTGAAGCGATAATTCGGCTGGATTAGTCGCCGGCAAGCGGCGCCTTTTCCATTGATTCCCGTAGTCTACACACCAAAAGCATGCGCCTCCAGCGCATTCGCTCTTTTTATGCGCAACACCTTACGCAAGCGAGCTGTCGACGGCTTTTGCGCATAAAAAAAGCCGATGCATTTGCATCGGCTTTTGGTGTGCTTAAGTGGGCCCTGCTGGATTCGAACCAGCGACCCCCTGCTTGTAAGGCAGGTGCTCTGAACCAACTGAGCTAAGAGCCCTAAAATGGGTTTGCAAATATAGAACGTTTTCGATTGTAGCAAAAGAAAAGAGCGAAAATTATACGACTTCAGCTACAGTAAATGTACTTCCACCCACAAAGACGAGATCTTGTTCGGTTGCTGCTGACTCTGCAGCCCGTAATCCAAGCGAAACCGAATCATAAACCGCTCCTTGTAAGCCATACGCTATCGCCTTTTCGGCCAGCGCATTAGCATCCAGACCGCGTGGGACGTCTGGCTTGACAAAATAATACGTAGCCTCTTTGATAAAAAGTGGCAAGACAAGCGATAAATCTTTATCAGCTACCATCCCTAAAACAATATGTAACTGCTTGTATTTCAAAGATCTTAACTGATTCATGACCTGTATCAAGCCCGCCTGATTGTGGGCAGTATCACAAACCGTGTTCGTGTTAAGCCATTGCCAACGACCTTTTAGTCCCGTGTTAGACACTACTTGAGAGAGCCCTGATTTGAGATGGTTATCGGTTATAGACCATCCTTGCTCGCGCAAATTTAGTAGGGCGGTAAGTGCCGTTAAACGATTAGAAGCCTGATAAACGCCTTTGAGATCAAAATCAATTTCACGACTTAAAGCGATGGCCTTCTCATGATTCCATGCAGTCAGTAAAGAGGCCCCTGACGCATCGGCGATGCGAGAAAAAACAGGAAGGGTTTCCGACTGATGTTCCCCGATAACCACCGGGATGCCAGGTTTGATAATACCTGCCTTTTCTGCAGCGATTTTCTCAAGGGTGTCCCCCAAGAATTCCATGTGATCAAAGCCGATATTCGTAATCACCGAAAGTTCAGGAGTGATCACATTGGTTGCATCGAGGCGTCCGCCCATTCCTACTTCAATAACGGCGGCATCGACATTTTCTAATGCGAATGCTTCGAAAGCCATAGCCACTGTCAACTCAAAAAAAGAAAGGCGGTGGTTCTCTATGTAAGTGCGATGGGTATTTACAAAGTCTACGACCTGTGTTTCGGGCAATAGAGCGCCTGAGAGGCGAATTCGCTCTCTGAAATCCCTTAAATGCGGCGAGGTGTAGAGTCCTGTGTGATATCCGGCTTCTTGTAAAACCGAAGCAATACTGTGTGATACCGATCCTTTTCCGTTGGTACCCGCCACATGAATCGATTTGAACCTTTTGTGAGGATTTCCAAGGTACTCCATGAGCGCCTCAATACGGTCTAATTTGAGGTGCAACGCGGCCTTACCGTCTCTTTGAAACATAGGAAGACGGGCGTATAAAAACGACAAAGCCTCTTGATAGGTGTTAATGGAGCTCATCTAGTATTTTATTACTTGGGAGCCACGGCCAGCACAATCTTATAATTGTTCGCGTTGGCAATGTCTAGCACGCGTACCGCCTCTTTGATCGCCACATTTTCTTCGGCGCGAAGCAATAAGGTCGCTCCTGGGCGCTGGTCTAGCGCCTTCTTTAGTTCTAACGCAAGGTATTCTGGATTGATCTGCGTATCGTCTATGAAATACCTCAACCGCTCGTCAATCGAAATCGCTATGGTTTGGGCTTCTGAGGTGCTGTTTCCCTTCCCTTCAGGAAGAGTCAAATCAATGGCAGAGCTTACGCTCGAAGTCAAAAGAAAAAAGACCAGTAACAGAAATACCACATCAGTCATCGAAGAGAGACTGAATTGAGCACTAGGCTTGTGGCGACCTTTAATCTTCATACCTATAGTTCTTCAAGAACGGTATTAATTAACGATTCAAATCGCTGAGTGATGCGCTGCAAGAGATTCACTAATTGGTTGTAGGCGATATAACTGATGATCCCAACAACTAGTCCTGCAACTGTAGTGGTGAGCGCGGTATAGATTCCTCCTGCGAGTTGAGAAATGTCTGCTTGACCTGCACTCATGGCCATCTCTTTAAAGGCCAACACCATTCCGATCACCGTTCCAAGAAATCCGAGCATCGGGGCTGCCCCTGAAATGGTAGCAAGGGTATTGAGATGACGTTCTAGTTGTGCTACCACATAGGCCGTACGCGATTCAAAAGTTAGGGTGATTTGCTCTTTATTTTTGCGCTGTTCTAAGCGAGCCAATCCCGCTTTAAAAACCGAAGCCAGAAGATGATCAGATTGATCGCAGATGGCGATAGCCTCTTTGGGTTGCGTTAGCTTTCTTCGAATCTCTTTGACAAAAGCGTCTTCTTGCTTTAGCACTGCGCGGTAGATTAAGAAGCGCTCAATGGTGATGTACAGGGCGTAAATCAGCAGTCCAAAAAGAACTACAATAATGAGCATATTGGCCCATCCTCCGCTAAAAATTAGATCAAAAAATGAAAACCGACTGTCGGTGTCTTGAATGACAAGGGGCATATGGTCTAAATCTGACCTCTAAAATACGAAATCACGAAGTGCCATGAAGACCAATCCGCCCGAAACGAAACCGATCAATGCCAACCATGCGATTTTCTTGAAATACCAGAAGAAGTCGATTTTTTCCATCCCCATAGCTACCACTCCAGCCGCAGAACCGATAATCAACATACTTCCGCCTGTTCCAGCTGAATAGGCGATAAAATGCCAAAGCGGACTGTCTAGTGGCTCAGAAAACATCCCCATAGAGGCTGCAACTAACGGAACGTTATCGATAACCGCAGATCCTATTCCTAATAGCAGTACAACGATATCCGTATTCGGAATAGCCTGATTCATTCCCTCTGCAGCCGTGAACAGGATCCCCAACGACTCCAAACAAGCAACGGCCATAAGAATCCCCAAGAAGAATAAAATAGAAGGCAACTCAATCTTGGTTAGCGCCTTGTGCACAGGGCTGTGATGACCGGCGTCTGCATGACCTGTAGCATCGGCCATTTTAAACTTACGGTTTGAAAAGATCTCAGCAAATAAGGCAACCACCGCAAGCGAAAGCATCATACCTACATAAGGAGGCAAATGCGTTACTGTCTTAAAGAACGGAACAAAAACAATAGCTCCTAAACCAAGGTACAGCATTGTACCGCTGTAAGCTGTTTTTTCTGGCTCCATTTCTTCCATATCAATAGACCCCTGAAACACCTTAAATCGCGAGGCGATTAGCGTTGGTATAACCATACAAACGATAGAAGGCAACAACACGGTTTTAACAAGAGTAGCGGCCTCAACTTTCTTAGCGATCCAGAGCATAGTGGTCGTTACGTCTCCGATTGGCGACCAAGCCCCTCCCGCGTTTGCGTTGATGATAATCAATCCAGCAAAGAATAGGCGCAAGTTTTTATCCTTGATCACTTTCTGTAAAATGGTAATCAATACGATAGTTGCGGTCAGGTTGTCAATAATCGCAGAGAGTACAAAAGCCAGGATAGAAAAAATCCACAGCAGAGCGGTCTTCGATCGTGTTTTGATAAAGCCTTTGATCGTTGAGAATCCATCGAAGTAATCGATGATTTCAACAATGGTCATAGCACCAAGTAAGAACACCAATATTTCAGCTGTTTTACCCAGGTGATGCAATAAAATCTCTTCGAGATGGGTAGGCTCTAATTCTTTAAGAACGGTATTCACCTCGAACATTTCCATGTGTCCGAGAGCAGCAACTGCCCACAATAATGCCATCATCGCCAAAGCTGGGATGAGCTTATCCACTTTTACATTGTGTTCTAGCGTGATAAAAAGATATCCGAGAAAAAAGATGGCAATGATTAGGGTTTCCATATAGAAATTAGATTTTGTTGGGCCTAATATAGAAATTTTTGATAGGGTAACCCCTCACAAAACCCTCCTAAGACGATTGTGAAATTGTTAAAATCACAGGCTCAAAATTCAAAGCTTGCCAATTAGATTAACAAGAGTCCTTATAGTTGTGAATTTTAAGTATTTTAAAGGGTATTGCTGTTTTTATTTTATAGATTCCATAGTTTTTGAAAAATTTTTCACGCATGCCATTAGATGCACAAGGTTTATACCTTCCTGAATTTGAACACGACAATTGCGGTGCCGGCTTTATTTGTAGCCTGAACGGCATCAAGAGTAACGATATCATACACAAGGCGTTAGAAATACTCGTACGCTTGAAACACCGAGGGGCGGTCAATGCAGACGGAAAAACCGGTGACGGTGCCGGTATCCTTATCGACATACCTCATGATTTCTATCAAAGTCAAGTAGCATTCAGCCTACCTACTCCTGAACAGTATGCGGTTGCCAATGTGTTCTTACCTAAAAAGGATAACCAACGTGCCTTCTGCGAACAGACGCTAGAAAACGAATTACAGGCTCAAGGCCTTGAGGTTTTAGGATGGAGAACGGTTCCCGTAGACCGTAAGGTATTGGGTGAAATAGCCGCCGAATCTGAGCCGTTTGTGCGCCAATTGTTTGTAGCTAAGCCTGAAGATATTGACGCGCACACTTTTGAAGTAAAGCGTTACATCGCGCGTAAGAAAGCTGAGCATGCCATCTGGAACTCTAAGCTTTCTGAGTCGTCGCTATTTTACATCCCTAGCTTCTCGACCAAAATCATCATCTATAAAGGTCTATTAAAACCTGAAGATATCAGTGCCTATTACCTCGATCTTCAAGATGAGCATTGTATCACAAGATTGGCTTTGGTACACCAGCGTTTCTCAACGAATACCTTCCCTACATGGGATCTTGCACAGCCGTTCAGATTCATTTGCCATAACGGGGAGATCAATACGCTTCGCGGTAACGTTTCACGCATGCGCTCAAGAGAAGACTTGATGAAGAGCGATTGGTTCGATGATGAGATTAAAAACATTATCCCCATCGTACTTCCTAAAAAATCAGATTCAGCGAGCCTTGATATGGTTGTTGAATTGCTTTTGATGACGGGCCGTACGCTTCCTGAAGCCATGATGATGCTCGTACCAGAGGCATGGGAGCGCAATAAATCTATGGATCCCGACAAGCGCGCCTTCTACGAATACAACTCGTGTTTGATGGAGCCATGGGACGGACCAGCCTCTATCCCCTTTACCGACGGTACCTATATAGGTGCAGTTTTAGACCGTAACGGATTGAGACCTTCGCGTTATTCGGTAACCAAAGACGGATACGTAATTATGTCTTCTGAAATCGGGGTGGTTGACCTACCCGTTGAAAACATCGAGTCTCACGGACGCCTAGAGCCAGGTAAAATGTTCTTGGTAGATATGGAGGCCGGTAAGATCATTCAAGATGAAGACGTCAAAAAAGAAATCGTCAGCAAGCATCCGTACAAGCAATGGATTGACGCTAACCTCAAACACCTTAAAGACATTCCTTACGGTGCATGTGAGGTACACCAACCTAAGGCGAGTTTAGAGACACGCGCCAAATTTTTCGGTTACAGTCAAGAAGACATTAGCCGCATCATATTACCCATGGCGCAGCAAGGGGCCGAACCGATCGGATCCATGGGTGCAGACACCCCCATTGCTGTACTTTCTGAGCGGCCACAACTGCTCTACAACTACTTCAAGCAGCTGTTCGCTCAGGTGACGAATCCGCCATTAGACGGTATTCGTGAAGAGTTGATTACCGATATCAGCTTGACCCTCGGGAGAGATCAAAACCTCTTTGAGATCAATGAGAGCCAGTGCAAGAAACTGAAGATTAAAAATCCTGTCATCTCAAAAGAGGATCTAGAAAAAATAAGAAGGGTTGAAGATAACGGCGGATTCGAAACGGCGACCCTCAACATTCAGTACCCAATCAAAGAAGGAGTAAACGGTTTAGAACGTGCCTTAGAGAAATTAGTTGAAGAGGCAGCAGCTTATATCGACGAAGGAATTTCAATACTCATTCTTTCAGATCGTGGAGTTGACGAAGATCACGCAGCCATTCCTGCATTATTGGCCTGTTCGTATGTCAACCATGGCCTTGGACGCCTACAGCGTCGTGCGCTTGCCAGTATCATCATCGAATCGGCTGAACCGCGTGAAGTTCACCATTTTGCGTTACTGTTCGGATTTGGTGCTAGTGCAGTGAATCCCTATCTCGTCAACGAGTTGATTGCAGCCAACGCGCTGAATGAAAACCTGAGCTACGAGGACACCGAAAAAGCCATCGCCAACTACAACAAGGCGGTTGGTAAAGGAATCCTCAAAGTCATGAATAAGGTGGGAATCTCAACACTGAATTCGTACCGAGGATCTCAAATCTTTGAATGCATCGGTATCAACACCAATGTGGTAAAGAAATACTTCCCTACCACTGCTACGCGCATTGAAGGAATAGGCTTAAACGAGATCGAACGCGAGATTGCCCTGAGACACGAAAAAGCCTTTCAAACGAATGCCGCTGCCGGTGAGCTCGAACTAGAGGTGGGTGGTGATTACCGCTGGAGAAGAAATGGCGAACAGCACGCCTTTGATCCGATCAGTATCGCCAACTTGCAGAAGGCGGTTCGCAACAACGAGCCCGATACCTATAAGGCATATGCCGAGCGCATCAACGAACAGTCAAAACGTTTGCTCACCATTCGCGGATTGCTCGAATTCACCAACTACGACCCTATTCCGCTAGAAGAGGTTGAGCCATGGACTGAAATCGTCAAGCGCTTTAAAACGGGTGCCATGTCTTACGGAAGTATCAGTAAAGAAGCTCACGAAAACTTGGCAGTTGCAATGAACCGTATTGGAGGTAAAAGCAACTCGGGTGAAGGGGGTGAAGACGTGGTACGCTTCTACAAGACAGAAGACGGAGACTGGCGCAACTCAGCTATCAAACAAGTGGCTTCAGGACGCTTTGGGGTTACCTCAAACTACTTGACAAGTGCCAAAGAAATACAGATTAAAATGGCTCAAGGAGCAAAACCCGGAGAGGGCGGACAGCTTCCTGGACCTAAAGTGGACAAATTCATCGCGAAAACGAGAAACTCTACGCCTTATGTAGGACTCATCTCTCCTCCACCGCACCACGACATCTATTCTATTGAGGATCTTTCTCAGCTGATTTACGATTTAAAATCAGCCAACCGTGAAGCGAGAATCAATGTGAAACTGGTATCAGAGGTCGGTGTTGGGACTATCGCGGCAGGAGTATCAAAAGCGAATGCCGATGTCATCTTGATCTCAGGACACGACGGAGGTACAGGAGCCTCTCCGCTCACTTCATTGAGACACGCGGGACTTCCTTGGGAACTCGGTATTGCAGAAGCCCAACAAACGCTGGTACTCAACAACCTTAGAAGTCGTGTCGTACTTGAATGTGACGGACAGTTGAAGACCGGACGTGACGTCGCCATCGCCTGTCTATTAGGAGCTGAAGAGTTTGGTTTTGCCTCGGCTCCATTGGTAGCTTCAGGATGTATCATGATGCGCGTATGCCACCTAAACACCTGTCCAGTAGGTATTGCGACACAAAACCCTGAATTGAGAAAGAAATTCAAGGGGCAGCCTGAGCACGTGGTCAACTACATGTATTTCGTAGCCCAAGAGCTTCGTGAAATCATGGCTCAACTCGGATTCAGAACGGTTGACGAAATGGTTGGTCAGGTAGACAAACTGCAGCGCAGTCAAGCCATCAACCACTACAAAGCCGCTGGATTAGACTTGAGTCCTATCCTTCACAAAGTAGAGGTTCCAGAAGGTTCAGCACTCAGAAACACTGAAAAGCAAATTGACGAAACCGAAGGCGCCATCGATTTTGAAATCATGGCCAAGGCACACCCTGCGCTTTATAGAAAAGAAAAGACCAAACTTGAATTCCCTATTTCAAACACCAATCGGGCCGTCGGAGCCATCTTGAGCAACGAGATCTCTAAAATCTACGGAGCCGAGGGCTTACCAGAAAACACACTTCGGGTGGTGTTTAACGGATTTGCAGGACAGAGTTTTGGTGCCTTTAGCACGCACGGACTAACCTTAGTGGTCAACGGAGCCACCAACGATTACCTCGGAAAAGGACTGTCTGGCGCTAAACTCATCATTCGCGTGCCGAATGGATCAAGCTTTGCTTCGCATGAAAACATCATTACCGGTAACGTATGTCTCTACGGCGCCACCGCAGGAGAAGCTTATATCAACGGCCTCGCCGGAGAGCGCTTCTGCGTTCGTAATTCAGGTGCAAAAGCAGTAGTAGAAGGTATTGGAGACCACGGATGTGAATACATGACAGGTGGTACAGCAGTTATTTTAGGTAAAATCGGTCGCAATTTCGGAGCAGGTATGAGTGGCGGAATCGCCTATATCTACGACCCTGAGAAGAAATACGCGAAGACGATTGCCAACGATGCCTTAAACATACTCCCTGTAGAACACAAAGAAGATGAGGCGCAATTGCATCAGCTTATTGAAAACCATTACAACTACACAATGAGCGGGCTAGCAGAGCAATTGCTTACCAACTGGGAGAAAGAAGTGAAAAACTTTGTCAAAATCTTACCAGAAGAATACAGACAGGCACTGCTTCGCTTAGAACAAGAAAACGAAACGATCAACCAATAAATCATGGGTAAGACTACTGGTTTTTTAGAATATAAGCGCAAGACCGAAGGATACCTTCCGGTTGAAGAGCGCACCAAGAATTACAACGAATTCACCACTCCCTTAAAAGAGGCTGAGCTTAAAGAGCAGGGAGCGCGATGCATGAACTGCGGTATACCGTTTTGTCACAGCGGATGTCCGCTCGGCAATCTGATTCCTGACTTTAACGATGCCGTCTACGAGGGCCGTTGGGACAAGGCCTCAGAAATTCTGCATTCAACCAATAACTTTCCTGAATTTACAGGAAGGCTCTGTCCGGCCCCTTGTGAGGAGGCCTGTGTACTGGGGATTAACGAAGATCCGGTAAGTATTGAAAACATAGAGAAAAACATCGTTGAAACCGCATTCAAAAACGGATACATCAAAGCGATGCCCCCTGAGACACGCACCGATAAAAAGGTTGCGGTCATTGGCTCTGGACCTTCAGGTCTAGCAGCGGCACAACAGCTGAACCGTGCAGGGCACGAGGTCACCGTATTCGAAAGAGACGAACGTGTTGGCGGGCTGTTGCGATTTGGAATCCCAGATTTCAAACTAG
>JALQTJ010000015.1 GCA_023264015.1 Flavobacteriaceae bacterium | reverse complement strand
TCTACAATTTGAAGACGAGAAGTTCCCTTGAGCTTAACCCAAAAAGGACCTCCACCGGGCTGACCGTCGTTTGCTACCATTCCGCACACACGTAAAGGCCTAAAGAGGTGCTCTCTTGCTTTTGAATTAAAATCGATCGCCTGAGGATCAAGCAAGGCACCAAAATAGCGCTGTAAAAAGTTATTGAGCTCTTGGCGATCGAGATTTACCTCGTCGTTCTCTAGCTGCTGCTGATAGCAGTGCAATTGCTGAACAATTTCTATGGCATATCCGCCCAAGACCTTTTTGTAAAAATTGTGGGCTTCGAGTACAGATAAGGTACATACGTTATCGATATTCTTGATAAAAACAAGATCTGCAGCGCGAGCGTTCAAATTCTGCAGCAGCGCGCCGTGACCTCCAGGTCGAAAAATGAGTTTTTGGTCAGCATCTCTCACCAACTCATCATCATAGTCAACCGCGAGCGTATCGGTCGAGGCCAATTGATACGAATAACTGCACTCAACCTCGATCTTCAACTTTGACTTCAAGGTGTTGATCTCATTTTCAATCGCCTCGCGATGTTCACTCGAAATGGTAAGGTGAAGTCTAGATTGCGCGTAATCTTGCGCCTCTAAAAGATGGGTATACAACGGACTGGTCACCTGATCGTTCTCACGGTGAAAGCCCAAGAGGGCCTTTGGCCTAGAACCATAGGCCATATGCGCGTCGTCTAAGAGATTTTTCAATGCCTCTTTAGCAGAAATCTGATTGATATCACCTAAAGCATTCCACTGCTCATAAAACGCTAGATTCTTGTAGTTCTTCGCAAACTCTTGTCCTTCTGCGATTTTAAATTGCGCTTGTGCGAGTGGAAGGTCTACTGATTCTTCCTCTAAAAGATGATAAAGCAGTTTAAACATACGTGTTGCGGCACCAGATGCCGGAACGAATTTCTCAACTGTATAGTACTTGTTTTTCTCTTGGTACACATCCGCAAAGTGTTTTGCCTGTTCAGTACTGAGCTTTTCAATACCTTCTGATATTTTAGCCGGTTTGGTCAGCTCAAGCGGACGAAATCCTTCTTTGAGAAAAGATAGCTGTCTGAGCGCCTCAGAGGGTTGAATTCCTCTTTGGCTTAAGTTTTCTAAATCTTCTGAGTTAAAGGGCATGAATACGTAGTAGATCGTCGATTCGACTCTTGGCTGCAGCAAATCGCGTTTCTTTATCTCCTTTTAAAGTAATAAAAGGGAGGGAGTTTTCGACCAATTTAGCTTCAAAAACCTCAAACATTTCTTGACGCTCATTGGGTTTGTCTCTCAGATCATCAGGTTCCCAGGGGGTATCGATATAGGTCAAGAGATACAGGTTGTAGGCGTTGTTCGCTACCGCCTCTTGCAAAACAGGATCAATTTTTCCATCAAAATAAACGGCTGAGTACACCGAGGTCTCTAAAAGATCGGTGTCGCAAATGACCAAATTTGAACCCGTGAGTTCTGCCTTTTTTACGGCTTCATTTTCAAGCCGCATTTGACCCTTAGCAATAAGAATCAGGTCTTCGTATGTGCACACCTCTTTCGTTTCATCGTATTTCGATTGTAGATATTCTCTTGCGTATTCAGCAACCCAAGGCGCCTGATAATATTCAGACAACTGCCTTGATAAGGTGGTCTTACCTGTAGATTCAGGTCCGAATAGAACCACCTTTAGCACTGAGGTTTCTAGCTGTCGAGTGATTTCTTCCATTGATTGTATCCTTGGATAGCGAGTACTGTAAAGATCACATATTGCAATGAAAGCATTCCCCAACCACGATAAGCATAAAGAGGTACACTGATGCAATTCGCGATGATCCAAAGGGTCCAGTTTTCTAATTTCTTGAGTGCCATCAGCCACATTGCTGTGAAAAACAACCCTGAACTTAAGATATCGATTCCGTTCGACGAGGCGATAGGAGTACCTGTAAAACGATATACTCCATACATCACTATCATAGTGACAAGGATCAAAACCAAGGCGATGCGCTTCTCTTTTTCATTTACTCGTGAAATGTACCTTACCTTCTTTTGGTCTCTTACTCTTGACCATTCGTACCATCCGTAGACGCTCATGATAGAATAATACGCATTCATAATCATGTCTCCTAAAAGTCGATCTATAAAGAACAAATACATAGTGATTAATGTGGCCACTATACCCGTTGGATAGACCCCTATATGCTCTTTCTTAGCGAGATAAACACTTGCTATTCCGAATACAAAGGCGATGGCTTCTAAGACAATGAGCAGTGTACTTCGGCCTTCATAGGGTTCGAAAAAGAAATCAAAGACATTCATGATAGCGACTTGGCCATATAGGCATACACCAATGTATGATGGTCGAAGGAATCAAATGAAAAATGAAATCTTTCGGTATCGGTCCAGGCTGAACTGTGTTTCGAAAGCATCACAAAATCATCGATATGAATATCTTTTCTAAACGACAACCCAGGTCGATCAAGAATCTTGTAAACCGCCTCTTTAGCTCCCCAAATGGCGGTCAACTTTTCAATTCGTTCGGCGCGATCAGTAAGTTCTCTAACCGCCCCAGGTCCGCAGAATTTCGGGGCTATACGTTCTATTTGTTCTCTGTGGCGCTCGATGTCTACACCCATTTGACAATTATATCCAACGGCTACAGCTGCGTATTGAGCGGTATGCGAGATAGAAACAGACTCGACCCCCTCTAGGAAAGGCTTGCCATTTTGATTGTAAGAAAGGTGTTGATCGCTATAACCCAATACCTTAATCAAATGTCGAACAGCGAGAAAGGCGCTGCGTTGTGACGCCGACTTTATCTGGGTCAGGCGCTTCTGACTTGTAACGCTTAGCTCAAGATTTTCTGAGAGTTCTTGCTCTTCTTCACTAATACGCCAAACCGCAATCTTGAATTCTTGGGGGCTCTTATTATTGCTACTTAAACTTTTAAAAAGGGGCACTGAAAGGAGTAATTCGATTGAAATCTACATGTCAAAAGTAAGGCTAAACTGCATAAAAAAAGGCCACACTAGAAAGTGTAGCCTTAGTTTAACACAGATGCGTGTATTTCTTATGCCTCGAAAGGATCTACAGACACGAATGACTTACCACCCGCTTTTTTCTCAAAGCGAACAACTCCGTCAATCTTGGCATGAAGTGTATGATCTTTTGAAGCGTATACGTTTTCACCAGGGTTGTGTTTTGTACCTCTCTGACGAACAATAATATTACCAGCGATAGCAGCTTGGCCACCATAAATTTTAACACCAAGTCGTTTCGATTCTGATTCTCTTCCGTTTTTAGAACTACCTACTCCTTTTTTGTGTGCCATGGCTAATTCTTATTTATGCGTTTTTAAGAGCTTCAACAAGCTCAGCTTTCTTCATAGATGAATATCCAGAAATTCCTTTGTCTTTTGCAGCAGCTTTAAGATCAGCTACGGTCATAGCACCGTAATCTGCGGCTGAAGCTTTAGCCTTAGGAGCTTCTTCTTTTTTCGCTTTGGCTGGAGCGGCTTTTGCCTTTGGGGCTTCTGCTTTCGCTTTTGGAGCCTCTGCTTTCGCAGCTGGAGCTGATTTCTTAGTGCCAGATGCTACAATACTCGCGATTTGGATTTCAGTAAGATATTGACGGTGACCGTTCTTCTTCTGATATCCTTTTCTTCTTTTCTTTTTGAAGACGATTACTTTATCGCCTTTCAGGTGCTGAAGCACTTTTGCTTCTACAGCTGCACCTTCTATAGCTGGGGCGCCAACAGTGATCTTACCTTCTTCGTCTAACAAAAGTACCTTGTCGAAAGTGACTTTCTGACCTTCTTTGGCCTCTAGACGATGAACGAAAACCTTCTGGTCTTTTGCAACTTTAAATTGCTGCCCTGCCATCTCTACAATTGCGTACATACTATTTATTTTAAATCAGCTTTTTATTCAAGCGGGTGCAAATATACAGAACCTGAAGTGATTATCCATGTATGTTGACGCTTTTTTTAAGTGCCTTAAACCAGGCCCCGATTGCCGTTTTCTACCTCCTTCGCTTTATCTTTGTTTAAAATGTTGAAACCGATGAAAAAACTGCTACTAACGCTTGCCGTTTTAAGCGCTTGGGCTTTTGTGAATGCCCAACAAGTGGATTATGAAGAATACGATTTAGACAACGGATTGCACGTCATTCTTCATCAAGATAATGGTGCACCCGTTGTGGTAACCTCTGTAATGTACCACGTGGGCTCTAAGGATGAGAACCCTGAAAAAACAGGCTTCGCCCACTTCTTTGAGCATCTCCTTTTTGAGGGATCTGAAAATATCGCACGCGGAGATTTTTTTAAGATTGTTACCTCAAACGGAGGATACAACAATGCCAATACCACACAAGATCGAACCTATTATTATGAACTCTTTCCTTCGAATAACCTCGAGCTTGGACTTTGGTTAGAGTCAGAACGCCTTTTGCACCCTATCATTAATCAAATTGGTGTAGACACCCAAAAAGAAGTGGTGCAAGAAGAGCGAAGATTAAGAGTAGACAATGCACCTTACGGAAGACTGATTGAAAATATGTTTAAGAACATGTTTACCAACCATCCGTATCGATGGTCGGTAATCGGTTCTCTTGAACACCTCGCCAGTGCAAGCCTAGAAGACTTTCAAGACTTCAATCAGCGGTATTATGTTCCGAACAATGCCGTATTAGTGGTAGCAGGAGATTTTGAGATGGGAGAGGCAAAAAAGCTAGTATCAGACTACTTCGCTCCTATACCAAAAGGAGATGATATTGTTAAAAAGACCTATGCTGAAGACCCTATTGACGGGCCCATTAAGGCTCAATTTGAAGATCCTAACATTCAAATACCTCTGGTTTTATTGGGATACCGAACTCCTGGACAAGCAGAGAAAGACGCCTATGTTCTCAATATGATTTCTTCTTACCTCAGCGACGGAGAAAGTTCAGTGCTTCAGAAGAAACTGGTAGATGAAAAACGCATGGCACTCCAAATCTTTGCCTTTAACTACAGCCTAGAAGATTACGGAGCCTATTTGTTAGGAGGATTGCCCTTAGGATCTGCTAGCATGGACGACCTCGTCACTGAAATTGACGAAGAAATTGAAAAGCTCAAGACAGATCTTATCTCAGAAAGAGACTATCAAAAACTTCAAAATCAATTTGAGAATAGCTTCGTGAACTCAAACAGTAGTGTAGAAGGTATTGCAAATAGTTTAGCTCGAAACTACATGCTCTACGGAAATACCGATTTAATCAATACTGAAATCGACATCTATCGCAGCATCACGAGAGAAGATATTCGCGCAGTAGCGCGCAAGTACCTCAACGCCGAGCAACGTGTTGAGCTCAACTATATTCCAAAACAAAACTAATACTGACGTCATGTATATGTTAAACTATAAAGCCTTTAAGAAAAGTGTGTTGCTGTTTGTGTCGTTGTTCACTGTGCTTGCTGGGCATGCCCAAATTGACAGATCTGTTCAACCACAACCAAAGGCTGCTCCAAAAATTCAATTAGAAGAACCTCAAACCTTCACCTTATCTAATGGACTCAAGGTATTGGTTGTTGAGAATCATAAGTTACCTCGAGTTAGAGTACAGCTTTTACTAGATAATCCACCTATTCTAGAAGGTGCTAAGGCAGGGGTTTCGTCGCTCACAGGAGCCCTTCTAGGAAAAGGATCGGCCTCTATTTCTAAAGATGATTTCAACGAAGAAGTCGACTTTTTGGGAGCCACTATCAACTTCTCTGGGCAGAGTGCATTTGCCTCGACCCTCTCACGCTACTTTCCACGCATCTTAGCGTTGATGGCCGAAGCAGGACTGAATCCGAACTTTACACAAGAGGAGTTTGAAAAAGAGAAAGAGCGCTTCATTGAGAATTTGCGTTCAGAAGAAAAAGACGTTTCGGCGGTAGCGCGAAGAGTGCAATCTGCTCTCACCTACGGCACTGAGCATCCTTATGGTGAGTTCGTTTCTATAGCCTCTATAGAAAGTGTAACGCTAGATGATGTGAAGGCATTTTATGCAGACTATTTCGCTCCTGAAAACGCTTATCTCGTTCTTATTGGTGACCTAGACCTTAAAACCGCTAAGAAATTAGTGAACGCCAACTTTAAAGGATGGAAGACCAAGCTTCAGAAGGCTCCTAGCTTTGTAGAAGCTGAAAACCTTGATCAGCCGACGATAAACTTCATCGACATGCCTAACGCTGTTCAATCTGAGATCAGCGTTCAAAATCTGGTTTCATTAAAGATGAGTGATCCTGATTATATTCCCGCACTTATCGCCAATCAGATTTTAGGTGGAGGTGCCGAGGGTAGGCTCTTCTTAAACCTACGTGAAGACAAGGGATACACCTACGGATCGTACTCAAGTGTGGGAACAGACAAGTACAGCAGTGCTCGATTCAGAGCCTTTGCACAAGTCAGAAATGCGGTGACTGATTCTGCAGTGGTTGAAATGCTAACTGAAATTAAACGTATCGGAACTGAGCTTGTCTCAGCGACAGATCTCAAGAATGCCAAGGAGAAATACAAAGGAAGCTTTGTGCGTTCTTTAGAGCGTCCTGAAACCGTAGCCAATTTCGCATTGAATATTGAAACCCAAGGACTCAGTCAAGACTTCTACGAGAGCTATTTACAGCGCATTGATGCGGTTACAGCTGAAGAGGTGCTTGCTGCCGCCCAAAAATATTTCAAATTGAATCAGCTGCGCATTGTGGTGGTGGGTAAAGGAAGTGAGGTATTGTCACCGCTTGAGCAAATGGAATTTGACAATAAACCGCTAAAAGTGACCTATTTCGATAAGTTCGCTACAGCCATAGAAAGACCGGAGTTTAAAATAGAAGTTCCTGAAGGGGTTACTGCTGCCACCGTACTCGAGAACTACCTCACAAGCATTGGAGGAACAGACAAGGTAGCCGCTGTGGGATCTTATGAGATTACCTACGGAGCAACGGTTCAGGGCATGGCCCTTCAATTGGTGGTTAAGCAAGAGCAGCCCGGCCAATTCCTTCAAGAAATGAAGATGATGGGCAACGTCATGCAACGCACCGTTCTAAACGGAGACGAAGCTTTCATGGAAGCTCAGGGGCAAAAAATGGAGCTCGATGCTGAACAAAAAAATCGCCTTAGTGAAGATTCAGCTTTAGTGAGCGAATTGGTTTGGCTTTCAAATGCAAACGCTAGCTTAGCCCTTAAGGGAATCGAGATGGTTGATGATAAAGAGGCTTATGTGATTCAGATCGGAGAAAATCGAACCGCCTATTACGACAAAGCCTCTGGGTTGAAATTGAAGCAAGACACGGTTCAAGAAATGCAAGGGCAAACCATTACACAATCTACCACCTTTAAAGACTATAAAGAAGTTTCGGGATTAATGATTCCGCATGTGGTTTCACAAAATCTTGGCCCTCAAACGGTAGATTTCACTATTGAGAAAGCAAGCATTAACTAAGAAATCATGAAACAACTCTTATACAGTCTTACGGTCTCAGTTGGCCTATTATTGGGTGGATGTGCAGGGCAACCAAGCGCTAAAGTCGACACTCAAAAAAGTGAAACAGCCCCTATTGAACCGTTTTCAATGGAGGGCGTTATGGCGATTCACGATGAAGTGATGCCCAAAATGGGTGAGATTTCTATGTTGATCGATGCGCTTAAAGAACACGCCGACAAAAACCCGGATAGTCCTCATGCAAATGCAATGCGTAAACTTCAGGAGAGTCACAAGGCAATGATGGATTGGATGCGTGAATTCGGTGACGCATTCACCTCTGATGAAATTCTCAAAGGAGCGGCACTTTCTGAAGAAAAAAAAGAGCGACTCAGACTTGAGACTGAACGCATTGAAACAGTTAAAAAATTAATGCTCGAAAGTATCGCTGAAGGCCAGAAGCTTCTAGAAGAAGCTGCCGAATAATAGTGCCGCTAACGAATTAGATTACAGCTACCTGCCTTTTTAGGCGGGTAGTTTTATTTTGAGCCTTTTCAATCTGCGCTTATCTAGGCTTTCAACCACAAAGGTGTACCCTTTAAAATGAATTTGTTCTCCGATCTTCGGAAAAGCCTTAGTGATTTCAAGCACAAATCCGGCTAGGGTCTCTGACTCACCCTTAGATTGCTCAAATACTTCAGAGTCTTCTAGTTGAATGACCCTATAAAAATCCTTGAGTGAAGTCTTCGCCTCGAAGACATAGGTGCGATCGTCAATGCGCGAATAATTCAAATCAATATCGTCAAACTCATCACTTATATCTCCGACTATCTCTTCAATAACGTCTTCTAAAGTGACAATTCCTGAGGTTCCTCCGTATTCATCAACCACGATGGCCAAGTGGGTTTTCTGAGACTTAAAATCGAGTAAGAGGTCGTCTAGCTTTTTATTTTCAGGGACAAAAAAGGGCTCTCGAATAAGCGAGATCCATTCAAAGTCTTTAGCCTCTAGTTGAGGTAAAAGATCCTTCAAAAACAGCACTCCAATGACTTTATCAATAGATTCTTGATACACAGGAACTCTAGAATACCCCTTTGTAGTTACCTCTGAAATCACGTCTTGAAATGGAGCGTCATGGGCAATGGCAAAGATGTCTATGCGCGGACGCATCACTTGTTTGGTGTCGGTATTACCGAAAGTTACTATCCCTTCTAATATCCGCTTCTCTTCATTCGAAGTGTCTGCATCTGAGGCTAATTCTAAGGCTTGAGACAGGTGATCCACGCTAATGCTCGAAGACCGCTTCGCCAGACGATTCTCTAGCCATACGGTGCTTCTTTGCATGGGGACGCTCAGTCCACTAAAAAGGCGGTCTAACACCGATAGAGCCCCTGACATCCGCAGGCTAAAGGCTGCTGCATTTCGATTGGCATAGATCTTTGGCAAGATCTCTCCGAAGATGAGGATGAGTACCGTCGCAACGGCAATATCAAAGAGCGTCTGAATGGCAATGCGACCAAAAAGCAAATAACTCGAGTCTCCGAACCAATTGTTAGAAACTAGCGTAAACAAGAGCACGATGGCGATATTTACCGCATTGTTGGCAATTAAGATGGTTGCCAATAGCCTTTTAGGTGTTTCAAGTAACTTTAAGACTCTCTTACTGCTGGGTGTTTCTTGAGACTTCAACCACACCATATCTTGAGCACTTAGGCCAAAAAGGGCAACTTCAGAACCTGATATTAAGGCGGATATTACCAGTAAGACACTCAGGCCAAGGATTGAAAAGGCCGAAGAATACCATGCGGCAGTCGGCACTAAAACAAATAGGGGTACTAATGCTTGAGATATCCTATAGGAAAAGGGGTCTGCATTCATAGGTTAGAATGGGAGATCGTCTTCGTCTGGTGCTGCCTGCGCGGCCGGAGGAGGCGTGTAAGCTCCTGTTGAGGGTGCTGAAGCAGAGGGTGCTCCAGCCGAAGAGGCGGGTGCCTGTGCACCATCTCTTGGGGTTAAGAAGGTAAAATCTGTCACGTGAACTTCAGTGCTGTAGCGCATGTTTCCGTCTTCACCTTGCCAGCTTCTATTTTTCAAGCGGCCTTCTACATAAATTTTATCTCCTTTTTTCAAATACTTCTCACATACTTCAGCCGCTTTGTTGCGCACCACGATGTTGTGCCATTCTGTGTTGGTCACTTTTTCGTTGGTTTGTCTGTTAGTATAGGTCTCGTTTGTTGCAATTGGAAATCGCCCAATACTGTTTCCTCCCTCGAAATAATGCATCTTGACATCATCACCTAGATGGCCGATCAGCATGACTTTGTTTAATGTTCCACTCATAATTTAAAGGTAATAAAAATTGACGCGTTTGAGCAGTCTTTGCATTAGGGCAGAAAGCGGATAATCTTGTATCGCGCCCCTTTCTACTCCTTTGTTGTGAACACAGTCTAATTGAACGCGATAGACATAAACATGAAGTTCTTGATGTGACAATTTGTGAATGAGCGGATCTAGGTTAATTAATTCCCAATGCGTCACAGCTTCAAAAAGATCGTTAACGACAGCCTCACTCATTGTTGCACCAAGCTCAAGTTCAATAGAAGGAAACTCGTATAGACCCGACCATAAGCCCGTATTTGGGCGTTTTATAATGAGGTGTTTCGACTGAGCATCCTCAACAGAGAAATAATGCAGCGCTCGTTTCTTGACCTTTACCTTCTTTTCTTTGACTGGCAACTGATCTACACGCCTTTTTGCAAAAGCAGCGCAGCGTTCGCGTATGGCACATGCAGCACAATTTGGAGACTTCGGGGTACACTGCAAGGCTCCGAATTCCATAATGGCCTGGTTGTGAAGATCTGGGTTGTGGCGATCTAACAAAGAATTGGCTAATGCGGTAAAATAGCGTTGACCTGTTGATGTATTGATCGGATCATCTACCTCAAAGACCCGAGAAAGCACACGAAATACATTGCCGTCTACCACCGCATGGGGTAAACCAAAGCAAAAGGAGGCTATCGCCGATGCGGTGTAAGGTCCGACTCCTTTGAGCTTTAGAAGCCCTTCATAAGTGTCTGGAAAACGACCCTTAAGTTCACCCGAAATCGTTTTAGCAGTGGCATGTAGGTTTCTTGCTCTTGAATAATACCCCAACCCTTGCCAATACCTAAGCACTTCATCTTCATGTGCATGAGCCAATGCATGAACATTCTGAAAGGCTTCAATAAAACGCTGATAATAAGGCAGTCCTTGTTCTACTCGGGTTTGTTGAAGTATTATTTCAGATATCCAAATGCGATAAGGGTCATTCGTTTCTCTCCAGGGGAGTTCTCTTTTGTGCACCTTATACCATTGCTGAAGTGCTTCAGAGAACCATAGATCACCCGTCTTATTTTGCATACTGGCCTAAATTTTAGATCCTTAAGGAGATAAACAGCTTATTATTTATATATTTGCGAGCCTTAAAAATTATTAAAGATAAAGAGCATATGACGAAAGCAGATATCGTAAACACTATCTCTGACAAGCTTGGTTTAGAAAAAGGAGATGTTCAGGCCACAGTAGAATCATTTATGGAAGAGGTTAAGGCCTCACTTGAACAAGGAGATAACGTTTACCTGAGAGGGTTTGGAAGCTTTATCATCAAAAGAAGAGCCGAAAAGACCGGACGAAACATTTCTAAGAATACAACCATTAAAATTCCCGCACACAACGTACCTGCATTCAAACCTGCAAAGGTTTTTGTTGAAGGGGTAAAGACGAGTGTTGCTGTCAAATAACTATTAACCGAAAAAATTTGATGCATTATGCCGAGTGGTAAAAAAAGAAAAAGACATAAGGTAGCTACGCATAAGCGCAAGAAGCGCAGAAGAGCTAACCGACACAAGAAGAAGTAAGCCGCTCTTAAGTCCCTTAAGCGGCTTTATTTCTTGTTTGACACCAGCGTACGTTCTTTGACATCTGAAAGTTAAAATCACTCCAATAGGGAGTGACTCTATTGTTTAATACTGTGCAATAAAGCTGCATGCGTGCGGCTTTCTATGCATAAATAAATCGAAACAGTGAATAAAGAATTAATTATCAAGACAAGTTCTGAAGCTGTCGATTTTGCCTTATTAAGAGATGGAAAGCTCATAGAACTTCACCGTGAAGCCAGTGAAAATAGCTTCTCAGTAGGTGATATATTTTTAGCCAAAGTGCGTAAGCCTGTATCAGGACTTAACGCGGCTTTTGTGAACGTGGGGCATCAAAAAGATGCTTTTTTACACTATCACGATTTAGGACCTCAGTTCAACTCGTTGATGAAATTCACCAAAGCCCTTCTGCAAAAGAAGACTTCAAATTATAGCTTAGCCAACTTTTCGCTAGAAGAAGAAATTGATAAAGAAGGAAGTGTCAGTGATGTCATAAAGGCCAATCAGTCAATTCTGGTTCAAATTGTTAAGGAACCGATTTCGACCAAAGGACCTCGCATCAGCTCTGAACTTTCTCTTGCCGGACGTTACGTGGTTATGGTACCGTTCTCAGATCGCATTTCAGTATCTCAAAAAATTGAGAGTTCTGAAGAAAAAAGTCGTCTTAAACGACTAGTAACCAGCATAAGACCCAAGGGTTTTGGAATTATCATCCGAACCGTCGCAGAAGGCAAAAAAGTTGCCGAACTCGACCAAGACATTAAGCGTTTGGTCAAAAAATGGGAAACCCTCTGCGATAATGTAAGTAAAGGACAACATCCTTCAAAAGTACTCGTCGAGCTCAATCGCTCAACAAGTTATTTGAGAGATGTGTTTAATGAGACCTTTACCGGAATTCATACCGATGATCCTGAGATGGCCGATCAAATTCGGGAATACCTCAGTCAAATATCTCCAAAACACGAATCTCTGATTAAACTGCATACCGAGGTGACGCCTATCTATGAAAAATTTGGCATAGATAGACAAATCAAAACCTCGTTCGGTAGAACGGCCTCGATGTCAAAGGGTGCCTATCTCGTGATTGAACACACTGAAGCCATGCACGTTATTGACGTCAATAGCGGAAACCGGTCGAATCGTGCGAACAGTCAAGAGGACACGGCATTAGAAGTGAACTTAATTGCGGCCTCTGAGGTTGCAAGACAGCTTCGATTAAGAGATATGGGAGGAATCATTGTAGTCGACTTTATCGATATGGGTAAAGGTGAGCATCGTAAAAAGCTCTACGACCATCTCAAAGAAGAGATGAAAGACGACAGAGCAAAGCACAAGATCTTACCACCTACCAAGTTTGGTCTTATTCAGATCACTAGACAACGCGTCAGACCTGAAATGAATATCGCCACAACTGAAAAGAACCCTAATATTGCTGAAGATACCGTAGACGCACCGATCAGCATGATCGATAAACTCGAGTATCAAATAGAGCGAATAGCCCTTAAAAAAGTAAAAGAAAAGGTGTTTCTGCACATACATCCATTTATTGCAGCCTACCTTACTAAAGGACTATTCTCTTTGAGATACAAATGGTATAAAAAGCACAAAGTCTGGGTAAATGTGATCCCTAGAGATGCCTACACCTACCTACAGTATAATTTTAAGACCAAAGAAGGCAAAACGATACGTTTATAAAAAGCGGCCCATATAAGGGCCGCTTTTTTTTTGCCGTATAGCCTCGTAATTTAGAGGTATGTACTACCGCAGTAAATCGGCGCAACCCGTCGGAAGTGTTACCGAGGCCAAGCGAAAAATAGAGGCCTTTTGCGCCTATCAAGAGCGCTGCCATAAAGAGGTAGAAGCAAAGCTCAGATCAATGGGAATGATTGATGAGTCTATTGCTCATTTGATTGGTCACCTCATTGCCGAGAATTACCTAAACGAAGAGCGTTTTGCCATACAGTACACCTTAGGAAAGCTACGTATCAAGTCGTGGGGATTTGAACGTATCTCAAGAGAATTGAAGGCAAGAGAAATCAGTGCTTACAATCTGAAAAAAGCCCGAGAGGCTTTTGAAAATGAACCTTACTTAGAGATCTTTGAATCGCTTGCGTCTAAAAAGATTCATGCTGTCGAGAAACTTCCCTTGTCAGAAAAGAAAAGAAAACTGTTCGACTACCTCAGATATCGAGGATGGCCAAGCGAATTGATATACGATAAAATGGGGTCGCTGTAAAAGCGATTAATCGATAAGAACGATAAGGGTATTGTTCTTCATCTCAACTGCACCACCCTTAATTTCAATAGAAGTTGAATCCGCTTTGGTTTGGAAACTGTCAGCGTGACTGGAAGCCAACAATTGACGATCTAATCCTTTAATTACGAGCTCTCCTTCTTGAAGTACAGAGGCAATGGCTGCGTGATTTTCAAGAATCTGAAACGAACCCATAACACCAGGAGCAGTCACCGAAGTGGCATCGCCTTTGTATAAAGTAGCCTCAGGAGATATAATTTCTAGGGTCATAGGTAATCGCTATTAGATACTATTGATTAGGCTTCAGCAAGCATTTTCTCACCAGCCTCAATGGCTTCCTCTATAGTTCCTTTGAGGTTGAACGCGGCCTCTGGAAGGTGATCTAATTCACCATCCATGATCATGTTGAAACCTTTGATGGTATCCTTGATGTCTACCAATACCCCTGGAATACCCGTAAACTGCTCGGCAACATGGAAAGGTTGAGATAAGAAACGCTGAACTCGACGTGCTCTAGATACGGCCAGTTTATCCTCTTCTGAAAGTTCTTCCATACCAAGGATAGCAATGATATCTTGAAGTTCTTTGTAGCGCTGCAATAGCTCTTTAACGCGTTGTGCACAGGCGTAGTGCTCGTCACCAAGAATATCTGCAGTCAAAATACGCGAAGTTGAATCTAGCGGATCTACCGCAGGATATATACCAAGCTCAGCAATCTTTCTCGATAGTACCGTTGTAGCATCAAGGTGAGCAAAGGTTGTCGCTGGGGCCGGATCGGTCAAGTCATCCGCAGGCACATATACAGCCTGTACTGAAGTAATCGATCCGTTCTTTGTAGAGGTGATGCGTTCTTGCATCGCACCCATCTCAGAGGCTAGCGTTGGCTGATATCCTACTGCAGAAGGCATACGACCCAGAAGGGCTGACACCTCAGAACCTGCCTGAGTAAATCGGAAGATATTATCAACGAAGAAGAGAACGTCTTTTCCTTGGCCGTCTCCTGCTCCATCTCTAAAGTATTCTGCAATAGTAAGTCCTGACAAGGCAACACGTGCTCTCGCTCCAGGAGGCTCGTTCATTTGACCGAAAACGAAGGTGGCCTTAGACTCTTTCATGGCTGACTTATCCACTTTAGATAAGTTCCATCCCCCTTTTTCCATCTCTTCCATGAAGTCTTCTCCGTATTTGATAATACCTGATTCAAGCATCTCGCGAAGAAGATCATTTCCTTCTCTTGTCCGCTCACCTACTCCGGCAAATACAGAAAGTCCACCGTGACCTTTTGCAATATTATTAATGAGCTCTTGGATAAGTACTGTTTTACCTACACCTGCTCCACCGAAAAGACCGATCTTACCACCTTTTGCATAGGGCTCAATGAGGTCAATTACTTTAATTCCGGTGAAAAGAACCTCGGTTGAGGTAGATAAATTTTCGAAGGCTGGTGCCTCACGGTGAATAGGAAGACCTTTATCTCCTGTTCTCTCAAGATCGGCAAGACCGTCAATCGGAGCGCCGATCACATTGAACAGACGTCCGTAAACATCTTCTCCGATAGGCATTTGAATAGGTGCTCCTGTGGCAGCAACCTCGATTCCACGGCTTAAACCATCTGTTGAGTCCATCGAAATGGTTCTTACAGTGCTCTCTCCAACATGTGATTGCACTTCGAGAACGAGTGTAGACCCGTCTGCCTTAGTTACAGTCAATGAATCGTAGATGTTCGGAAGTTTTGATCCTACTTCAAATTCAACATCGATTACCGGACCAATTACCTGTGAAATCTTTCCCGTTAAAGCCATGAGATTTTATAAAGTTTTTGAGGCGGTTACCCCTGAAAATTTAATTGCGCAAATATAGGGAGATTGATAAGACTAAAAAAGGATTGATAAAATAAAAGCGCCCCATTTTGGGGCGCTTAAAATCGTACTCTAACGTATTGATCTGTTAGAAGTTGATATTCACTGAAGCGTAATAGATTGAACCGATTCTTCCGGTACCAATTGCTGTGATATAATCTCCTCCTGCAATGTTAGATCCTCCGAGCTTCAATACTGTGTTGTACTGAGGAAGTTTATACGTCATTGATGCATCCAGAACATCAAACGCCGGAACTTCTCCGTCAGCAAATGAAGCCTCCCATAGGTAAGAACCTGAATAGCGGTAATTCATATTGAATCCGAAGTTCTTGAACAATTCGGTGTGTCCAAAAGAAGCTTTGAAACGATCTTGTGGGGTGTTTAGACCTACTTCAAAGTCTGGATACTTAATTCGGTCGATATCCAAGCGCGTATACGTGTAGTTTACTCCAAGGTCAAAACCTCCGATTTTGGTGTCAATACCAGCAACAAATCCATAAGACTTTACAGGTACTTCAGTATTAGAATAGGCCTGATAAATCTTATAATCTCCGTTCTGAAGCGCTAGTAGTGAAAGTTGATTGTCACCAGCCGTTCCGTATAAAGGAACAACTTTGGTTTCGGCAGCATTGAAGTTTGTATAGGTGTTGTGATAAGCACTAAAATCTATCACAAATCGTCCAACTTTACCGCGATAACCGGCTTCAACCACATCGATTTGTTCGGCTTGAACCTGACGCGTGTCTTTCTTCACTGGAGCACCGGCCAATACAGAGCTCAATGAGAACGAATTCTCATAGGCTGCACGACCAACAACTGTGGCAGTAGCCGGGATGCCCAATGCCTGTGCCTGAGCACTTACTGGGAAGGTTCTTACATCTCTGTCAAGGTTTTCACTTGCACCACCCACTAGAATGGCGTTTCCGACATCCAATCCAATGAAGAAATCCTGAGTAGTTGGATTTCTAAATCCTGTCTGTGCAGAAACACGAAGGTTGTGGTTGCGGTTTGCTCCGACCGTAACACCTAGAGAAACTCTTGGAGACACAAACCCATCTAAGAATTCGTTTTTGTCATAACGCGCCGAAGTCGTGAATTTAGCACGGTCGTCAGCAAACGTTTTTTGCAGCTGTGCATAGGCACCGTATTCGCTATAGGTGATTGGTCCGTCTTTATCGGTAAAGATGGTACCGTTTGAATTCAGCTCGTATTGTCTGTAAGATCCTCCGACTTGAAGGTCTGCCCAATCGTTGATCAGATGCGCGAAATTGTAGTTACCGTTTAGGTGTCTAAACTTCGTGATGTCAATGAAACGAGCACCCGTTCTAAAGTCTCCGTCTTGCTTCACCTTGGCAAAAGCGTTATTAAATTCGGCAGTTCCGGGCTCGAAACGGTTGATGTGGGGGAATCCTGTGGCAGAAACAATACCGAGCGATCCTGCAAAAGAAGCTGGGTAGTCTGCCATTTGACGGGCAGATCTGTGAGCCTCTTGGTCATTACGACCAATTTGGCGCGACAGTAAATATCCTCGTACATAATCTTCAAACCACTTCTGGTCAGGCGACCATTGTCTGTTAATGTTGATCGCAGCAAAACGTGTATCGTAAGCGTCACCAGAATCCTCTGAAGTAATATATCCTCTGATGAAGAAGTTGTCGTTTTTGATCTCTAATTTTTGCTGTGTCATGGCAAATCCTGACACGGCATAACGATTAGCTCCTTGGTATATAGTGGTACCTGTACCTCTTCTGTAGTTGTAAATGACTTCTAGGTCGTCTCCAAACGGACGGTAATGCACTGCTAAATCACGCTTCACACTTTGGGCAGCATAGTCGGCTAAATCGGCCTCATCGTAACCCGTTCTCGCCACTGTAGCAGATCCGAAAGTTCCTGCAGGAGTTCCTGCAAAGAAGTCAAAGTCAAGTGTAGTAGCCACCTCATCTCCATAAACGTTTAGACCGTCATATGCCGGGTTGTTAAGCGGAGAAGCCCAACCGTAACCCAGAGCACCTTGGCTTGTATCGGTGCGGTCGTTCGCATGCCAATCTTCTCCTTGCATAAAGGTGAAGTTGGCCTTAACGGCAAGTTTGTCAGAGAAACGCTTCGCAATACGAACGCCAAAGTCTGAGTACTCATTGGTTCCTGCTGCGTCTTGAACCGTATATCCTGTTTTACCGTAAACACTGATTCCTTCAGTGTCAAACGGATTTTTCGAGGTCATAAAAAGTATACCGTTGAAGGCACCTGCTCCGTACAATGCCGATGAAGCACCTGGTAAGATTTCTACACTTTGAACGTCAAGCTCTGACATCCCCACAAGGTTACCGAGAACGAAGTTGAGTCCAGGAGCAGTATTGTCCATTCCGTCTACCAACTGCAAGAAACGGGTGTTTGCGAAGGTTGCAAATCCACGAGTATTGATAGATTGGAAGGTGAGCGAGTTGGTATTGATATCAACTCCTTTCAAGTTTTGAAGGCTTCCGTAAAACGACTCTGAAGTGGCGCTCTCGATTTGAGCTAATCCAAAACGCTCCACCGAAACAGGCGATTCAAAAATTCGTTCAGGTGTTCTAGATGCAGAGATAACGATCTCGTCAAGAGCAGTAGAGGCTTCATTCAGCACAACAGTTAATGCTGATCCGTTGAATGAAACGGTTGAAGTCGAATATCCAATACTCGATACTCTAACCGAGAATGGAGGCGTTTGAGTAGATGAGAACGCGAAGTTTCCATCGAAATCGGCAACAGCCCCTTCTGACTGTCCGACTACAACGATATTGGCATTTGCCACGGGTTGACCATTTTGGTCAACTACCTTACCCGAAACAGTGGTTTGAGCGAAGGCAATTGTACTGGTTACAAAACCCAATAGTAGAAGTAACTTTTTCATAAATGATAAAATAAAATAGCTATGGCTAGTTTTTCAGGGGAAAGATAGTCTTTTTTTTGCTGAATTCGTGAAATACAGTGCCTTGACAATGAGGACATAAGCCGTATTTGAAACTCTAATTTGAGAAATTAATCAGCTCCCTTCGGTAAGCGGTAAGTAACTTTGACTTAGAAACAAATCCGGCATACTTGCCTTGTTTTAAAACCGGGAGGTTCCATGCGCCCGAATCTTGAAAGCGTTGCATGACCCTTTGCATACTGTCTTTTTCGTAGTTAATTGTATCGGGGGGCCGCGTCATATAACCCCTCACCTTGGTTTGGTCGTATACCGATTGGTCAAACAAAAAGGGGCGGATGTCATCGAGCAAGATAATTCCGACCAATTGTTCGGATTCATCCACCACCGGGAATAAATTCCTGCTCGATTTTGCAACCCCTTGTTGCAGTAATTCTCGAAAAGACATATCTGCCTTTAGCACCACAAAATTCGTCTCGATGACGCTTTCGAGGGTCATTAAAGTCAGTACACTTTGGTCTTTGTCAAAAGACAAAAGCGCATCTTTCTCAGCGAGTTCTTTGGTGTAGATGGTGTGCTCAATGCTGTTTTTAGTGATGAGGTAGGCCATAGATACCGCTAGCATTAGGGGGATAAACAGTGCATAACCTCCTGTAATTTCGGCGATCAAAAATATCGCAGTGAGCGGTGCCTGTAACACTCCCGCCAATATGGCGGCCATACCCACAAGCGTGAAATTGGCCTCAGAAACCTGGTGAGTGAGTCCAAGTTGATTGATCAATTTAGCGACCGCGTTTCCTAAGGAACTTCCCATGACAAGGGCCGGAATGATGATTCCTCCTGTACCCCCGGCAGCGATCGTTGTAGTCATCACTACTGATTTAAAAAGTGTAATACCTAGTAGCAAGACAATAACCATCCACGGGTTTGAGGCCCATGGAGCCATTAGTGACCCCTCGATCACCGCGTCGTGATTAGACACCAAAAGATTATTGATCACTGAAAAACCCTCACCGTATAACGGAGGGATAGCGAAGAGGGTAATTCCTATAAAGATTCCCCCGATAAGCAAGCGCCTTCCTTTGGACTGTATACGCTGAAAAAATCCGGTAATACCAAAGTGTACCTTATGAAAATAGACGGATACCAATCCGGCTACTAGACCTAGCGCCAAATAAAGCGGCGTGTCATTGACAATGAATGATTCGGTAAGCGCCACCTTAAAAAGCACCTCTCCTCCGACAAAGAAGAAAGAGGTAATTACCGAAACGAGTGAGGCAATAAGCAGCGGTAATAAAGAGGCAAAAGTCAAATCAAGGCTGAAGATTTCTATCGCAAAGACCACTGCAGCGATGGGAGATTGAAAGCTTGTGGCAATAACTCCAGAGGCCGCACAGGCAATGAGTAACTGACGCGTTTTTCGGTTCAAATGAAACAGATCGCCAAAGGTCGAAGAGGCTGCAGAGGCCGATAAAATAGTCGGACTCAACAATCCCACCGAACCTCCGAAACCGGCCGTTAAAGGAGCAGTGATCAAGGGAAAGAAAAACTTATCTCCACTGATCTTTCCTCCTTTCTTAGAGAGGGCGTATAAGACCGTCGGAATAGGATTAAAAACCCCTTTTTTATACAGTCGCTCGACTACTAGATAGACCCCAAAAAGCCCGAGGGTAGGCAAGATGAAATACAATCCGTTTCGCGTCAGTGAGAGTCCGAGCTCTGCCACATAAGCAATGGCAAAGGTGATATTCTTGATCAGCACCGAAATCAATCCGGCCACCAACCCAATCAAAGCACTTAGGATAAAGACAAAGTTGCGCTCAGAAATATGCTTGTACTTCCAGATCAAAAATTTGCGCATCAGCGCACTTAGCTTCTCATTCACAGCGCTAATCTACTAAATGGTTGTTTCCAAAAACAACAAAACACTTGCGATCTCCTTTCGGTTCAACCTCAACTGCACCTAACTTTAATACGGCACGTTGCGATCTATAATTTTTTTCAAACACCTCAAATATCACTTTATCGCACACTTCCAGAGCATGACTAAGCATTACCTTTTTTACCTCTTGATTAATTCCCTTACCCCATAAAACTTTTGAAAGAAAGGTATACCCGATCTTCACGGAAGAATTGATTCGATTGTAATCGTAATAACGCGTAAAACCGACAATTTCTTGTGTGTCTTTAAGAATTAACGTGAAGGCCCCCAATTTGTTGTTAATGCCACTTAAGAAATACTGATAAAACTTATCCTTTTGATAACGATCTTTTTCAGAATGCATAGACCATAACTCAGGGTCAGATCCTATTTGATACAAAGACCCAAAATCCTCCATAGTTGAAGGCTTCAAACACAAATTTGAAGTACGGAGTGGTATTTTAAAATGGCTTTTAACAGAACTCATTTACTCCACCGTAACCGACTTCGCTAAGTTTCTAGGTTGGTCAACATTGCATCCTCGCATGATGGCAATATGATAGGCAAGTAACTGCAAGGGGATCGTAGTAAGTATGGGCGTGAGCGACTCTTCGATTTCAGGGACCTCAATACAGTGATCTGCCAATGCCGCGACTTCTTTATCGCCCTTGGTAACAATGGCGATGATTTTAGCTTTTCGCGATTTAATCTCTTGAATATTGCTCACCACTTTTTCGTAATGTCCTTTACGCGTGGCAATCACAAAGACAGGCATCTGCTCGTCAATCAGTGCAATTGGACCGTGTTTCATCTCGGCAGCCGGATACCCTTCGGCATGGATGTAACTGATTTCTTTGAGCTTCAATGCGCCTTCTAGGGCGACCGGAAAGTTGTATCCACGCCCGAGGTAAAGGCTGTTTTCAGCCTGAAAGTAATGGGCGGCAATCGCTTTGATTTGCGCGTCAAGCTCAAGAACTTCTTGAACCTTTGCAGGCAGTGCTTCAAGGGCTTTAGTGAGGTGATTAATTTCTGAATGCGAAAGACTCTCCTTGGCTTGAGAGAGCTTGAGCGCTATCAGGGTGAGCACTGTGATTTGTGTAGTGAATGCCTTGGTCGAGGCGACTCCGATCTCTGGTCCAGCATGGGTATAAGCCCCTGCATGAGTTTCTCTGGCTATAGAAGACCCTACCACATTGCATATCCCAAAAACAAAGGCTCCCTTGCTCTTTGCTAATTTGATAGCCGCTAGGGTGTCGGCCGTTTCTCCTGACTGAGAGATGGCGATAAGCACATCTCCGGGACCAATAACGGGATCGCGATAGCGAAATTCTGAAGCGTACTCTACCTCAACCGGTAATCTCAAATAGGTTTCGAAAATGTATTCGCCTACCAATCCTGCATGCCATGAGGTGCCGCATGCAGCTATGATAATACGCTTGGCCTCTAAGAAGGTGTTCAGGTGCTGCTCCACCCCAGCCATCTTGATCAGACCTTGATCGCTGAGAAGCCTTCCTCTGAAGGTGTCTTGAATGGCCTTGGGTTGCTCGTAAATTTCTTTGAGCATAAAGTGATCGTATCCGCCTTTTTCTATTTCTTCAAGTGAAAGCTCAAGCTCAACAATGAATGGATCCACCTCTTTGTTACTCTTAATCTTGCGTACCTCTACCTCTTGTTCACGAGCGATAACGGCCATCTCACCGTCTTCGAGATAGATCGCATTCGAGGTGTAGGCTATAAAAGGACTGGCGTCTGAGGCGATGAAATATTCGTTTTCTCCGACACCTATGGCGAGCGGACTCCCCATCCGTGCAGTGACAAGTCGGTCGGGCTGTTCTCTATCAAACACGACGATAGCGTATGCCCCAACCACCTGATTGAGTGCAAGGCGAACGGCCTTCGCTAGCTTGACCTGCTCTTTTTGTTGAATCTCTTCAATGAGATTGACTAAGACTTCTGTGTCAGTATCTGACGAGAAGGTATACCCACGCTGCTCTAGGGTCGTCTTTAAGGATTGGTAATTTTCGATGATTCCGTTGTGCACTAAGGCCAACCTTTTCGAATTAGAGAGGTGAGGATGTGAATTGACATCATTGGGAACACCATGAGTCGCCCAACGCGTATGGCCTATTCCAATGGCACCGTGAATCGCGTCGGCTTTTTCTGCCTTTTCTTTAAGGTCGAAGACCTTTCCTTTTGTTTTAGAAACAGTGACCTGATCACCGTCGAAAAGCATTAAACCGGCGCTGTCGTAGCCTCTATATTCGAGACGTTGAAGTCCTTTAACTATAACGTCAAAAGCCTCTCTATGACCGAGATAGCCAACAATTCCACACATGTTAATTGGGTTTGCCGCAAAGTTATGAAATCAAGCCGGTTTGAAGGCTTACTGGTTGAGCTCCGTATAGAAAATTGTGAGCTTCAATCGCTTGTCTTCAGGAACACTCAGACTCGGTCCATAAAGCACTGTTCCGAGCGGCGAAATACCTGCCATTAACGGGTAGTCTACCGCAGATTGATCGTCTAAGATCGCCTGTTGGACTTGAGGAAAGGCAATATTGGCACTTATGGCAACATTAATTGGAGCATTCAATGAATCTCGAATGATAATATCATTGAAGTAATCGGTGATGTTCGCTTTATAGGCTTCACCTCTGCCCGCCGTGTTCTTTCTGAGTGCACCATCGTAATTAAGATATACCCCCAAGGCCGTTTGGCTTGAAGAAGTCTCGTTACTTGCATTGTACAAAGGCAAACTATTGGTTGATTTGTACATATAAAGGCGCGGAGGCTCATAAGGCGTGAGGGCCATTTTATCTTGATCGACAAAGAATTCAAAGCTGACTTCATTTACCAACCAGTTGTTTTGACGAGCCTCGTCGATAACAGATTGTGGAATTTCAAGTTGAAGTAATGATCCACTACCTCCCTTTAAGAATAATCGATCAGGTGTTGCCTCTTTTTGAGTGGCAAAAGAGACGGCCTTAGAATACGTCCAAGTGTTGATCGCATTTCCTTGAGTGAACCCTGTAGCACTCCCCGTTATGAAATTCAGACGGTAAACAGCACTCACTTGATCTCTCGTGTCGTCTGCGGTATCTGTGGTTCCCTGCGTGTTTATAGAATCGTACTCGTATTCAATCTCAATATAGGCCTGACTCATGTCTAATAAAAGCATGAGGTCATCGCTTGGATCAATACTCAAATGAAGTCCTCTAAGGTGGTCGACAAAATTGGCCTGTGAACGAAGTGCATCGCTCCCTTCTTGCCCCATAATTCTGTCTTGAAAGAAGAGTTTGTCTAACTCGACTAAGATTCCTGGATCCTTTGATTTTGACACATCAAGAGTGAGTGACTCATCAACATCTTCTGTTGCAGGGTCGTCTTCATTGTAGTACACGTACTGATAATCGCTTATAACCACAGGCCCTTCGAAAAGTGCCTTACCTAAAAAGGGCTCATACACCGAAGCTTTATCTGAAAAATAGGCCTGAGACTCTAAGAAATCTGTCTGCGGATCGCGATCGCGCAAATAGTAATCCGAGGTTCTCACCTTAAGATTAAATCGATCTTGGTCCGAGAAAGAATAAATGCTATCTAGGTCGTAACGTCGGGCGTAAGAATTAGACGCAGTATCGTCATCCTGAGCATCAGGAATTCCATCATTATCGGTGTCTGATGAAAGTGGATTCCATCCGAGTAATCGCTCCTCATTGTCTGAAAGTCCGTCTCCATCGCTATCGCTCAAAGGGTCGTTTGGATCTACGTCAAAAATATCCAAAACACCATCCGAATCGCTATCTGATGAGGCGGCAGAAGCTCTGAAAAACGGAATATATAAAGTGACCTTAGTGACGGTTTCACGCTCGTCTAAATCGTTGTCTATTTCGCCCACTGCTGAGAGTTCTCCGAACGAAGGATTCGGTATCGAAAGTTGGACTTGAGACAAAATAGATGCGTTCGTCTCTCCAAAAACGGGGTCCTTGTAGTTTCCTAATTGATAAACAGGAACTTTATTGGTTTGAACACGGTCTATTGCCAATTGACTAATTGACTCAACGGTGTAGGTTTTCTTGCTAAGGGTAAAGGGTTCTCCGTAAACCAGCGACTCTCCTAGAGTAAAGGATTCTGTTTCACAAGAAACCAAACCTAAAAAGAAAATGCCAAGCGCTAGCATAGCCTGCGCTTTTCCTTTCGAAAGCTTCAACATAGAAACGCTCCTAGAAATAAGAATTGTAGAACTTAATGTAGGCTTCTTCGGTTTCTTGAACTGGAACATATTCAAGGATTGGTTTTCCTGAAGACTCGCAGTATTTCTGAAGGTCGTCAGAGATATTTTCACCGGCGAATATAAGGCCATCAGAGTGATCTGCGGCTACCTTTAACAAATTTGTATGATTTGGATTTTGTAGGCACTCAAAAGAAGAGAGATCTATGTTGTCAAACGCGATCTTCTCGCAAATTTTTCCTGGAATCTCCCCTTCAAACTCCTCCTCATAAACTGAGGTGATGATCTTAGTGTCGTTAAACATCGCCTCGTCTTTATAAAAGTTTCTGAGGTAGAGCGGAAGCAAAGAAGCCATCCATCCGTGCACGTGAATGATATCCGGAGCCCAATTGAGTTTCTTTACGGTCTCAATTACCCCTTTGGCGAAGAAAATAGCGCGTTCGTCGTTGTCTTCATGCATCTTACCTTTCGCATCAGCAAAGGTAGACTTGCGCTTAAAGTACTCATCGTTATCTATAAAGTAAACCTGAATACGCTCTTTCGGAATCGAAGCCACCTTAATGATAAGCGGCATATCCATGTCGTTTACCACTAAATTCATTCCTGAAAGGCGGATCACTTCGTGGAGCTGATGACGTCTTTCGTTAATCACCCCATATCTAGGCATGAAAATTCGAATTTGCCCGCCATTGCTGTTCACTACCCTCGGAGATTCATAAGACATTAAGGAGACTTGATTCTCTGGCAGGTAGGGTACTAGTTCAGACGATACAAATAATATCTTTTTTCCATTCATAAACCCCAGATTTTTGTGCATCAAAAAAGAGGGTCAAAGATACGAATTTATTGTGTACAAGCCTATTTGATGTATTTTTGGGGCCTTAGCGGCGCTCATGAAGCTTACTCAAACTGTCGCCGAGCTCAAAGAAATTTTAGCTCTGGCGTACCAATCGAAATCGACAATTGGGTTTGTCCCCACCATGGGAGCCTTGCACGAAGGTCATCTCAACCTGGTTAAACGCGCCTTGTTTAAATCAGAGGTAGTAGTCGTAAGTATTTTCGTCAATCCGACTCAATTTAACGACCCTAAAGACCTTGAAACGTACCCTAGAACTCTTGAAAGTGACCTCGATCAACTGCGCAGCCTCTCAGACGAGCTCATTATTTTTCATCCAGACGTCAATGCCCTTTACACCGACCGACCTCAGTCGAAGTCTTTCGACTTTAAAGGTCTAGACAAAGTGATGGAGGGGGCTCACCGCCCTGGGCACTTTGATGGGGTAGCGACAGTCGTCGAATTACTTTTTAAAGCGGTTCGTCCTACAGTGGCTTACTTTGGTGAAAAAGATTACCAACAAACCTTGATTGTAAAATCTTTAGTTAAACAAGAACGACTTCAGGTACGTATTGAAGTGTGTCCGACCACTCGAGAACCTAACGGATTAGCAAGGAGCTCAAGAAATGAAAGGCTAAGTGCACAAGGGCGTATCAAAGCCGCATTTATCTATCAACAATTGAAGTGGGCCAAAAGGCGTTTCTCTTCTATGGAGTTTGAGGTCATTAAAGAATCCATTTCAACAGCCTTTAAAGACGCTGAAGATTGGACGCTTGAGTATTTCGAAATCGCCGAAGTACCTAGTCTAGTGCTCAGCACGTCTCGCAAAAGAAACAAGAAATACCGCGCCTTTATAGCCGCTAGATTCGAAGGGGTACGCCTGATAGATTCCATTGCCTTAAACGAATAAGATCGTACCTTTGCCCCATGTTAATCGAGGTTTTAAAATCAAAACTCCACCGTGTAACGGTCACAGGTGCTGATCTTAACTATATCGGCAGCATCACTATCGATGAAGACCTTTTAGACGCGGCCCAAATTGTACCTGGAGAGAAAGTACAAGTCGTAAACAACAACAACGGCGAGCGACTTGAAACCTATGCCATTCCCGGTCCTCGAAATTCAGGAGAAGTAACGCTGAACGGAGCAGCAGCTCGCAAAGTTGCAGTCGGAGATATCTTAATCGTGATTTCTTACGCCCAGATGACACCAGACGAGGCCCGTGCCTTTAAGCCTTCACTTATCTTTCCTGATCAGCACAATCGCTTATCGTAATGCAAAGAGCCAAGCGCTTCTCTGCATTGAAAACCATCCTTCCTATAGTGATAGGATTAGGTTTAGTCGCCTACTCGTACTGGAGCACACCTCCGCTTGTGCGTGAGCAAATCTTCAGTTATATCAGCACGGCAGATCTACGTTATGTATTTGCTTCTTTGGCGTTGGCGGTTTTGAGCCATATTTCAAGAGCAGTTCGCTGGAATTACCTACTTCGTCCTATGGGTTATTCCGTTGGAGTCGTACCTAGTGTTTTCTTTGTTTTCATGGCATATTTCGCCAATCTCGGAATCCCTAGGTCAGGTGAAGTCTTGAGAGCAAGTTCATTGCGCACCTATGAAAAGGTTCCCTTTGAGAAGGCGTTCGGAACCATTGTGACCGAGCGCGTCATTGACCTTGTGATGCTGTTTTTGATAATAGGGCTAAGCCTTTTGCTTCAAACCCGCCTCATTCTAGAGTGGATCTCAGCCAATACCGCCGCACTGCTATTTAGTGTTCTTTTTTTGGCCGTTGCCATCGCCGGATTGATCTTCGTGGTGCGTCTGTCTTCGAATGCAACAAGCCCTTGGGGAATCAAGCTGCACGAATTTTTTAAAGGCATTCAAGAGGGGCTTTCATCTATTTTACAGATCAAAAACAAAAGCTATTTCATCGCCCATACCCTTTTCATTTGGGCCTGCTATGTTGGGATGTTCGTTGTGATCAAATATACCGTTGCAGAAACCACGTCACTAGGACTGTCTGAATTACTCGTCGCTTTTATCGCCGGGTCGTTTGCCATGACCGCAACCAATGGTGGAGTAGGATTATACCCTATTGTGGTTCGGGCCTCGCTAGGACTTTTCGGAATCTCATACGCCTCAGGCGAAGCCTTTGGATGGATCGTTTGGTCTTCTCAAACCTTAATGATTGTGGTATTCGGTGCAATCTCTTTTCTTAGTTTACCTTTATGGTACAAGGTAAAACGTCGATCACCCCTCAATGGCTAAAACAAAAACGGCTTATTTCTGTCAAAACTGTGGTGCCCAATCCGCAAAGTGGACCGGGCAATGCAGCTCTTGTAAGCAATGGAATACGCTTCAAGAAGAGATCGTTTCAAAACCCGAATCTTCAGGAATAAAAGCGGCCGCAAAACAAGGCCCTCACAAAGCCATTGCGCTCGATCAAATCTCTTACGAACTCGAAGCGCGCATCGACACCAAAGACCAAGAGTTTAATCGCGTTTTAGGATCAGGACTTGTTCCTGGCTCTGTCATTCTATTAGGCGGGGAGCCCGGGATCGGAAAAAGTACCCTTCTCTTACAAATCGCCCTCAATATTGGTCTGAAAGTACTTTATGTGTCTGGAGAAGAAAGCGAACGCCAACTCAAACTCAGAGCCGACCGTATT
>JALQTJ010000014.1 GCA_023264015.1 Flavobacteriaceae bacterium | reverse complement strand
CAATTCTTCTACCGATTCCACTTGACCTAAAGCTATATTATTAAAGGGAATAGAAAGGTCTTGTAATATGGACTTCACTGACATTATACAGCGAGGACAGACCATGTTTTTGATGTATAAAGTTGTCGAGTTGCTCATAAAAACCACAAATTGTTCTTGCCGTAAGGCGGTATTTCTTCACCAACGAAATGAGGGGCGATTTGAGCCACCATTTCGGGGTATTTGATTGTTACTGGTATAGCTTAGGAATGTGAATTTCATCTTCAATAAAATATTCTTAGCTGTTGTAAAGAATGATTAGGTTATATACATGAATCAGACCAATAGCCTCAAAAAAGAAAACGATTTTATTTTAGATAGGGGGTTGTCATTTCTATGAGTCGCATCCAAACTTTTTAGGTTTTACCGTACAAATACTGTACAGATAAATATTATGAAATAAAAAACCTCCTGAAAATCAAATGAATAACAGAAGGTTAAGTGCTCACGACTGGAGTCGAACCAGCACGTCCATTCGGACACCACCCCCTCAAGATGGCGTGTCTACCAATTCCACCACGTGAGCTGAGACAAAAAAGAGTTAAGACAAATGCCTTAACTCTTTGTGACTTGGCTGGGGCTCGAACCCAGGACCCATACATTAAAAGTGTATTGCTCTACCAGCTGAGCTACCAAGTCGGTTAGCGGCTGCAAATATAAGGGCTATATTTGATAATCCAACACTCAATTAAATGAAAATAGTCCTCTTGGGATATATGGGTTCAGGAAAGTCTACGATAGCTAAGGCATTGGCCTTAGAAATGGGAGTTGTTGCAAAGGATCTCGACAAGCAGATTGAGGCCAATGTAGGGCTTAGTATTCCTGAGATTTTCGAACAAAAAGGAGAATTGTTTTTTAGAAAGAAAGAGCGTCAAGTGCTTGAATTTGAGATTAATAATGAATCAGAGGGTGTTCTAGCATTAGGAGGAGGTACTCCTTGTTACGGAAACAACATGGACTTGATTTCATCTCAACATAATGTTCGCTCTATTTATTTAAAGGCGTCTATCTCTTCTTTGACCCAAAGGGTACTTGCTGACTCTTCTGAACGTCCATTAATTAAAGGAATTAAGGCTGATGATATTCCAGAATTTATAGGGAAGCATTTGTTTGAGCGTATGCCCTTTTACGAGCGTGCAGATCTCATCGTAAACGTTGATCAGAAGTCGGTAGAAGAGGTGGTTGGTGAAATTCGAGACTTACTCTAAATGAGCGCTGTATTTGTTCTTCTCTAATGAAACCTCTACATGCGTTTGTATGGAAGTTGAAAGAGAGATCCCTTTAAAATCTGCCTTTACAGGATAGCGTTTATGGTTGCGGTTAACGAGAACAGCCGTTTTCAACTTGCGCACCCCTTGCTCTAAAAACGGTATACATCCGAACATCAATGTAGCTCCTGAGTTCAATACATCGTCAACGAGAACCACCGACTTGTTAGAAAGATCTGAAGCACTATCTAATGTGACCTCGCTAGATTTAGGAGCTTTCTTGTTTAGACTCACCTTTATCACTTCTATAGTTATTGGGCTAACGGTTTGAAGCTCATCTGCAATTTTTTGGGCGAGTAGGTATCCACTACCTTCAATACCAGCAATCGTAAGTTCTTTTTCTGAGGCGTTAGATTCTAGAATTTGATACGCTATACGTCTTAAAATGTGAACGATTTGCTCGTGGGTCAAAATGGTGTCTTTCATTCACTCTCTTCTTTAAATGATTCTATAGAACGCCGTTCTTTTTTGGTAGGTCGACCTAATCCTTTTTTTCTGTAATGCTTTTGAGCGGCCTCAACGGTATTTTTATGCAACAATGCTTCGGCAGGAGTAGTGTCTTTTCGGTATTGGTCTACCAGTTTTGCGGATACCCTCGAATCGGGCACCCCCAATACTTCTAATTGGTAATCTACTTGGTTAATTCGAATGGTAATGTGGTCTCCTGCAAACACCTCTTTTGAGGGCTTTACAATCTGATTATTCACCTTAGCTTTTTCTTTTTTAACAGCCTCAGAAGCCATCGTTCGGGTTTTAAAATACCGAAGAGCCCAAAGAAATTTGTCGATCCGCATGCTGTTAAAATTGATACAATAGCCTGAACAAAAATAGGGGAAAATTGTATCTTGCGCCGCGTTGCACACCTCCAAATGACTTTATGAAAACCGGATTTACGCTTCTTTTCGCAGCCCTTTTTATCGTTTCATGTAGTAACAACAGTAACGATAACGATTTAATCTCAGTACCTGTTGAGGCGCTATCAACAATCAATGAGCAGAATGAGGCAGAAATCATTGTGTTCTTGCAGTCGCATTTTTACGATAATGAAAGTTCAATACTACCTATAGAAGAGGCTCCTGAAAAGACACCAAGCCTTTGGGACGACCCGCGCTTAGGCGTAAAGCAGGTTTATGTGCGACCTTCTGAATTCAATCTAGATACTACCGCTTATACGGCTGCAGAAATTGAAAGCGGTATCGCCCATAATTTATACTATTTAATGGTTCAAGAGGGGGCAGGGAATACGGTTACCACCGCGGATTCAGTTTATGTGCAATATTCGGGTAGAACGCTAGATCTGGCACTTTTTGATCAGGTGAGACAAGGAGGCTTGTGGTTTGATCTTTCTAGAATTCAGGCTCCTCAACAAGGTTTTCGTGGCTTCGCAGAAGGCGCAGCACTGTTAAAAACAGCCACCCAAATTGCTGAAAATAATGATGGAACCTTTTCTGCTTCTGATGCGGGTAGGGGGTTTTTCTTCTTTGGATCGGGATTAGGGGCGTATCAAAATGCGCAAGCTACTATACCGGCATATGGCGCAATGTTTTTTGAAATAACTGTCCTTTCGCGAAAAATAACAGACCACGATGGTGACGGGATACCTTCGTACCTCGAAGACCTCAACAAAAATGGATTTCTTTTTGACGACAACACCGATGCAGCCTATGAAGCCGCAAATAATTTAGCCGTCTTGCCAAACTATTTTGATAATGACGACGATGGAGACGGAACACCTACAGCTTGCGAAATTTCACTCGGTTTAGATCCGCTCAACGCAGATACATGCTACGATGCTGACCAAGATGGTGATTGTGATCGCTGCGACGACTAGCTAGCGCTTATTTTAGCTCTAAAAGAAGACTTAAAATCAATTGATCTTGTCGCGTATCGATTCGAGCCTCTTTATACACTTTTTGAGTTAAAAAGCGCATTTCTTTCTCGGTTAAACCTCTCTCGTAACGCAAATCAATATTGATTTTATTCAACGAAATGCCTAAACCAATATTGGCTCCAACGGTAATATCCTTGAGAGAAGTTGCGGTATCTACTCCAGCAAATTCGCTAGATAGCACATATTGAAGGCTCGGACCTGCAAAAATATAGGTTGGTCCGATAAACCCTGATCCAAGATTCAATGGTAGATCAACCTTAGATATGTTTAAATCGTCTCCATTGTACGAAGAAGAGGTTGAGGTATATACCAATTCTGGTCTTAGGAAAAAGCCCAGTAAGTCAATTTTTTTAAAAAGTCCAACGTGGTATCCAGCGTTTGATTTAGGATTTTTATAGACTTCACTGGCCTCGCTCAAAAAGTCTCCGTTTGAATTGTAGTTTAAGCCTCCTTTCAATCCCCAACTCGATTGTGCATGGATACTATTTACCCCAAGGGTTACTAAAAGGATGCAGAGAGATAGTTTAACTGTTTTCATAATGTTATGCTTTTCGTTTGATCACCTTTTGTGCCGCATCTGCAATTGCAGGGGCATTGAGTTGGTATTTCTCCATGAGTTGAGCTGGAGTTCCACTTTCACCAAAAGTATCTTTGGTTGCAATGAACTCTTGTGGAGTAGGCTTGTGCATTGCTAAGGTTCTGGCGATGCTTTCTCCGAGTCCGCCTAAATAGTTATGCTCCTCAGCGCTTACGAGACATCCGGTCTTTTCAACCGAACGTACTATTGCCTCTTCATCCAAGGGTTTTATGGTGTGAATGTTGATCACTTCTGCAGAAATCCCTTTTTCTTTTAAAGCTTCTGCTGCGATAAGGGCTTCCCATACAAGGTGACCTGTTGCTGCGATCGTTACATCTGTTCCTTCTAATAGATGTAAGGCCTTTCCTATAGTAAAGGTTTGATCTACTGGAGTGAAGTTCGCCACCTTTGGTCTTCCGAAGCGTAAATAAACTGGGCCATTGTGCTCAGCGATAGCTAAGGTCGCCGCCTTAGTTTGATTGTAATCACAAGGATTGATTACCGTCATACCCGGAAGCATTTTCATTAGACCAATATCTTCTAAAATTTGGTGGGTCGCACCGTCTTCACCAAGAGTGATACCAGCATGCGAGGCGCAAATCTTGACATTCTTTCCTGAATAGGCTACAGATTGTCTGATTTGATCGTACACCCTTCCGGTGGAGAAATTTGCGAAGGTGGTCGTAAATGGAATTTTGCCTCCAATGGTGAGGCCTGCCGCAATACCGATCATATTAGCCTCAGCAATACCAACCTGAAAAAAGCGTTCAGGATGTTCTTCGATAAAGGTTTCGAGTTTTAAAGAACCAATAAGGTCAGCGCAAAGAGCTACCACCTTAGGATTTGTACGCCCTAATTCGGTCATTCCATCTCCGAAACCACTGCGGGTATCTTTTTGTCCTTGATCTGTATATTTCATGTGTGAGGTTGTTCTGTTAGTAATCGCCGAGGGTTTCTGGGTTTTGTGCGAGTGCGGTCGCAAGCTGATCATCGTTTGGTGCTTTACCGTGCCACGCATGGGTGTGCATCATGAAATCAACACCGTTGCCCATTACGGTATGCAGCATCACAGCAATTGGTTTTTGTTGTCCCGTTTTGGCTTTCGCTTGTGTCATTCCTTCAACAATTGCTTCTAAATTGTTGCCTTCTTTAATGTGAAGAACCTCCCAACCGAAGGCTTCGAACTTTTGGCCAAGATCACCGAGATCCATTACGTCGGTCGTACTTCCGTCAATTTGTTGTCCGTTGAGGTCAACAGTTGCGATGAGGTTGTCGACTTTCTTCGATCCGGCATACATAATGGCTTCCCAATTTTGACCTTCTTGCATCTCACCGTCTCCGTGAAGGCTATAAACGATTTTAGAATCGTTGTTTAGCTTTTTGCTCAAGGCAGCACCTATGGCTACGGACAATCCTTGGCCTAGTGATCCAGATGCAATACGCACTCCGGGTAGGTGTTCATGGGTAGTGGGGTGACCTTGAAGTCTTGAATTTATTTTTCTGAAGGTAGCTAGTTCTGCTACATCAAAGTACCCACTTCGCGCGAGGACACTGTATAAGACTGGAGAAATATGACCGTTTGAAAGAAAGAAAAGGTCTTCGTTATGTCCGTCCATATTAAAGTCAGTGCTGTACTCCATCAGTTCTTGATACAAGGCGACCATGAATTCGGCGCAACCTAGCGAACCGCCTGGATGTCCTGAATTTACCTGGTGAACCATGCGCAAAATGTCGCGTCTGACTTGAACGGTTAAATCGTTGAGGTAGGTTAGATTCATTCGAAATACATTTGCCCTCAAAAGTAACCATTATCTTTACCTTTTAACTGCTCGCATTTGAATTTTAAGCTCGAATCTCAGGATCAAAAGGCCAGGGCCGGCCGCATCACCACTGCTCATGGTGAAATAGAGACCCCCATATTTATGCCGGTCGGAACACTCGGAACGGTTAAAGGCGTTCATCAGCATGAATTGAAACAAGATACTAAGGCTCAAATCATCCTCGGAAACACCTATCACCTTTACATGAGACCTGGTACTTCGATACTTGAAGCTGCAGGAGGTTTGCATCAATTTATTAATTGGGACCGACCCATTCTTACAGATAGCGGAGGCTATCAAGTCTATTCTTTAGCTGATAACCGAAAAATCACCGAAGAGGGGGTAAGGTTTAAGTCTCATATTGACGGCTCTTCTCATTTTTTCACTCCCGAGAATGTCATGGAGATTCAACGCACTATTGGAGCAGACATTATCATGGCATTTGATGAATGTACTCCTTATCCGTGCCCAAAAGACTATGCCCTGTCTTCGATGGAATTAACGCACCGTTGGTTAGATCGCTGCGTGAATGCATTAGACAAACTTCCCTACAAGTACGGTTACGAGCAGGCCTTTTTTCCGATTGTTCAAGGTTCGGTCTACCCCGATCTAAGGATCAAATCTGCTGAGTATATCGCTTCTATTGGTGCGGTGGGTAATGCGATAGGCGGATTGTCTGTCGGAGAGCCAGCCGAAGAAATGTATGCTATGACAGACGTGGTTTGCCAGATTTTACCGGTAGACAAGCCTCGATATCTTATGGGTGTTGGAACGCCGATAAACCTATTAGAGAATATTGCCTTAGGGATCGACATGTTTGATTGCGTCATGCCCACGCGTAATGCACGAAACGGAATGTTATTTACCTCACAGGGTACGATTAACATTAAAAATAAAAAGTGGGAGGACGACTTTTCGCCCATAGACGAACAAGCGTTGTCTTATGTAGACACCCAATACTCAAAGGCCTATCTTAGGCATCTGTTTACCTGCAATGAATTTCTAGGCAAACAGATTGCTACCCTGCATAATCTTGCTTTCTACTTATGGCTTGTAGGGGAGGCACGAAAACACATCGTTGACGGAGACTTTTACGATTGGAAAGAAGAAATGGTTGTTCAGATGAATAAGAGATTGTAATGAAGCTAACACTCATTGATAAGTATATTTTAAAGCGATACCTCATTACCTTTTTTGGTATCCTTTTTCTCTTTGTTCCTATCGGCATCATGGCTTCTCTTGCAGAAAAGATCAATAAGATTTTAGAAAGCAAGGCCACAAGCGGAGAGATTTGGTCTTATTATTTAAACTTCACGCTTGTTTTGGGTAATATGCTCATGCCCATTTTGTTGTTCTTAGCTATTATCTTTTTTACTTCACGACTGAGTGCGCGATCAGAGGTGGTGGCTATCCTTAGTTCTGGTGTTTCTTATCAGCGCTTTTTGCGTCCTTATCTCATAGGTGCCACCTGTGTGGCGGTATTGATTTTTTTAATGGGGAACTTTATCGTTCCGAGTGCTAGCGAAGGGTTTCATGCCTTTGAAGACAAGTATTTTAAATCGACTAAAGAAGACAGGCAGGTTCGCAATATTTACAACCAGATCTCTGAAGATGAATTCGTTTATGTGAGTTTCTTTGATCCGAATCGATTGATTGGTTACAATTTTACCTTAGAACACTTCGATTCCATAGGGCGCCTTGAGTACAAACTATCCGCGGCTAACATTCGTTACATGACAGTTGATTCGACCTACAGGTTGACCACTTATAAAAAGCGTACGTTCGATGATGAGGTTGAATACGTCGAGCAAATCCGAAGCATAGACACAACTCTCAATTTTACGATCGACGATTTGATGCCTGTCTCGTACATCGCAGAAACCAAGAACTTCTTTGAATTGAACCGATTCATCAACGACCAAAAGCGAAGGGGGTCTGCTACGGTGAATGCCTACATCCTAGAAAAATACAAGCGCCTTGCCTTACCCTTGTCGGCTTACATTCTTACCCTCATTGCAGTCGCAGTTTCGTCGGTAAAAAGAAGGGGTGGCTTAGGCCTGAACCTTGCTTTTGGTATCGCCATCGCCTTCATTTATATTTTCTTTGATCGCGTGTTCTCGACCCTGGCCGAACAGGCCGGATTCTCGCCTTTATTGGCTGCTTTACTTCCGGTAATTTTCTTTGCGACAATTGCTTATTTTCTATTGCAGCGGGCAAAACGTTAATATGTATATTTGTCTTTCCTCAATACTTAACCTAGGGTTTATTTATGGAATATTTAGACTTTGAACTTCCGATAAAAGACTTAGAAGATCAGCTTGAAAAGTGTCAAATCATTGGCGAAGAAAGCGCTGTTGATGTGACTGAAACTTGCAATCAAATTCAAAAGAAGTTAAAGGAAGCGCGCAAAGAGATCTATACCAATTTGACACCGTGGCAGCGCGTTCAATTATCGCGTCATCCGAATCGTCCGTATACGCTAGACTACGTGAGAGCGCTTTGTGATGGCACCTTCTTGGAGCTGCACGGAGATCGCACGGTCGGAGACGACAAGGCGATGATAGGAGGACTAGGGAAAATTGGTGGTCAGTCGTATATGATCATTGGCCAACAAAAGGGATATAACACAAAGACACGTCAATACCGCAATTTCGGAATGGCTAACCCAGAGGGGTATCGCAAGGCTTTGCGCCTGATGAAGATGGCTGAGAAATTCGGTATTCCTGTACTGTCTTTTATTGATACTCCAGGCGCCTATCCGGGTATTGAGGCTGAAGAAAGAGGCCAAGGTGAGGCTATCGCTCGTAACCTTTTAGAAATGGCCCGCCTACAAGTTCCTATTATTGTGTTCATTATCGGTGAAGGTGCTTCTGGAGGAGCTTTGGGTATTGGTGTAGGTGATCGTGTAATGATGCTTGAAAACTCCTGGTACTCTGTTATTTCTCCAGAATCGTGCTCTTCCATTCTTTGGCGTAGTTGGGAGTATAAAGAAAAGGCCGCTGAAGCCCTAAAACTCACTGCCAAAGACATGAAAAAGATGACCCTCATTGACGAAATTATCAAAGAACCAATGGGTGGTGCCCACAGCGATAGGGAACAAATGTTTCAGATCGTCAAGAAAAAAATAGAAAAGACCTACGAAGAATTGGCCGAGCTTCCGGTGAAAACCTTACTTAAGGAGCGCATGGATAAATATTCTAACATGGGTGTATATCAAGAATAGAAGCAATGGCTGAACCCAATCGCGTTACGAATTCGAGGCAAAAGAATGCCGAGGTGATTTCTCTTGAGCGAGGAAAGATTCCTCCTCAGGCCGTTGACCTCGAGCGCGTAGTGTTGGGAGCCATGCTCATCGACAAAAAGGGAGTTGATGAGGTGATTGATATGCTTCACGAGGACGTCTTTTATGTCGAGGCTCACCAAAGGATATTTTCAGCTATTCACGAATTATTTCAAGAGACTAAACCCATCGATCTCCTTACGGTTTCGAATTTGCTGAAGCAGAGAAAGCAACACGAGTCTGTTGGAGGAGATTTCTATCTCATCGAATTAACTAGGGGGGTAGGTTCGTCGGCACACATAGAATATCACGCTCGAATTATTCTTCAGAAGTACGTACAGAGAAGCCTCATAAAAATTTCCACACAACTCATTGAGGAGGCCTATGAAGACAGTCAAGACGTCTTTGATTTACTAGATCAGGCTGAAGCACGTCTTTACGATATCACACAAGGGAACCTCAAACGCTCTGCAGAATCAGCCCAAGACCTCGTTATTCAGGCCAAGAAGAAGATCGAAGAAATTTCAAATAAAGACGGCCTTAGTGGGGTGCCCTCTGGATTTGAAAAGCTCGATGAGGTCACCTCTGGATGGCAACCAAGTGATTTGATTATCATCGCCGCGCGTCCGGGTATGGGTAAAACGGCGTTAACGCTTTCAATGGCTCGAAATATTGCGGTGAATAAGGGATTGCCAGTGGCTTTCTTTTCACTAGAGATGTCTTCGGTGCAATTGATTACGCGCCTTATTTCTTCTGAAACAGGTCTTTCTTCTGAGAAGCTACGAACCGGAAAGCTAGAAAAACACGAATGGGAGCAGCTCAATGTCAAAGTGAAAACCTTAGAAAAGGCGCCGCTTTATATCGACGATACTCCCTCGCTTTCGATTTTTGATCTAAGAGCCAAGGCAAGACGTTTGGCTTCTCAACACGACATAAAATTGGTTATTATCGATTACCTGCAATTGATGACCATTGGTTCTACTCAAAAGGCAGGAAATCGTGAGCAAGAAATCTCAACCATTTCAAGAAACCTTAAGGCGTTGGCTAAGGAACTCAATGTTCCTGTTATTGCATTGTCACAGCTTTCAAGAGCGGTAGAAACGAGAGGTGGATCGAAACGTCCTTTACTTTCAGACCTCAGAGAGTCAGGAGCGATTGAGCAAGATGCTGATATCGTATCTTTTATTTACCGTCCAGAATACTACAAAATTGAGGAGTGGGACGACGAGCAGCAGTCACCTACAGAGGGACAAGCTGAATTGATTATCGCCAAGCACCGTAATGGTGGATTGGACAATATAAGGCTGAAGTTTATTGGCTCGCTTGGTAAATTCGAAAACCTCGACAATTCGTTTGGCAGCTTTGAGTTTGAATCAAAAATGAACGAAGAAAAGCCCTTGCCAAGACCTGACAACCCATTTAACGCTTCTGGGTTTGACGGTGATGACGACATGCCCTTTTAATTAATGTCTTAATAGTTCTTCTAGAATGCGTTCAACCCCATGATCGTTATGGGAACTCGTTCTGTAGTTGGCCGCTTTTAAAACGGCGGGATGTGCATTTTCCATCGCTACACTATTCGGGGTTAAGGCGAGCATCTCAAGGTCATTGTTGTAATCTCCGAAGACAATGAGCTCGTTGGGTGTAAGATTGTAGTGTGAGAGTAATTTTTCAAGCGCATACCCCTTATTGGCATTCATGTCTGATATGTCAACCCAGAAATCTCCAGAGACCTTCACTTTGAGTTCTTCTTCAAACGATCTAAAATGCGGATAAATGTTCTGTTCACCTCCCTCTTTATGATATAGTGCAATTTTTAAAATAGGATCGGTGATTTCATCTAAGGTATTTACGATGCGATGCTCTTCATAGTACTCTTTCAAAAGGCCGTGAAAATGTAGATTATTGCTGAGTGAATAGGCGGTCCGCTCGCTGCATAAAATGGATTCTACCTCGTTAAGCTCTTGCAATTGAGAAACAACGCGCTGAATAAATGGAGTACCGAGCTCTTGAGTGTGAAGGGTTTTTTCTTTTTCGATAATTAGCGCTCCGTTTTCTGCAATAAAACTCATGTCGTCTGCAATACGCGTAAGTTTCGAGCGCATACTTGGATACTGTCTGCCACTGGCGGCAACAAATCGGATGTTTCTTTTCTTCAATTCGGTGAAAAGCTCAAAAAAGCGAGGGCTTACCTGGTGAGAAGCATTCAACAGTGTGCCGTCCATATCACTGACGACCATCTTTATTTTCGTATAATCTATACCCATAGTTCTAAAAATAAAGAATCCCAAACCAGAAGGCTTGGGATTCTTAAGTATTGCGGAAAATAAAACCTTTATTTAACCTTCTCAACGATTGCTTTGAAAGCCTCAGGCTCATTCATCGCTAAATCGGCAAGTACCTTACGGTTTAGGTCAATTTGATTCTTTTTTAGGGCGCCCATGAATTGCGAATAAGAAAGTCCGTGTTGACGGGCTCCTGCGTTAATACGCGTAATCCATAAGGCTCTAAAATTGCGTTTCTTGTTTCTACGGTCTCTATACGAATAGAGAAGCGCTTTTTCGACAGCGTTTTTAGCCACTGTCCAAACATTCTTTCTTCTACCAAAGTATCCTTTGGCGAGTTTCATGATTTTTTTTCTTCGTGCTCTAGAAGCAACTGAATTAACTGATCTTGGCATACTTGTTTTTGTTTTTGTAGTTGGCGATCACGAGGTGATTCTTTTAACGGCCAAACTCCAGGGTTAAAAAATACCGAATTACGGGTGTTTTACTTCAAACGAAGCTGTTCTTTAATGCTGTTTACATCTGCATCGTGAACGAGTCCAGAATGCGTAAGCTTCAACTTACGTTTCTTTGACTTTTTCGTTAGAATGTGACTTTTAAACGCGTGCTTGCGTTTAATCTTTCCAGAACCAGTAAGCGTAAAACGCTTTTTAGCACTGGATTTAGTTTTCATCTTTGGCATGATCTATTTATTAATTCCGCAATCTACTTTTTCGCCACTTTTGGGGCAATGAACATGGTCATTCGTTTTCCCTCGAGCTGTGGCATTTGCTCTACTTTTCCAAACTCTTCAAGTTCTTGTGCCAGTCGAAGCAACAAGATTTCTCCTTGATCTTTATATACGATAGAGCGTCCTTTGAAAAAAACGAAGGCCTTCAATTTTGCACCTTCTTTCAAGAATTTTTCAGCATGACGCTTTTTAAATTCAAAATCATGGTCATCGGTTTGAGGTCCGAATCGGATCTCTTTGATGACAACTTTAGTAGCCTTCGCTTTGATTACCTTCTCGCGTTTCTTTTGTTCGTAAAGAAACTTCTTGTAATCGATAACCTTACAAACCGGAGGAACAGCCTTAGGTGAAATTTCAACAAGATCAAGCTCTTGTTCTCTAGCGATTTCTAACGCCTTATTCAGAGGGTACACCCCAACTTCAACGTTGTCTCCGACTAGACGGATTTCATTTGCTGTGATATCCCCATTGATGTTGTGGGGATTTTCCATGCTGCGCCTAGGCTGCGGCTTGGTTCTTTTTCTACGTATTGCTATGGTTACTCAAGTTTTGGTTACACTTCTCTAAAAGGCTTTACACTTTCGGCAATCTGGGCATTAATCATTTCTGCGAATGCTTCAACGCTCATCGTACCTAGGCTTTCGCCGCCGTGCTTACGAACAGAAATAAGCCCTTCGGCCTCTTCTTGCTCTCCGATTACTATCATAAACGGCACCTTTTTCATTTCTGCTTCTCGAATCTTCTTTCCAACCGTCTCATTTCGAGCATCAATGAGGGCGCGAATTTCGTGATTTTCTAGCGATTTTAAAACTTTTCGGGCATAATTTTCAAAGCGCTCACTCACAGGAAGTACTTCTACTTGAACGGGAATAAGCCAAACCGGGAAGTTGCCTCCAGTATGTTCTAACAGCAGGGCAATGAAGCGCTCCATGCTTCCGAAGGGTGCGCGGTGGATCATAACGGGGCGGTGATACTCGTTATCGCTCCCTTTGTAGCTAAGGTCAAAACGCACAGGTAGGTTATAATCCACCTGAATGGTTCCTAATTGCCACTTTCTTCCTAGTGCGTCCTTGATCATGAAGTCAAGCTTTGGTCCATAGAATGCCGCTTCGCCTGATTCAATAATATACTTCAGGCCTTTGTTTTCTGCAGCCTTTATGATCGCTGCTTCGGCCTTATCCCAATTTTCTTTCTCTCCGATGTATTTTTCGGGTTTTTCTAGGTCACGAACACTAACCTGTGCCGTGAAATCTTCGAATCCTAAAGACCCTAACACATAAAGGGTTAAGTCGATCACATTTTCAAACTCAGAGAGTAGTTGTTCTTGGGTACAAAAAATATGTGCGTCGTCTTGAGTAAATCCGCGCACTCTCGTTAGTCCATGAAGTTCACCACTCTGTTCGTAACGGTAAACCGTTCCGAATTCGGCGAAGCGCTTAGGAAGATCTTTGTAACTGAATCGCGTTGCATTGAATATCTCACAGTGATGCGGACAGTTCATGGGTTTAAGTAAAAACTCCTCGTCTTCTTTAGGTGTTTTAATAGGCTGAAAACTGTCTTCGCCGTATTTGGCATAATGCCCTGAGGTTACGTACAACTCTTTTTGACCGATATGAGGAGAAACTACCATTTCGTAACCGGCTTTCTTTTGTGCTGCCTTCAAAAAGTTTTCAAGTCGCTCTCTGAGTGCTGCACCTTTCGGAAGCCATAGCGGTAATCCTTGCCCCACCTTTGCTGAAAACGTAAAGAGTTCAAGCTCTTTTCCAAGTTTTCTGTGATCGCGTTGTTTCGCTTCTTCTATGCGTTCTAAATATTCAGTAAGTTCTTTCTGTTTGGGAAAAGAGATACCGTAAACCCGCGTCAGTTGGGGCTTGTTTTCGTCACCGCGCCAGTAAGCCCCAGCAATACTCAAAATTTTAAAGGCTTTGACGTGTCCGGTATTTGGCAAGTGTCCTCCGCGGCATAAATCTGTGAATGTACTGTGATCACAGAAAGTGATATCTCCATCGGTTAGGCCTTCAATGAGTTCGATTTTGAACTCATTATTTTGCCCTTGATAATGCGCTAAGGCCTCTTTTTTCGATACCGAGCGCATCTTGAATTCGTGCTTTCCTCTTGCGATCTCAAGTGCTTTGTCTTCAATAGCTTTAAAATCCTTATCTGAGACGGTGTGGCCCCCGAAATCTACATCATAGTAAAATCCATTTTCGATTGCTGGACCGATAGTAAGCTTAATCCCCGGATACAATTCTTCCAATGCCTGCGCTAATAGGTGAGCGCTCGAGTGCCAAAACGCCTTTTTTCCTTCTTCGTTATTCCAGGTAAACAAGGTCAATGCACCGTCTTCGGTTAGTGGTGTTGAAAGTTCAATGATCTTTTCATTGAAGCGAGCCGATAAGACTGCTCGGGCTAAACCTTCACTAATTGAACTGGCCACGTCATAAGGAGTGGTACCTGACTGAAATTCTTTTACGGCGCCGTCTGGAAGCGTTATCTGAATCATGAGATTTTACTAAATAAGTGGCAAAGATAGTTATCTCGTGGGCTCACCCAAACTCTGTTTAATGCTTAATTTTGAAGCCGATGATCGACTTTAAGGCTTACCACTTAAAACCCATTCTACCTTTTTTTATGGTGGTGCTGTTCAGTACGCCTTTACTTGGTCTAGAAAAAGGGACGATTTTTGCTCAACTCAACGCGATGCACAATCCCTTTTTAGATGTCTTTTTTAAAAACATTACTTACCTTGGCGACGCTTCCTACGCATTATTACTACTGCTCTTTTTCTTTTACAAGAAACCCTTTACCTGGCCTTTTAAGTTTACCGTTGGCTTTCTAATTCATGGATTTTTTGTTCATCTTTTTAAGCAATGGCTAGCAAAAGGTGCTTTGCGCCCTTATGGTTATTTTTCAGAGACTGGAGTAGTAGAGCATTACCAATGGGTTGAAGGGGTATCTATGAAACTATTGAACAGTTTTCCGTCAGGACATACCACTACCGTATTTTTCTTTGCCTCATTCATTGCAGTGTATGCTCAAAAAAAGAGTCTAACCTACGGATTAGTGCTTGTTGCAGCCATTGCAGCCTTATCAAGGGTTTATCTTGGACAGCATTGGTTTCAGGATATTTACACAGGAGCCTTATTTGGGTGTTGTTCTACCGTTTTAGCACAGTGGATAGTTGATTCTAATCCGCGCAAATGGCATCATAATCGATTGCAATGGAAATAAAAGCGTTGGTGTTTAGTTACAGGTACTACCTTATTGGTTTGGTCGGTTTTGTATTGTTTTCGGCATTTAGTGCTGCTTTCCCAATCTACATACTCGATGAGGCCAAGAATAGTGAGGCAGCCCGAGAGATGTTGGTGAGTCAGAATTATTTTGTTCCCACCTTCAATGGCGAATTAAGAACTGATAAGCCACCTTTTCATTATTTCTTAATGATGTTGTCGTACAGCTTGTTTGGTGTAGGTCCTTTTGCTGCTCGTTTTTTTTCGGCAGTTGCAGGAGCCGTTATGCTTGTGCTTATCACGCGATCTGTTGAGCGTTATCTCCATTGGCATACAGCAGGTATGACTGCCTTGGTTCTAAGTAGCAGTCTGCTTTTTGCTCAAGAGTTTCACCTAGCAGTTCCTGATCCATTTTTGATTCTCTTTGTAACGGCCTCTTTACTTTATTTTTTCGATCACGATCAAAGGCCTTCAAAGAAGAGCTTGTTACTAGCGTATACTTTTTTGGGTTTAGGGTTGCTCTCTAAAGGTCCAATCGCTTTAGTCATTGTGGCTTTAACCGCACTCGTATACTTGGGTTTTTCTAAGAAATTAAGCTGGCGCTATCTCTTGAGTTTTTATCCTTTTTTGGGAGTGTTGTTCTCTCTTTGTATTGCGGCTCCCTGGTATATTGGGGCTCATGTTGCTACAGATGGAGCCTTTACTGAAGGCTTCTTTTTAGACCATAACCTCAATCGTTTTAGCGATCAAAAAGAAGGGCATGGTGGGCCTTTTATCCTCACTACGGCCTGGGTTCTTGTTGGGCTATTGCCTTTCGGTGTTTGGCTTATACCTGCATGGTTTAAGGCTTATAAAGCAAGATGGGATCAGGACTTCATCAGATTCTGTTTCTCGGTAGGACTCGTCATCGTTGTCTTTTTTAGTTTTTCAGATACTAAGCTTCCGAATTATCCTATGCCTGCCTTTGCTTTCTTAGGTGTTTTAATCGCTGATTATTTGGCGCGACTGCAAGAACAAGCCTCTCGCAAAACACTTCAATGGGGACTCATCAGTCTTATCGTCCTCGGAATAGCAGCTGTTGTAGGAGCATATTTCGGCTTGAAACAGCATCCGGCCTTAGGCGATCTTAGTTATTTAAGTAGTGCATTTCTTCCCATAAGTATAGGGGCCTTAGCATTGCTTTTACGTCATAAAGATCTAGCTCCTTTACCCTTTGTTTTGGCTTTAGCTTTGAATTGGATGCTCATAGGTTGGTTGCTATGGGGGTGGGTGTTTCCAACAATGAATGCGTATTCTCCTGTAGCTAAATCACTACCGCTTATTGCCGATAGAGAGGTGGTGGTATATAAGCGACTAGATCCGGCCTTTTTAATTCAAACCCAGCGCACCTTTGACCGAATCGAGGATGCTGACACCCTCCAAAAACGAACCGCACAGAACCCTGAAATCTTCGTGCTAACCAACACCAAGGAGGCTGTAGATCTTGAGTTTTTAAGTGAACATTATGAAATGATCCTAGAGGCCCCTGCTTTGTTTGAAGATAACAGCACGCGCATTTGGCGTGTGACTAAAGCAGGTAAGCAATCGCAATAGCCGCAACGATGGCAAGCACTTTCTTGGCATTAAAGCGATGGCCTTTCTCAGACTCAAAAAGGATAACGGTAGAGACGTGCAGAAAGATCCCTGCCGAAAGGGCATCTACATATACGCTAAGGTTACTTTCAGCCAAAACGTGACCTAAATAGAGCCCAAGAGGGGTCATCATGGCGAAACACGTCAACAACACAAAGGCACGCGTCGTGCTGAAATTCGCTTTTTTCAGAAATTGATAGACTACCATTGCGATCGGAATCTTATGCAGAAAAACAGCGATACTAAGAGTTTCAATATGAGCGAGAGGAGCCCCTTCTAAAAAAGCATGAATAAACAATGCCATGAAAACTGAGAAGTAATAGGGGCGATTTTCTCCTGAATCTGAAAGGTGTACGTGACCGTGTTCTGCACCCTTTGAAAAGAACTCTAAAAATATTTGAAGTAAGATTCCACAGAGTACTGCAAGAGATATACCTTTGGTTTCAGGTGCTGAAAACAGTTCTGGCATGAGATCAAAAAGAGTGATCGAGAGCAAGAATGAGCCGCTGAAAGGTAAAAGGATCCAAAGAGGAGACTTTGATTTGCGCTCCACGAGCACGGCGATAAGCACACCAATTAAAACAGCTATTACAGGAAGAGCAAATAGCGCAGAACGAATCATTGCTCAAAAATAGATCAAATAACCTACCCATGAAGCATTCGGACCAAAACACACGCTTTTTAGCTAAAACCTTTTATGGTTTTGAATCTATTTTGGCCAAAGAACTTAGGAGCCTAGGGGCAAAAAATATCAAAGAGTTGAATCGTATGGTCGCTTTTGAAGGCGATCTAGGGTTTATGTACAAGGCAAATTTCTCGTTGGGGTGTGCACTGAGAATCCTCATGCCAATCGGAACGTTTAGAGTGACTAATCAAGAACAACTCTACGATGCAGTCAAGAGTATTCCTTGGCAGCAGTACTTCTCTCCTGAAAAGACCTTCGCCATAGATTCTGGACTCTTCTCGGATCGCTTTACTAACTCTTTATTTCTCTCACAAAAGGCTAAGGATGCCATTGTAGATTATTTTAGAGAAAAGACTCGAAAACGCCCATCGGTAGACACTTCTGATCCTCAAATTCGTATCAATTTGCATTTGAGTAACGACACGCTGAGTGTTGCATTAGATAGTTCTGGTGCTTCACTTCATCAACGAGGCTACAAGACGGTTACCAATATCGCGCCTATTAATGAAGTGCTTGCTGCAGGTATTTTGCACTTGAGTGACTGGCATGGACAGCGCAATTTTTTCGACCCCATGTGTGGGAGCGGCACTTTGGCGATAGAAGCGGCATTAATGGCGTGTAAGATTCCTCACGGGATTCACCGCACCTCTTACTCTTTCATGCATTGGAATTCATTTGATGCAGCATTATGGGAAAAAATTAAAGAGTCTGCCCTGAATAAGGTGAAAGAGTTCCCCTTTACTATTTATGCTCAAGACAAGGCTCCAAGTGCAGTTCGCAAGACAGAAGAAAATGCCGAGAACGCTGGTCTCTCGGAGTATATTCACGTTCAACGCGCTGATTTTTTTAAGACACTTCCGCCGACAGCATCTCCCTTGCACATGGTCTTTAATCCGCCTTATGGAGAACGCCTAGATATTGACGAAATACCCTTTTATAAAGAGATCGGAAATACACTAAAACAGCATTACAGCGATAGTGAGGCTTGGTTGATTAGCTCGAATCTAGAAGCCCTTAAACACCTTGGTCTAAAGCCTTTTAAAAAGATTAAACTCTACAATGGAAAGCTCGAGGCGAAATTACAAGGATACCGGCTCTATAATGGTAGTTTAAAAGAGACGGACTGATTATTTGTTAACCACAGGAATGAAATAAGAGAGCGTGTAATTGACATTTAATCCAAACCTTGCGCCGTCAGTTACTTTATTAAACCCCGGAATCCATAGGTTGTCAAAATTGTCAGGACTTTTCTCAGAGACTAAAAAGCCCAGTCTTAAACTAGCTCCGAGGTAAAGGTTGTTGAATAGTCCTGTTTTGAAGCCGAGGACACCTTCAATCCAACTTCCATTAAGTCCGCTGAAGCTTTCTCCATCTGGGGTGAAAAGCGGAAAACCTTCAGGTTCTCGAAGGCGTGAACTGTCGTACACATGCACCGCTCCCAAATCGCTGCTGAACGTTGATATAGCATAGCGAAAACCAGCAGTAACCAGGTTTTTTTCGTTCGTTTTTTGAGCGTAGACCATCCAATCGGCTCCTAATTTCAAATAGCTCCCCGTGTATTCCGTTTCATACAACAAGTAATCGCCAAGGGTCTCCTGATCTAAAAAGCGTTCATTTCCGAGCTCTGCGCTAAGCATGAGTTTCTTTTTTAACCGTAGATCACCACTCAATTCGAAACCGCTGTAGTTGTCGTTTAAACTGCTTCGCACAAGCCGGTGTAGGTCTGCTCCAACACGCAGTCCGTAGGCCGTTTGGCCATAAGTCATAAGGCCTGCAGCCATCGCACAGATTAGGGCGACTCGCTTAGTGATAAATAACAAGATGCGGTTCATTGGTAGCAGTTACGGTGTCAATCAATACCTCGATCGAAGAAATCCAATCAAGGGGGTCGATCGGTTGTGCAGAGAGTCCTTCGAACTCCAATACATAACCACAAGCCCTTGAAACATAGGTAATGATTGGGGTTACATTTATTTCAAGTTGATCTGAAAGCGCTGATTCTTCTTGATCAAAATGAAAAACATACTTCTTTTGGGTAGCTGAAAGCGCTAATTCTAGTTTAGAAACAGATTGGTTTTCAATGCCTTGATAGGCAGTATCATTTAAAAGTACGCTTAGCCCACTAACAGGTTTAAGGGTTTCTTTATCGCTAGCATCTCTGAATTCGATGACCAGTACTGCCGAATCGCCGTCAACACAGATGTCGTCTTTTTCACAACTAAAAAGGACAAGCATTACAAGTGCAAAGAGAAACTGGCGCGTATTTGGCATGAGAGGCGTTCGATTCATCGACGTTTTAAAAGTACTACATTTTCAACGTGATGTGTTTGCGGGAACATATCCACTGCTTGTGATTTCACAGTCTCGTACTGTTCAGAAAGCAGTTGTAGGTCGCGTGCTTGAGTCGCTGAGTTACAACTCACATAGACGATACGTTCTGCATTTAGCGCGAGTAGTTGTGCAATCACATCTGCATGCATCCCGTCTCTGGGTGGATCGGTAATGACTATATCAGCCTTAGAGTGACGTTGGATAAAATCTTCGTTGAATACTTTGCGCATGTCGCCTACCTCAAAGCTTACATTGTCAATACCATTGATTGTGGCGTTCTCTTTTGCCTTTGCTATCGCTTCAGGAACAGATTCAACGCCAACAACCTTTTGAACAGAACGGGCAATAAACTGAGCGATGGTTCCTGTGCCAGTGTATAAATCATAGACTACATCTGTTGGCTTAAGTTCTGCAAAATCTCTAGCGATAGCGTAAAGTCTCTGGGCCTGACGACTGTTGGTTTGATAAAACGACTTCGCATCGATAGCAAAGCGCAAACCTTCCATTTCTTCTTCAATATACGTTGCGCCGGCATAGCAATGGATCTCTTGATCGTATAGGGTGTCGTTTGCCTTTTTATTGATGGTGTAAAGAATAGAATGCAGCTCTGGAAAGCGATGGTGGATGGCCTTTAAGTAGGCTTCAATAGCCGCTTGCGAAGCATCACAAAATTGTATCAACACCATTACTTGACCCTTTTGAGTGGTGCGGATCATTAAGGTTCTCAGGTCACCGTATCCTCCGCGTAGGTTGAAGAACTTTAACCCTTGCCGTTCGCCTTCTTCTTTACAAAACAAACGGATTTCATTTGATAGGGCCCCCTGCAGATGGCATTCTTTCAGATCGATAACCTTATCCCACATTTGGGGTTTATGAAACCCTAAAGCGTTGCGGTTAAAGGTTTCGTTAGATTCAATTTCTTCTTGAGTGAGCCATTTCGAATCAGAAAATGAAAACTCCATTTTGTTTCTGTAGTCGTATTGCTCTTCAGCACCCAGAATTTCATACACCTCTTTAGGGGTTACCTGACCGATGCGTTTTAAGTTTTCAATGACCTCGTGCTGTTTGCCTTTGAGTTGGGTTTCGTAGTTGATGTGTTGCCATTTGCACCCTCCGCAGGTTCCGAAATGAAGGCATCTGGGAGTCACTCTTTCTTCTGAAGGCTGATGTATTTTTTCGATAACGCCTTCGTAAAACTTGCTGCGCTTTTTGGTTACGCGGACATCGACATTATCTCCTGGTGCAGCAAAGGGCACGAAAACAATTTTTTCATCCTTAGCGCGCCCAAAGGCTTTACCTTTTGCCGCCATTCCTTCAATAGTGACTTGCGGTAAAATGATGGTAGTTCTTCTTCCCATGTCGGCAAAGGTAATTCGTTCTAGCCGTTGAATTGACGTAAATTGCGGGAACAAAAATTAGACCTATGGGAATTTCGGCAACAGAAGCTATTGCATTAGAGCATCGATACGGAGCGCACAATTACCATCCACTTCCAGTGGTCTTGGCAAAAGGAGAGGGCGTGCATGTCTGGGATACAGAAGGCAAGCGTTATTTTGATTTTTTATCGGCATATTCTGCGGTGAATCAAGGGCACTGTCACCCGAAAATTCTAGAGGCTTTGGTAGAGCAATCTAAAACCCTTGCCTTAACCTCGAGAGCTTTTTACAATAATAAACTCGGTGAAACCGAACAGTACATGGCACAGACATTTGGTTTCGACAAGGTACTTTTAATGAATTCAGGTGCTGAGGCAGTTGAAACCGCTTTAAAAATAGCACGCCGATGGGGGTACGAGAAGAAAGGAATTTCACAAGACGACGCCCTTATTGTGGTGTGTGAACAAAACTTTCACGGAAGAACCACTACCATTATTTCGTTTTCTTCAGATCAGGGTGCCCGAAAAGGCTTCGGCCCATTTACCGCAGGTTTTGTTCAAATACCCTATAATGACCCGGATGCTCTAGAAAAGGTATTGCAATCGCATCCTAATGTGATCGGATTCCTCGTAGAACCCATTCAAGGAGAGGCCGGCGTTCATGTACCAGATGAAGGCTATCTTTCTGCATGCAGAACCTTGTGTACGGCTCACAATGTCTTATTTATTGCCGATGAGATCCAAACCGGAATCGCGCGTACAGGAAAACTTTTAGCCACCTGCGGATCTTGTAGCTGTACAGATCGCCATTGCAGTGCGACTCCTGAGGTCAAACCTGACGTGTTGATTTTAGGAAAGGCCATCTCAGGGGGAGCCTATCCGGTCTCGGCCGTATTGGCCGATGACGCCATCATGGAGGTGATTACACCAGGGTCACACGGCAGCACTTATGGAGGAAACCCTGTGGCTTCAGCGGTTGCTATCGCTGCCCTTGAGGTTGTCAAGAACGAAAAGCTTGCAGAAAACGCCTTTAGATTGGGGGAGCATTTCAGACAGTCGCTGAACGAGGCGCTTGGCACCTCTAAGTTGGTCAATCAGATTCGAGGAAAAGGATTACTCAATGCGATTGTGATTGCAGATCACTCTGAAAGTGAGACGGCTTGGAATTTATGCGTAAGCATGATGGAAAAAGGATTATTGGCAAAACCCACCCACGGTAATATTATACGTTTTGCGCCTCCACTGGTGATCACTAAAGAGGAAATCGACAGCTGCATTCAAATTATTGTTGACGCTTTTACCTCTTACGAAGCAGACTGGACACCTCTAGAGGGGTAACGCCTAGTGAGCAGTAGCCTTTAAGATGTAAACATTTTGCATGGGCCAATCTCCTTGGTCTACTTCGACCTTGTTAATGGCATCTACCACTTCCATGCCTTTAATGACTGCACCAAAGGCGGTATAATTACCGTCTAGATGGTAAGATCCTGGGCGGGTCACTACAATAAAGAACTCATAGGGCGAGGCCAGTTTATGCGGATTATTGATGTCACTACTCGGCATAGATATCACCCCTCTATGGTGGGAGTGCCCTTTATCGGTATCGGGAGGTAAAAGATAACGACCGATACTTACCCTGCGCCGGGCAATCTCTCGGTTATCGGTGTTACCGCCTTGAATGATAAAGTCTTTTACTACTCTGTGAAATTGTGTTCCGTCGAAATAACCCTTCTTCGCTAGATAGATGAGGTTGGCTCTGTGATAAGGTACGTCTTCAAAAAGTTCAACGGTAAATTTACCCATTGAGGTTTCAAAGGTTACAAAGCGTTCTTTGAGATTTTTTTGATACTCAAAAAAGAAAGGAATGGCGTTTTCTTCATCAAGGACAAACGTTTCTTCTTCGTTTTTGTCTTTTGCTTTCAGCTCGGTAGCTTTCTGTGCTTCAGGGGGTAAGGGTGGAGCCGAACTTTCAACTGACCAAGTGGAGCTTGCTGTGTTCGATTTAGGTGGGTTAGAACAGGAGAGTACCACCAGTATTCCGCAGAGAAGACTGCCCATTCGCATATGTAAAGCTTTTGTACTTTTGATCGTGCTAAGAGGAATTTTTGAGCCTACAACTTAGCAATTTTTATGCCCTTATTCAAGCAAAACCCTTTTGGACATAACCTCTTGTTAAAGAGGCTTCTTATCATTATCGCCGGATTTGTTACCCATGCCCGATACAAGCGATTCAATACGCTCAAAATTGAGGGTTCACAGGTATTGAGAGACCTCCCTTCAGAGAATGTACTTTTTGTGAGTAATCACCAAACTTATTTTGCAGATGTGGTGGCCATGTTTCACGTCTTTAATGCAAGTTTAAAAGGTCGAGAAGATTCGATTAAAAACGTAAGCTATCTTTTAAACCCCAAATTGAACATCTATTACATCGCTGCTAAAGAGACGATGAAGGGAAGCCTATTGGCCAAAATACTGGCCTACGCAGGCTCAATCAGTATTGAGCGTACCTGGAGGGCTGGGGGTCAGGAAGTCAATCGCCAAGTCAAAATGAGTGACATATCTAATATAGGAAAGGCACTTAAAGACGGATGGGTTATTACCTTTCCACAAGGAACAACCCGCCCGTGGAAACCTTTGAGAAAAGGAACGGCTCATATTATTAAAACCTACAAGCCTATAGTAGTACCTATCGTTATTGATGGCTTTAGACGTTCTTTTGACCGCAAAGGAATTTATATCAAGAAGAAAGGAATTCTGCAGTCAATGATTATTAAGGAGCCTCTTGAAATCGATTACGAAAACGATCCGGTCGATCAGATTATTGAGCGATTAGAGTTCGCTATAGAGCAACATCCATCTTTCTTGAAGGTGATACCTGAAGAAGAATTAGCCGCTTATAACGAAGATCATAAGAAACGAAGATTTAGGGTCGAAGATGTTGCTGATGACACCGACGATAGCTTAGAAGACGCCCCGTATTAGCGCCTGGTCTTAATTTCTATAGTCTAAGGCAGGAGGACGATTTCCTAAAAGAGGAACGTACTTAAAGTCTTTTCCTCTGCGCTCTTCAAATTCTTTTTTTGCCATTTCAATAACTCGAGGACTCTTGAAGAGTTTCGCCGCGCTTAATGCTAAAGTCTTTGCTGCTAGTGCCATTCCTTTTACCCCTATACCCGTTCCTCCAGCAGCCACTGCTTGCCAAGAGTGCGCCGGTGTCCCTGGAACCCAAGTGGCTGTTCTAAATCCGACGGTAGGTGCCACGAAGCTCACGTCTCCGACATCGGTTGAACCAAAGGCGCCTTGAGATTTTTGGTAAGGAAGTACTTGCTGAGCGATAGCTTCGTTCAGTTCGATATCCATAGACTGGGCAATTTGCGCCGCAAACTCTCGCTCTTGTTCGGTATAGGTGTAGCCTCCGATAGCCGTCATACTTTCATGAACCAATCGCTCAAGCGTTTCATTGGGTAGTAACTCGTGAACCCCATTAACGATTTCATAGCTCATTTCAGTTTCTGTTCCTTGTGCAGCTCCTTCAGCAGTTTTCACAATGCGATCAAAAATCGACTTGACTACATCACGTCTTGGATGGCGTGAGTAATAGTACACTTCGGCGAAGTCTGGAATGACATTTGGTGCTTTCCCTCCATCGGTAATCACATAGTGTATTCTCGCATCTTGAGGAACGTGCTCTCTCATTAGATTTACCATGTAGTTCATGGCTTCAACTGCATCTAATGCAGATCTACCTCGATCGGGTGCGGCAGCCGCATGTGCAGAAATTCCTTTAAATCTGAATTTGGCTGAGATATTGGCAAGGGCTGCAGCTTCATTCACTTGATTTGAAGCCCCAGGATGCCAATGCAATACGACATCTACGTCGTCAAATAGACCTTCTCGAGCCATGTAAACCTTTGCTCCACCACCTTCTTCTGCCGGGGTTCCGTAAAAGCGAATGATTCCTGCTGTTTTCGTTTCTTCTAGCCATGACTTTATAGCGATGGCAGCCGCAGTAGAGGCTGTACCGAAAAGGTGGTGACCACAGGCATGACCGCCCCTAGTATTAGCACTCTCGCGATAGGGCACGGCTTTTTGTGAAATTCCTGGTAAGGCATCAAATTCTCCTAAAATTCCTAATACCGGACCCTTTGTACCGTATTCGGCCACAAAAGCTGTCGGGATTCCTGCTACGCCACTTGTAATGGTAAACCCTTCATTTTCAAGCGTTTCTTTGAGTAAGGCACTAGACTGTACTTCTTGATACCCCATTTCGGCCCAATTGTAGATCTGCATGGCAACCGTCTCATAGGTTTCTATGCGATCGTCTATATGTTTTGATAAGAGGTTGTATTTCTGGGCAGATAGAAAGCCAGTCAACAAAAATGCAACGGCAAGAAATAGGTTTTTCATGAGGACATAATTTTTAAATAAATGTAACGATTTAGGATGTAGAATCCTGATTCAGACCTGATCTAGGATGTAGTAATTCAAGAGTGCTTCTAAGCTTTTCAGCGCTGCTGTGTAGGTAAATTTCTGTCGTTGTAATACTTTGATGACCTAACATGAGTTGTATCGCTCTTAGGTCTCCGCCATTGTCCAAAATATGAGTAGCGAAAGAGTGTCTAAAGGTGTGCGGGCTTAAGGTCTTTTTAATTCCAGCGCTGGCAGCGATTTCTCTGGTTAAGGTAAAAATCATAGCCCGAGTGAGTTGTTTTCCTCGGCGGTTTAAAAATACGGTGTCTTCGTGACCTTCTTGAGGACGGTACGAATTGATGCGCAGATCGAGATAGTATTGTACACGCTCTTTGCTAAGTTCTTGAATGGGGACCAACCTGCTTTTATTCCCTTTACCCGTAACCTTTATGAAGTTTTCTTTGAAATACAAATCAGACAGTCTTAATTGCACGAGTTCAGAGACCCGAAGGCCACAGGCGTATAGCAATTCAAAAATGGCTTGATTACGGTACCCATGAGGGCTGCTGAGATCAATAGCTTCAAAGAATTTTTGGATTTCTTCTGTGGAGAGGTGCACAGGTAATTTTCTTCCGATCTTAGGTGTTTCGAGTAGGGTTGAAGGGTTGTCTTTTCGATACCCTTCAAATTCAAGGTAGCTGAAAAAGCCTTTTATAGCGGATAGCATTCTTGCCTGTGATCGCGCGCTCAACACTGCTGACACCTCTTTGATAAAATCCTTAAGGTCAGTAGTTTGAATTGATGATGGCACACTCTTGTTTGAGCTAGTTACACTGTAGTTCGCAAGGTGTTCAAGGTCGTATCGATAGCTCGCCAAGGTGGCCTCGCTACTCGAGCGTTCGATCTTTAGGAATAATATATAATCATCAATGGCTTGTTTCCAATTCATTGAAAGCGTCTATTTTAGCAGTATGAAGATAGCAGTAATAAACGGTCCTAACCTCAATCTTTTGGGTAAAAGAGAGCCCGAAGTTTACGGTTCACAAGACTTCGAAGCTTTTTTAGTTGACTTGCGTAAGGAGTTTGGTACCCTTGAGATTGATTATTTTCAATCAAATGTAGAAGGTGAATTGATTAATGCTATTCAAGAATTTGGCTATTCTCATCAAGGAATTGTCTTGAATGCAGGAGCCTACACGCACACTTCGGTTGGAATCGCCGATGCTGTAGCTGCCATCCCAGCACCTGTGATTGAGGTGCATATTTCTAATACATATGCCCGCGAATCATTCAGGCATCAATCCTATATCGCTCCAAATGCTAAAGGAATTATAATTGGATTTGGCCTCTCCAGTTATCGTTTAGCGCTACAGTCTTTCTTATAGGTGAATCACCTCGTCGTAGGCCGCTGCGACTGCTTCCATCACCGCTTCGCTCATGGTAGGGTGTGGATGCACCGCCTTTAAAATGTCATGTCCTGTGGTTTCTAACTTTCTTGCAACCACCGCTTCTGCAATCATATCGGTTACCCCTTGACCTATCATGTGACATCCAAGCCACTCACCGTACTTCGCATCAAAGATGACCTTCACGAAGCCGTCTGAATTTCCAGAAGCTTTGGCTTTACCGCTTGCAGAAAAAGGAAACTTACCTACTTTGATGTCGTACCCTTGTTCTTTAGCTTGTTTTTCGGTGAGTCCTACAGAGGCCACCTCAGGGCTGCAATAGGTGCAACCGGGAATGTTTTGATAGTCTAGTGGTTCAACGTGCAGATTGGCTATTTTTTCAACGCAGAGAATACCTTCGGCTGAGGCTACGTGAGCAAGGGCTTGGCCTTTTGTCACATCGCCAATTGCGTAGTAACCGGGTATATTTGTTTGATAAAATTCATTTACCACAATCTTGTCTCTATCAACAGCAATACCTACCTCTTCGAGACCTATATTTTCAATATTCGACTTGATACCTACGGCTGACAATACAAGATCTGCTTCTAAAACTTCCTCTTTGTCGTTCGAGCGCAACGTCGCCTTTACTCCTTCACCTTGAGTATCAACTTTAGTGACCTCGGTATTTGTTTTAATGGTAATTCCGGCCTTTTTAAAGCTTCGTTCTAATTGTTTAGAAACCTCTTCATCCTCAACAGGAACGATGTTTGGCTGATACTCAACTACAGTCACCTCAGTTCCCATCGTATTGTAGAAATAGGCGAATTCGATTCCAATCGCACCGCTTCCGACAACGATAAGTTTTTTAGGTTGAGTTTTGAGGGTCATGGCTTCTCTGTACCCAATTACCTTAACCCCGTCTTGCGGAAGGCTTGGGAGCTCTCGACTTCTCGCTCCGGTGGCGATAATGATATGTGAAGCACTGATCGTTTGTTCTTTTTCAGCTCCGGTGACCTTTATTTTTTTTCCTGGAAGCAGTGTTCCGTATCCGTCTATAACCGTGATCTGATTCTTTTTCATCAAGAATTGAACACCCTTGCTCATCGAGTCAGCAACACCTCTAGAACGGTCAACCACCTTATTGAAGTCGTAAGAAACTTCTGAAGCCGAAAGTCCATAGTCTTCGGCGTGATTTAGATACTCAAAAACCTGAGCCGATTTCAGTAAGGCTTTGGTAGGAATACATCCCCAATTAAGACATACGCCACCTAGATTTTCTTTTTCTACAATGGCGGTTTTTAAGCCTAGTTGAGAGGCGCGAATGGCGGCGACATATCCACCAGGTCCACTTCCGAGTACTATGAGGTCAAATTCTTGCATCAGTTCACTTTAATTAGAGGCCCAAAAGTAATCATTACCCCGCATACGATTCAACGTATTGGACGAAATTCGAGACATACAGAATTAATGCAGTATCGCCTTCCAGTAGTAGCTGCTGGGCCATCGTCAAATACATGTCCAAGATGCGAATCGCAGCATGAGCAGCGCGTTTCTGTACGAATCATTCCGTGTGAATGATCTCTTAGGTAGGTAATGGCGCCTTCAACGGCAGAATCAAAAGCAGGCCATCCGCAGCCACTTTCGAATTTTGAAGTGCTTTCAAAAAGCTTAGCCCCGCAGGCAGCACAATGGTAATCCCCCTGCTCGTAATGTTGGTTATAGGTTCCTGAATAAGGAGGTTCAGTAGCCCCATGTCTTAAAACCGTATAAGCAATAGGGGTGAGGCGTTTCTTTAAGGACTCCTCGTCGAGCTTAAGCGGATTATTTATTGACATCTGCGATGAATTTTAGGGCAACCCCATTAATGCAATGGCGTTTTCCGGTAGTATTACGAGGTCCGTCATCGAAGACATGCCCAAGATGAGAGCCACATTTTGCACACTTTTCTTCTGTGCGTTCATAGCCTATATCGTAATCCACATCGAATTCTAAAGCACCTTCAATGGGGCGATCGAACGAGGGCCATCCGCTATTTGAATCGTACTTGTATTCAGATCTAAAGAGCGCATTGCCGCATCCGGCGCATACATAAGTGCCCTTGCGTTTTTCATCTAATAAATCACTAGTGAAGGCGTATTCAGTTCCTCCACGTCTTAAAACGTAATATTCTAATCCGTTTAATTGTTTTTTCCACTGATCATCGGTTTTGAATACTTCGTAACCTGAGGTGCCTGATTTTTGTTGCGCGCTTAGTATACACGCACTTGCCAAGAGCAGCAGGGTAAATAAGTTCTTTTTCATGCTTCAATTTTTCTTAAAATTACGGTGAAAGAAGCAAAAAATCAGCATCAGTCAAGTCGGTCAGCCCTTGAACCTCTTGAGCGTAAGCCGCCGGAACCACACCCACTTTGAATCGCTGATTGAGTAGGTCTGCTGCAGTAGCGCTAGTAAGACTATAATCTGCTTCAACAAAAACTCTCATGTCACTAAAAGTGTGATCGTATTGGTATTGTAATAATCCTAACGAAGTGAAAATTGTTTGAGGCAACGGGCGCCAAACGTATTGAACTCCTAGATTCGAATCTGTGGTTTCATAAGCCAAGAAAACGAGCACAAGGTCTGCTTCAAATACTTCTATTTCTTGAGGAAATTCAATATAAGTCTCGTAGTTGTTAGAAGAAGTAAAGTCTACCTCGAATTCAAAAACTTGTGAAAATAAGGTTGGGCCTGGAGGTCCTATAGGTCCTTCAGGACCTGTGCATCCAAGCAATAGAAGAAAGGCAGTAAAGATGGCGAATGGTTTCATGTTTTTTTTAAAAAGGTATAATCCAAAAACTGGGCCAGACTTGGGGTTTATTTAGAATTTGTATTTTCAATCGCATTAATCTAACGCGATGGAGAATGTAGCTTTTGAAAAAGGGTCGCCGAAGGTCTTAAAAGCCTGGGCATTTTACGATTGGGCGAATTCGGTGTATAGCCTTGTCATCTCTTCAGCGGTTTTCCCCATCTTCTATGGTGCTCTTTTTCGTCTATCTGAAGTCGAAGAGGTAGAAGTCTTCGGTACGATGATCGCTAGAGGCCCTCTGATTAGTTACTTGAGCTCTGCGGCTTTTGTGCTTATAGCTTTAGCGACTCCGTTTATTTCAGGGGTCGCGGATTACCTTGGAAACAAAAAGGTATTCTTAAAGTTTTTCTGCTACCTAGGAGCCCTTTCTTGTATAGGGTTGTATTGGTTTTCGCTAGATCACATTTACCTCAGTTTACTCTTTTATTTCTTCGGATTAGTAGGATCGTGGTTGAGTATTGCTATTTACAATTCTTATTTGCCAGATATTGCCTTTAAGGATCAACAAGACCGTGTAAGTGCGCGTGGTTTTTCACTTGGGTATATCGGCAGTGTACTGCTATTGCTTGTCAATCTAGCTATGGTTATGCGCCCTGGGCTTTTTGGAATTGTTGAGGTAGGCGATCACCCTGCTGAGGTGATGGCAATGCGTTATTCATTCATCACTGTTGGACTTTGGTGGATTGTTTTTAGTCAGTATACGTTCAAGCACATGCCAAAAGGCTATAAGAAAGAAGGAGAGCGAAAGCAATTGCTATTAGGCGGATTCAATGAGTTGAAAAAAGTGCGTACAGAGATTGCTACTCAGCTCTTTTTAAGAAAATACTTGTGGGCTTTTTTTGTCTACAGTATGGCGGTGCAAACCATATTACTTATAGCCGCTTATTTTGGAGAGCAAGAGATTGATTGGGGTTCAGATAATCAACGAACCATTGGACTTATTCTGAGTATTCTACTCATTCAATTGGTTGCAATGCTCGGCTCTATTCTTACAGGAAGGCTAGCGGAGCGATTGAATAACATTAGCATGCTTATTGTAATCAATGCGATCTGGATGCTTCTCTGCGTGTATGCCTATTTTGTTAAAACGCCAATGGACTTCTATTTGGCAGCGGGTTGGGTAGGCCTTGTGATGGGGAGCATTCAAACGCTTTCGCGCTCTACTTATTCACAAAACCTTCCAGATACAGAGGATACCACCTCTTATTTCAGTTTCTACGAAGTAGCTGAGAAGGTAGGTATAGTGATAGGCACCTTTATTTTTGGGTACATCGCGCAAATAACGGGTAGCATGAGAGGAGCCGCCTTATTCTTAGGGATATTCTTTTTAGTTGGAGCCTTTTTACTGGCCCGCTTACGCCGATACGTAGTGCGTGCTTAAGGGATTAGTTAGAAGCGCGGATACGACCAGACCCTGCTACACTTTTTTCAACAGTAGAAGGATTTCCAGAATAGATCACATTACCTGATCCGGCAACTGAGGCACTGAGATGTTCGCTCACTTGCAGCCTTGCATTACCTGATCCTGCAATTTTTATGGCTGCGGTTTTGGCGTTTAAAGCATTGGCATTTAAAGAACCAGAACCCGAAATTTGAAGGTTTAAGCGTTCACAGCTACCTGAGAGTTCCATGTCTCCAGAACCAGAAATTGTCGAACTGATGTGTTCAGCCCCTTCAATATGCGCATCAAATGATCCAGATCCAGATACAACGAGTTTAAGGTCTTCACTGGCATTAATTGTACCGCTTAAGCTTCCAGACCCGGAAAGGTATACGGCCTTCAGTTGTGTTGCAGGGATTTGAACGCCTACACGCCCTCCTTTATATCCTGAACGCCACCACGAGTTGCGTTTCTTTTCGATTTGCAATTTGTTATTGCGCAAACTCACCTCTATTTCTTCTATAGCTTGTTGATCTCCTGATAAAATAATTTGCTTGTTGTTATCGTCTGTGATTTCAACCTTAAAGCTGCCGCCTATATAGACTTCGTCGAATGAAGCTATATCAATGCGTTTAACGTCTTGCGCTTGAAGCCCAATTTGGAACACAAATAATGCACTATAAAATAAGGTGGATTTTAGGATGAGATTCATATGGAGAATTTTAATAAGAGACGATAAACGTTTCTAAATGTTACAAAAACAGCTTGGCACACTAATTGAACTTATCTTTGCAACCCTTTTTAAATAGAGGTCGCCACGTGAAATTACGCGATAAAGGTGACAAAATGACGTAAGGAAGATTTATGAACTCAAAGCTATATCTAGATATTGACAATTTGTCTGTACAATCCTTAGAAGACGATGCAGAGCTGATTCCACTTCTTACTCCTGAAGATGAAGAAGAGATGGATCGCGAGGATGTACCCGAAGTGCTTCCGATTCTTCCGCTGCGTAATACCGTACTTTTTCCTGGAGTTGTTATTCCTATCACTGCAGGTAGAGACACCTCTATTGCTTTGATAAAGGCGGCAAATCAAGGGACAAAAACCATAGGGGTTGTTGCACAAAAAGACGCCAGCGTCGAAGCGCCAGGCATAGAAGATGTGTACACGGTGGGTACGGTTGCAAAAATCTTGCGTGTATTGCAGATGCCTGACGGTAACACCACGATTATCATACAAGGGAAGAAGCGCTTTCAGATTGAATCCGTCCTTCAAGAAAAGCCTTACATGCAGGCTACAGTTAAAGAGCTCAGAGAATTAAAGCCAGAACCGAATAACCGAGAGTTTGAGGCGATGGTAGAAGGGATTAAAGAGGTGGCTCTAAAGATTATTAAAATCAATCCAAATCTTCCATCTGAGGCCTCATTTGCCATTCAAAATATTCAGAGCGGCTCTTTCTTGATCAACTTTGTTTCGTCAAATCTCAATCTACGAGTTGCTGAAAAGCAAGAACTTTTGGCCTATAATGATCTGAAAGATCGGGCCCTAAAAACATTGCAGTTGATGAATGTTGAACTGCAACGACTAGAGCTTAAAAATGACATTCAATCGAAGGTGCGCTCAGACCTTGATCAGCAGCAGCGAGAGTATTTCTTGCATCAGCAAATGAAGACCATTCAAGAAGAACTGGGCGGCGCTTCTCACGAAGAAGAGATTGAAGAGATGCGCAAGCAGTCTACTTCGAAGAATTGGACTGAGGATACGGCCAAGTTATTCGAGCGAGAGTTGTCGAAGTTGCAGCGTATGAACCCCCAAGTCGCAGAATATGCCATTCAGCGCAATTACCTCGAGTTGTTTCTAGAATTACCGTGGAAGGAGATGGCCGAAGATGCGATTGATATCGCCAAGGCCAAAGAAATTTTAGATAGGGATCACCACGGATTGACTGAGGTTAAAAAACGCATTTTAGAGCACTTGGCAGTGCTCAAGCTCAAAGGAGACATGAAGTCGCCTATTTTGTGTTTGTACGGGCCTCCAGGAGTAGGAAAAACCTCTTTGGGTAAGTCTATTGCCGAGGCGATGGGTCGACCTTATGTTCGAATGTCCTTAGGTGGTTTGAGAGATGAGGCAGAGATCCGTGGACATCGAAAGACTTACATTGGAGCCATGCCAGGCCGCATCATTCAGAACATAAAAAAAGCGGGGGTTTCGAATCCGGTTTTTGTTCTTGATGAGATCGATAAGTTGGCTCACGGGGTTCAAGGAGATCCTTCTTCAGCCTTATTGGAAGTGCTAGACCCAGAACAAAACGATACTTTTTACGATAACTTTTTAGAAGCCGGATACGACCTTTCGAAGGTCATGTTCATCGCTACGGCGAATGCTATTGGTGACATTCAGCCCGCCTTACGCGATCGTATGGAGCTTATAGAGGTCAATGGTTATGCCATTGAAGAGAAAGTTGAAATCGCCCAAAAGCATCTGCTGCCCAAACAGTTGAGCGAGCACGGGCTCAAAAAGGGTGATTTAAAACTCGGTAAGAAGATTTTAGAGAAGCTCATCTCTGGTTATACCCGTGAGTCTGGTGTCCGTAATTTGCAAAAGCAGCTGGCGAAAGTGGCAAGAAGTGTAGCGATCAAAAAAGCCTCTGAACAGGAATTTGAAAAGAGCCTAAATGAAGAGCAACTCAACGAGGTGCTCGGTAAACCAAGGTTTAGTGCAGATCAGTACGAAACCAACGAAGTGGCAGGTGTGGTCACCGGATTAGCATGGACATCAGTTGGTGGCGCTATACTCTTTATCGAATCGAGTCTTTCAAAAGGTAAAGGGGTGTTGTCTATTACCGGTAATTTGGGAACCGTTATGAAAGAGTCAGCGACCATTGCGCTTCAATACATCAAAGCCAATCACGACACATTCGGTATTGCGCCAGAAGTATTTGATCGCTACAACATTCATATTCATGTTCCAGAAGGAGCCACTCCTAAGGACGGTCCTTCTGCGGGTATCACCTTGCTTACCTCTTTGGTCTCATTACTCACCCAACGTAAGGTGCGTTCTAAATTAGCCATGACTGGTGAGATTACACTGAGAGGAAAGGTGCTTCCGGTGGGCGGAATCAAAGAAAAGATTCTGGCCGCCAAGCGTGCCGCGATTTCTACGATTATTCTATCAAAAGAAAACGAAAAAGACATCTTAGAGATTGAACCACATTACCTTAAAGGCTTGACCTTTCATTATGTTGAACGCATGAAGGAGGTCGTTGAGGTTGCTGTATTGAACCAAAAGGTGAAGCATCCAAAAAAACTCTAATTTCACCACTGTGAGGCCTATACGTATAGCAATCGATGGATATTCTTCGACGGGAAAGTCAACCCTAGCAAAGGCGCTAGCGAAGCGATTAGGCTTTTTATACGTTGATACGGGGGCTATGTATAGAGCTGTAGCGCTTTACCTCATCGAGAAAAAATTGACGATAAATCAGCTCACAGAAGCTTTAGATCAGATACAGGTCGATTTTGATAGTGACCAACAGATCCGCCTAAACGGACGTGTAGTCGCTTCAGAAATTCGCCACATGGAAGTCAATCAAATCGTCAGTCACGTAGCGAAGATTGCTGAGGTGCGTAAAAAGCTTGTCGAACAGCAACAGGGTTTTGTACAATCTGTGGTGATGGATGGACGCGATATTGGTACCGTAGTATTTCCGGATGCGCAGTTAAAGATTTTCATGACGGCCAAGCCAGAAGTGCGTGCTCAAAGAAGGTTCGATGAGTTAAAAGCAACGCATCCTGATATCGCCTTTGATGAGGTGCTTCAAAATCTCAAAATGCG
>JALQTJ010000148.1 GCA_023264015.1 Flavobacteriaceae bacterium | reverse complement strand
CTTATCTAAAGGTGCTAGTGCTTTTGCAACGATATTTAATACCGAAGAAGGACCTATTTTTATAGGAGAGGGTGCTAAAGTTATGGAAGGCTCTATTCTTCGAGGCCCATTGGCTATTGGTGATTTTTCTACCGTAAAGATGGGAACAAAAATCTATGGGGCTACTTCAATTGGTCCTCATTGTAAAGTAGGAGGTGAGCTCAATAACGTATCTATGCTTGCCTATTCAAATAAGGGGCACGAAGGGTTCTTGGGTAACTCGATATTAGGTCAGTGGTGTAACCTAGGAGCTGACACCAATACCAGCAATCTTAAGAATGATTACGGCGAGGTGAAATTATACGACTATTCAGCACGTAGATTTAAAGCAACAGGACTTCAATTCTGCGGTTTGGTTATGGGAGATCATTCAAAGGCAGGGATTAATACCATGTTTAATACGGGAACTGTCGTTGGTTTTAATGCTAATATTTTCGGGGCAGGTTATCCTAGAAATTTTAT
>JALQTJ010000147.1 GCA_023264015.1 Flavobacteriaceae bacterium | reverse complement strand
AACTACTTCATGGAGTTTAGTCATAAAAAATTTATATGTTTTTAGTCAAATTAAAATATTTAATTAAATATTTTTTTACTTTTATTCTTTAAAATTTTTAAAGAATAAAAGTAAAAAAAAGAAATTATTTAGTAATGTTACTTACTACACCTGCACCTACTGTACGACCACCTTCACGAATTGCAAAACGCATACCTTTTTCAATTGCAATTGGTTGAATTAAAGATACGTTCATTTTGATTCGATCACCTGGCATTACCATTTGTGTTTCACTATCATCATCCGCACGGAATGATTCAATTTTCCCTGTTACATCAGTAGTTCGTACATAGAACTGTGGACGGTAACCTGGGAAGAATGGCGTGTGACGACCACCTTCTTCTTTTGTTAAAACATAAACCTGTGCTTCAAATTCTGTATGTGGTGTAATCGAACCTGGTTGAGCAAGTACCATCCCACGTTCAATATCTTCTTTTTGAACACCACGTAATAGTACACCAACGTTATCAC
>JALQTJ010000146.1 GCA_023264015.1 Flavobacteriaceae bacterium | reverse complement strand
ACATCTGTTGGAGTATTAATAGCTATTTAGGCTTAGCTAATCACCCAGAAGTTAGAAAAGTGGATGCTGAAGCATCTGCAAAATGGGGATTAGCCTATCCGATGGGCTCTCGTATGATGTCTGGTCATACTCACCTACACGAGCAACTCGAAGCAGAATTAGCTGAATTCTCTCAGAAAGAAGCTGCTTTCTTACTAAACTTCGGTTATCAAGGAGTTGTCTCTATCATTGATTCACTTGTCGCAAAAAATGACGTAATCGTTTATGACCGTGATGCTCACGCTTGTATTATTGATGGTGTGCGTTTACACTTTGGCAAACGCTACACATACAATCACAACGATGTCGAAAGTTTGGAAACAAACTTAAAACGTGCGACAAAAACTGCTGAAAAAACTGGAGGAGGTGTCTTAGTTATCTCTGAAGGAGTATTCGGAATGCGTGGCGAGCAAGGTAAATTGAAAGAAATCGTTGAGCTTAAGAAAAAGTACGACTTCCGCTTGATGGTGGACT
>JALQTJ010000145.1 GCA_023264015.1 Flavobacteriaceae bacterium | reverse complement strand
ATCCGTTTTATGTGTCTATGATTTCAGAAAAATATAAAACGTCTAGGTTTTGGTTTGTAAAAGGTTTTTTTGTTGGACTAGCCTCTTGTTTGTTTTCGATATTTAACAAAAACCCCTCTTCTGTTATTTATGTTGCTAAAAAACGACAATAAGGCGATTTTAAAGAGCTTTTGTTGCTCTGACAAAGCTAGGCGTACAAAAACCGTTTAAGCGCTGACACAGCTTAAAATAAAACAACAAAAATAATAGTCAAAAACTATAAAAAACCGCTTTTAATTATAAAAAACTATTGTATCAGTCTTGTTAGTTTTAATGACAGGTCCATAAAAATCATGTTGGGGTTTCCGTTTGATTCAATTCCAACAAAAGCGCTTTCAAGTTCTTTGTGAATTTCTTCAATATTTTCATTAACAAGAGGATTATTTACAAAATAAATTGCTGAATCGATTGCAGATGGTTTTATGGCATTTTCATATCTTTTTTCACCATAATTATCGTTATTAATTAAGTTAGGAATTAG
>JALQTJ010000144.1 GCA_023264015.1 Flavobacteriaceae bacterium | reverse complement strand
AAAAATTCACGCCTATTTTCAGTCGTGACCTGCCCAATCTCATGTGTATGAAAATCAGAACGTTAAAGTCGGGTTAAAAAGTATTTTTAAAGTTAGGTCTCGCCGTAACTTTGAAATAAGAATTAAAAAGTAGTCATACTACGTTTTGGTTTTTCATGATTTAAAGTTTGGTTGGTTAGTAAGAAAAGCCCTAGTTCATTCAACTAGGGCTTTTTTTTAATCCTATTTTTGTTAGCAATGATTAGAAGAGCACTCCTATTATTTTTCATGCTTTTGATGAGTTTTGGATATTCTCAAGACCAATCAGAATATCAAGCCTTTGAAGCTGGTGAATGGTTGCGCTATCGCCTTCATTATGGGTTTTTCAATGCGAGCTATGCTACTCTTTCTATAAACGATACCATTTTTAGGGGAGAACCTGCATTTCATGCTGTTGGTGAAGGTAGAACCACAGGATTGGCTTCGCTTTTCTTCAAGGTAGAGGATGTTTATGAAAGCATTTTTTCAAAATCAGAGATACGTCC
>JALQTJ010000143.1 GCA_023264015.1 Flavobacteriaceae bacterium | reverse complement strand
AATACACTTTTAATGTATGGGTCCAGGGTTCGAGCCCCTGAGGGATCACTAAGAGAAAGCCACCTTCCAAGGGTGGTTTTCTTTTTTACAGACAAAGGCAAGTCATTCGCTACCTTTGTTTGGACAATGCCCAGGTGGTGGAATTGGTAGACACGCCATCTTGAGGGGGTGGTGCGAGTATTCGCGTGCAAGTTCGAGTCTTGTTCTGGGCACATCTTAAGAACCCTAGTGGAAACACTGGGGTTTTTCTTTTTCCTCAACCTACCTTTGTCCCATGGCAAACAAACCCCAACGACCTCAAACGCCCGTACTTAAGATCCCCGCGTGGATGCGGCTCCTGGCCAACCTCACGCAAACCCTGAGCACCTCGCTGGCCTCACGCCTGGCTTGGCGCTGGTTCCTCACGCCCTACCCGTTCCCCATCCCCAAAAGGGAACAACCTTGGGAGGACAAATTCACCAAGACCCTCCACAAGCACCCCTCTGGAGCAACCTACCCCATCTATACCCACGGCACCGGCCCG
>JALQTJ010000142.1 GCA_023264015.1 Flavobacteriaceae bacterium | reverse complement strand
CTGCAGCGCTCGTGAACCAGCCGGGTTCAAGGCCGACGAATCAAACATAAAAAAAGGGCTAACCTTTCGGTTAGCCCTTTTTTTATGTTTGGTGCGGTCGCCGGGACTTGAACCCGGACACCTTACGGCACCACCCCCTCAAGATGGCGTGTCTACCAATTCCACCACGACCGCAAATCTGGCGCGTATTCTACTTCGGTTAGTCCTGATTTGGAACAGGAATCGAAGGAATTTCTTCAGCTGAAACGTCTTTTGCTACAGGTACTTCTGGCATTTCATTATCCATAGCCGCTTGTTCAACAATAGCTTGATCTGGCATACCAACATCAGCAATTGCCTCTGCTTTGTCTTTGGCAAAAATTGCTAGACCAAAACTGGTTGCAAAAAAGATCGTTGCAAAAATTGCAGTACCACGTGTCAATGCATTACCACTGCCACTTGCACCAAAAACAGTTTGCGATGCACCCGCACCAAATGATGCACCGGCATCAGCACCTTTACCTTGCTGAATCAAAATTAATCCAATAATTGCCAAT
>JALQTJ010000141.1 GCA_023264015.1 Flavobacteriaceae bacterium | reverse complement strand
CGATCCATCGTACAGTGTCGCTTTCACACCCAAGAGTGGGAAGCCTGCCAATACACCGTTATTCATCTGCTCTTCGATACCTTTCGATACCGCAGGGATGTATTCCTTAGGAACCACACCACCAACAATCTCATTCACGAACTCGTAGTTTTGCTCACCGTCCAATGGGAGTGGTTCAATACGCACAACAACGTGACCATACTGACCGCGACCACCTGACTGACGCACAAACTTGCCTTCGACCTCAACCGACTTGCGAATGCACTCACGGTAAGACACCTGAGGAGCACCGACGTTACATTCAACAGAGAATTCACGACGCATCCGGTCGACAATGATGTCAAGGTGAAGCTCACCCATACCAGAAATGATCGTTTGACCTGTTTCTTCGTCAGTCTTCACACGGAACGATGGATCTTCCTGCGCGAGCTTACCAAGTGCGATACCCATCTTTTCTTGGTCTGGCTTTGACTTCGGTTCAACAGACAACGAAATCACAGGCTCTGGGAATTCCATGCGCTCGAGAATAATCGGATTATTCACATCACACAGTG
>JALQTJ010000140.1 GCA_023264015.1 Flavobacteriaceae bacterium | reverse complement strand
AGAAAAAGCAGGAACTCGAATTAGTGAATCACTAACCTTAGTAAGTTCTTGGGTCTTGAAATCATAGACATAATAAACCGCCTCTGATGAACGTCTGAATATCGGCTTACGCTGTGTAGCTAGTAATACACGGCTTTCATCGTCGCTAAAAGTGTATCCGCTAAATCTAGGAATAGCGCCTCCAGAACTCAAAAGAACACCCTCAGATTGCATGTCACTGTAACGGTACTTTACAATCTGGCTCTTGCCATCATGGTACTCAAGAACCGTATAAGCATCCCCTGAATTTAACGATCGTAAGTTCGCAATTCCCTCTGTAGAGAAGGCTCCTGACCAAATTTCTTCTAGAGTAATTGGTTGTTGTGAGAAAGAAAGACTGCTGACAAGTACTGCGAGGGCAGAAAAAAGGAATTTTTTCATCGTGTAGATATCTATAAACCCTCAAGTTTACTAAATATTTACCGAATACTAAAGCTCAGCCTAATCCTTATCTTTGCTTTCAAATTAGCCGAATGTCAAAGAAAATCGAAGGTTTCTCAAAGTTAACCAAAGCTGAAAAGAT
>JALQTJ010000013.1 GCA_023264015.1 Flavobacteriaceae bacterium | reverse complement strand
GTTGGTAGGAATATCAATCTCCTTGGCAAATTCAACACTGATCGCTGGGTCTGGATTAAATACCCCTCCGACAATACTGTAGTTGTCATTCATAAATGAGGCGATTCTATGGACAATTCCAATAAGTGAATCACCCCCTCCTCCTAGTATTCCTAGTCTGATTTTTTTCGGCATAGTGTTTTATGATTTATAGGCTACTTTTTCTTTCTTGAAAAATATTGCAAAAAGAGCAAAAACCCCAATGGCAAATAAGGCTGGGAAGGTCCAGATTTGTTTCCAATCGTGTCCTCCATCTGCAAGAGCGTAAGCGTCAGTAATCTGTCCGGCGATCGCAAAACCAATGAGCATACCTACCCCGTAAGTTGCCAAGGTAATGAGTCCTTGAGCAGCGCTCTTAACACTGTCGCCTGCCTTTGAATCGGTATAAATCTGACCCGAAACAAAGAAGAAGTCGTAACAGATTCCATGCAGGGCAATACCGATTAGGAGTAGATAAACACCAGAACCTGCATCTCCAATTGAGAATAAGAAATAGCGAATCGTCCATGCGAGCATTCCTACCAATATGGTTTTCTTAAAGCCAAAACGTGTAAAGAATACCGGGAGTAAGAGCATGAAAAGTACTTCTGAGATCTGTCCGATAGTCATTTTACCTGCAGGATTTTCTACTGAAATCTCACCTAAGAATTGGGCGGCGTGTTGGTAGTAGAAAGCCAATGGGATACAAATAAGTACCGACGAAACAAAGAATACCAAGAAGTTACGATCCTTTAAGAGTTTGAGGGCGTCAAGACCTAGAATCCCACTTACCGTAACTTCTTCTTGCTTGCCTTTTGGCGGAGTCTTAGGAAGGGTGAAGCTAAAGATTCCGAGAATGAGCGAAGCTACCCCTGTCATTAAAAAGGTATTGCGCAGCGCTCCATTCGCAATAGCGTCAGGTGAATCCCACTTGAATATATAACTGATTGATAATCCAGCGATAATCCATCCGATTGTTCCGAATACACGTATCGGAGAGAATTCGGTTGCTGGATTGGTCATTTGATTGAACGAAACTGAATTCACTAGTGCCAATGTCGGCATGTAGGCGATCATGTATCCTAGTACATAGGGATAGAAGACTGCAAAATTCTCAGCCGTTGCCATCTGATACATAAGTACGGCTCCTAAAAGGTGCAATACTCCCAAAATGCGCTCGGCGTTGAAGTAGCGGTCAGCGATGAGACCGATGATGAACGGAGCGATGATGGCTCCCCATGATTGAGTTGAATAGGCCAATGCGCTTTCGGCACCACTCGCGTTTAATGTGCTAGGCAAAAAGATTCCCATGGTAACAAACCATCCTCCCCAAATAAAGAATTCGAGGAACATCATAAAGGAGAGTTGAATTCGAGTTGTAGTTTTCATAAGGTTAGATTTTCAAACAAGAATGTAAAATGCTAAAAATTTTGCGGTTAAATCGTTAAATTTTGAAGTAAAACGAACTAAATGTAGAAAAATTAGGCTGCTTTCTATAAATTGGACCAACTAAACTATTGAAAAACAATGAGCAAATTTTATTTCAATGAAGAGCAAGAATCGTACGACGCGATAGTAGTCGGCTCTGGTATCAGCGGAGGCTGGGCTGCTAAAGAGTTGTGCGAGAATGGTTTGAAGACCCTTGTGCTTGAGCGCGGACCAATGAAGAAGCACCGCGAAGACTATCCAACGGCTAACCTTGACAAATGGGATATGCCAAATGGGGGACGACCAACCCTAGAGAGTCAAGAGCGTCAACAAAAGCAAGCGCGCACAGGTTACACGACTGGGTTTGCGAGCTCGCATTGGTTTGTTGATGATATTAAACACCCCTACAGCGAAGACAAGCGTTTCGACTGGATGCGTGGATACCACGTGGGTGGACGTTCAATCATGTGGGGACGCCAAGTGTACCGTCACAGTGATATCGATTTTGAGGCCAATGGTCGCGAAGGTATTGGGGTAGACTGGCCAGTTCGCTACAAAGACATTGCACCTTGGTATTCTAAGGTAGAGAAGTTTATCAGTGTTTCGGGTGAGGCCCTTAACCTACCACAACTTCCAGATAGTGAGTTCGAACCTGCTATGCCATTAAACTGTGTAGAGCAAGACGTTCGTGAGCGCGTTGAAGCGGCATTCGAAGACCGAGTGGTGACTTCTGGGCGTGTGGCTCACATCACAAGCGATAAGAAATTTGATGGAGACGGACGTATCCGTTGCCAATACCGTAACCGCTGTGTGAGAGGATGCCCTTTTGGAGCCTATTTCAGCAGCCTTTCTTCTACATTACCTGTAGCTGAGCGTACCGGGAACTTAACCTTGCGCGCTGATTCAATTGTAAGTGAGGTGATTTACGATGCTGATACGCAGAAGGCTACCGGTGTTAAAGTCATCGATGCTGAAACCAAAGAAGAATTCGTTTTCAAAGCGAAGGTAATTTTCTTGTGTGCTTCAGCCATCGGATCTACTTCAATTTTGATGAATTCGCGTTCTGATCGTTTCCCTAATGGTTTAGGTAACGACTCAGGTCAGCTGGGTAGAAACATCATGGACCACCACTTCTTAGTAGGAGCGGCTGGAACCTTTGAAGGTTACGAAGACAAGTACTACAAAGGAAGACGTCCAAACGGATGGTACGTTCCACGATTCAGAAATATTGGAGGTAATACCAATATGAAAGAGTTTAAACGCGGATACGGCTACCAAGGTGGTGGAGGTCGCGGTGATATCTCTGAATTGGTTGCTGAGGCCAAGTACGGTTCTCAACTTAAAGATGCCATTCTGGATCCAGGAAAATGGACTGCGAACTTCTTAGCCTTTGGTGAGGTGCTTCCGAACGAAGACAACCGTTTCGTACTCGACTATGACAACTTAGATCAATGGGGTCTTCCGACCGCCCGATTCAATGCAGAAATTGGAGAGAACGAATATGCGATGCGTAAGGACATGCAAGATCAAGCCGTTAAAATGCTTGAAGTTGCAGGAGCCAAGAACATTACGCCTTACGATCGTCCATACGCCTTAGGTCTTGGTATCCACGAGATGGGTACAGCACGTATGGGTCGCGATCCTAAGACTTCAGTACTCAATGGTCATAACCAAGTTCACGCATGTAAAAACGTTTATGTAACTGACGGATCATTTATGGCCTCTGCTGCCTGTGTGAATCCATCTCTTACTTATATGGCCTTTACAGCACGTGCCGCAAACCACGCGGTTTCTGAACTTAAAAACGGAAATATATAATGGAAAGAAGAATAGCCCTTAAGAACATCGGAAAGGCCTTCGGATTTGCCGTAGCCACCCCAACAGTTATTTCGATTCTCGAAAGCTGTGGATCAGTTGATACCGCAAGTTGGACCCCTGCTTATTTTAGTGCAGAAGAGGGATCTTTCTTGACCAAAGCTGTGGATGTATTGCTTCCGAAAACAGACACTCCGTCTGCCTCTGAAGTAAACGTTCATGTGTTCATGGATAAGTTGATTGCTGAGACTTACAATGAAGAGGCAAAAGCACGTGTTAGAAAAGGATTCGACGCTTTCACTGCTGCGATTCTCTCGATCTCAGGTGCATCTTCTTTATCAAGCGTAAGTGAAGCCCAAATTGACGAGGCTTACCAAGCTCTTTATGGAGAGCGCACCGACGCTATAGATGGGGAAGCCTACGGTTTTGCCGGACAATTCAGAGGTATGGTAATTGATGCCTATAAAAGCTCTGAATACGTCGGAGAAAACGTTCTCGCCTACTTACCAGTGCCTGGTGAGTACATCCCTTGTGACGATCTAGATACACTTACAGGTGGAGTCGCTTGGGCCGAATAAGCTTTAAGAATGTGATTATAAAAAACCCCGCCAATGGCGGGGTTTTTTGTTTGGTGGTTAGTCCTGTGCAGTTGTATCCAATCAATGATTAAGATCCACACATTAAACAATCGTCGTCGCCCTGTCCTTCTTTGGCTTTAGCAATAAGGGCCTTCATTTCTTCTTCGCTCATCGGCTGAATATCTACCTCTTGTTCGCGAATCGATTTTTCATCCTGCTTTGCCGTTTTAACGGTTGCCTCTGCAGTAACCTCAACTGGAGCGCTCTTCTTGGTGTTGTCAAGGGTAAACTTGATCGCATCGGTAGCAGCCTTTGTTCTTAGGTAGTACATTCCTGTTTTAAGTCCGCTCTTCCATGCATAGAAGTGCATCGAGGTAAGTTTACTAAAGTTCGCATTCTCCATGAACAAGTTCAGCGATTGCGACTGATCAATGAAGTATCCGCGCTGACGGCTCATGTCGATGATATCTTTCATGCTGAGCTCCCAAGCGGTCTTGTAGAGTTCTTTGAGATCTTCCGGAATACCGTCAATGTGTTGCACTGATCCGTTTGCACGCATCAATTCTTGCTTCATCGCCTCGTTCCATAATCCGCGTTCTACGAGATCGTGAAGGAGATGCTTGTTCACCACGATAAATTCTCCTGAGAGTACACGGCGGGTATAAAGGTTTGAGGTATATGGCTCGAAACACTCGTTGTTTCCTAGTATCTGAGAAGTTGAAGCCGTAGGCATTGGCGCTACTAGTAGCGAGTTGCGCACTCCATTTTTAAGGACTTGCTTTCTAAGACCTTCCCAGTCCCAACGACCTGAAAGATCTTCGTCTTTGATTCCCCAAAGCTCGTATTGGAACTTCCCTTCTGAGATAGGAGATCCTTTGAAGCTGCTATAAGGACCTTCTTCTTTGGCCATCTCCATAGATGCGGTTACCGCAGCAAAATAGAGGGTCTCAAAGATCTCTTGATTGAGCGTCTTAGCTTCGTCAGAGGTGAAGGGTAGGCGCATCATAATGAAAGTGTCTGCCAAACCCTGTACTCCAAGACCCACAGGACGGTGTCTCATATTCGAGTTCTCAGCCTCTTTCACTGGATAGTAGTTGCGGTCGATTACCTTGTTGAGGTTGCGCGTTACACGTTTGGTAACGTCAAAGAGTTCTTGGTGATCGAATTGTCCGTCCTTGACAAACATCGGTAATGCAATAGATGCTAGATTACAGACCGCCACTTCATCTTCAGAGGTATACTCTAAGATTTCTGTACAGAGGTTAGAAGAACGGATGGTTCCGAGGTTTTTCTGATTGCTCTTACGGTTCGCTGCATCTTTGTACAGCATGTACGGCGTTCCGGTTTCGATTTGAGATTCTAATATTTTTTCCCAGAGATCTCTCGCCTTTACTGTTTTTCTTCCACGCCCTTCTGACTCGTATTTGAGGTAAAGTTCGTCGAAGGCTTCACTGTGGTTATCAAAAAGACCCGGACATTCGTTAGGACACATTAAGGTCCATTCTGCATTTGCCTCAACACGCTTCATGAATAAGTCTGGAATCCACATGGCATAAAAGAGGTCGCGTGCACGCATCTCTTCTTTTCCGTGGTTTTTCTTTAGGTCTAAGAAGTCGTAGATATCTGCATGCCATGGCTCGAGATAAATCGCAAAACTTCCTTTTCTTTTTCCGCCTCCTTGATCTACGTAGCGCGCCGTGTCATTGTACACGCGAAGCATTGGGACGATTCCGTTAGACGTACCGTTCGTGCCCGAGATGTATGATCCGGTGGCGCGAACGTTGTGGATAGATAGACCTATTCCTCCGGCCGATTGTGAAATCTTTGCCGTTTGTTTTAAAGTGTCGTAGATGCCATCAATACTATCGTCTTTCATGGTGAGCAAGAAACACGAAGACATCTGAGGTTTTGGTGTACCCGAGTTAAACAGGGTCGGCGTCGCATGCGTGAAGTAACGCTTCGACATGAGCTCGTAGGTCTCGATGGCAGCATCGAGATCTGTCGGATGTATCCCCACAGAAACACGCATCAACATGTGCTGAGGGCGTTCTACGATCTTACCGTTAATCTTTAGTAGATACGAACGCTCTAAGGTTTTAAATCCAAAATAATCGTATCCGAAGTCGCGGTCGTAAATGATAGTTGAGTCTAGTCGTTCGGCATTTGCTTGTATAACTTCGTGTACTTCATCCGAGAGTAACGGCCCCTTCTTTCCGGTTCTAGGATTGACGTAATTATAGAGATCTGCCATCGTTTCTGAGAACGATTTTTTGGTGTTCTTATGCAAGTTTGACACAGAGATACGCGCTGCGAGTTGGGCGAAATCTGGATGCGTCGTCGTCATAGTTGCCGCTACCTCGGCTGCTAGGTTGTCTAGCTCTGAAGTGGTCACGCCGTCGTAAAGCCCGTCAATCACGCGCATCGCTACTTTGACTGGATCAACGAGTTCGTTCAATCCGTAACAAAGCTTTTGAATACGTGTCGTGATTTTGTCGAACATTACGGGTTCATGGCGCCCGTCTCTTTTAATTACTTGCATAGTTGTGGGTTCTTAGGGGTGATGAGGCAGTTAGGTTTATTCCATTTTAAAAATCGGCATCGAATGCGAACGGATCTTCTTCTTTGGCTTGTTTTTCTTGTTGCTTGACTCCAGCTTTTTGGTACTCGCTTACCTTCTTTTCGAAGAAGTTGGTCTTTCCTTGAAGCGAAATCATATCCATGAAGTCGAAAGGATTTGTCGCATTGTAGACTTTCTCACAGTTCAACTCAACGAGTAGACGATCTGTAACGAATTCAAGGTATTGTGTCATCAGCTTGGCATTCATCCCGATGAGACTCACTGGCAGTGACTCGGTGATGAACTCGCGCTCAATATCAAGGGCGTTGGTGATGATTTCTTTGATACGCTCTTTAGGCACTTTGTTAACCAGGTGGTTGTTATGCAGGTGAACCGCGAAGTCACAGTGCATCCCTTCGTCTCTTGAGATGAGTTCGTTTGAGAAGGTAAGTCCTGGCATTAGTCCGCGTTTTTTCAACCAGAAGATTGAACAGAATGCTCCTGAGAAGAAAATCCCTTCTACAGCCGCAAATGCGATCAATCTTTCGGCAAAGCTCGGAGACTCAATCCACTTCAATGCCCAATCGGCTTTCTTCTTGATGGCCGGAAAGTTTTCGATGGCCTTGAACAAGGTGTTCTTTTCTTTTTCGTCTTTTACATAGGTGTCGATAAGAAGCGAATAGGTTTCAGAATGAATGTTTTCCATCATGATCTGAAAGCCGTAAAAGAACTTGGCTTCTGAATACTGCACTTCGTTGACGAAATTCTCTGCGAGGTTTTCGTTTACGATCCCGTCAGAGGCTGCGAAGAAAGCGAGAATGTGTTTTACAAAATAGCGCTCATCATCGGTCAGCTTATTTTCCCAGTCGTTCGCATCTTGAGACAAATCGATTTCTTCAGCCGTCCAAAAAGAGGCCTCAGAGGTTTTATACCATTGCCACAAATCGTGATGTTGGATAGGAAAGATGACAAATCGGTCTGGATTGTCTTGTAGAATAGGCTCGACAGCTGCTGACATAGTGCAATTTATTTTAGAAATTAAAGACAGGATTGACCCCTCGCGGGACTAACAAAGATGGAAAAATACCTCCCTCGTCGAAAGAGCCTGCGAAGGCGTTCAACGATAAGTTTTTAACAGAAAATGTTGAAATGTGAGTTGAGCACTTGTCAGCGCTGCGATACGAGATCTCATTTTTTTAACGACTCAAAAAATCCCTTAAACAGCCTAAGATTTTTTATTCCAAAGTGCCGCTGCTTCTTCTAGTTGATCGTACCAGGCTTGTCCGTATTTTCGAATTAAAGCCTCCTTGACAAATACATAGATTTTGGTATTCAAAGCGCTTCCGAGTGAACAGGCCGGATTGCAGATATTCCAACGATGGTAATTAACCGCTTCGAACGAGGTGTAGCGTTTTACACGTACCGGATATAAATGACAACTGATGGGTTTTTTGAAATTGATATGCCCTTCTTCATGTACGCGTTCTAGGCCGCATTTCAGTGTCTTATGTTCATCCTCTATCACATAAGCACAATGTCCGCTTTGCATCAGAGGGGTTTCTAAATCACCGTCTTCTCCTTTGACCCAGGCACCCTGTTGAGCAATAGCCTTGCGACCGTTCTCACTCAGGTAAGGGGCAATACGCGCTGCTTTTTCTTTAAGCTCATCGGCCTCTTCTTGCTCTAGGGGAGCTCCGTACTCTCCTTCAACACAACAGGCTCCTTTACATGCGTTCAGATCGCAAACAAAGGCTTCTGAAAGCAGTTCGTCAGAAACTAGGGTATCGCCAATCTGAATCATGAATGTTGTTTAAAACCGTAGCCCTGTTGTTTGAAAAATCCGCTTGGCATCTTTTCATCTCCATCGTAACCCAGTTCGAGATGGGGATCTTTTTTTGGAACAAATGAAGAGTTAAACAAGTAATCCCAAATGCTCAAACTGATCCCAAAATTTACCCCGTAGGGATGATCCTCGGGTAGTGCTTTGGCATGGTGATAGAGGTGCATTACCGGATTGTTCAATAGGTATTTCAAAGGTCCGTAGGTGAAGCCTAAATTGGCGTGATTTAGGTGCCCAATAGTGATTGCTGCAAAGTGAACAAGGTAAGCTTGTTCAGGCTCGAATCCGCCTAAAAGCATGATTGCAATAGTCTTCAGCGGCTTGTACAATACGTTCTCCATCCAGTGGTATCTAAAGTGTGCGGCAAACCCCATTTCTTTTACACTGTGGTGAAGCTGATGAAAACGCCAGAGCCATTCAAAGCGGTGCAATGCGACGTGAGTAGCCCACTGAACAAAATCAAGCAACACAAAAAAAAGCAGCAATTGAATGCCTACAGGCAGTGTTTGAAGTGAGATTAATGCGAAGGAGTTGAGTTGGATTCCGATCGCCGCAAATCCGTTTTCAGCAAGGGCATAAAAACCGCTTATGGCCGCTGAGAATAAAAAGAAATTGAACACCATGTGGCCTAGATCTAAGAAGAAATCTTTTCTAAAGACCGCTTGGTTTTTTCTCCACGGAAAAGCGATTTCGAGTCCCCAAACTACAAGCGAAATCAAGAGCAGACCGTAGGCGTAGTTTTGATGCCAAGGAACCTCAAATAAAAACGATGCCTTGTAATAGTTGAGGGTGCCAATAAAGCTCTCCCAAATAACGGACACAATCGAACTAAGCATAGTGCAAAATTACATCCTTTCAGGCGATTGAACTATTCGATATGTGTAAGCATCTCTTGGACAAGGCGCTGAAAGTCGGTGTAAATGGTATACCCCCAGTCCGATCTCGCGAGTTCATCATTAATGCTCTCGGGCCATGAAGCGGCAATTGCTTGCCTGTAATCGGTAGCGTAGTCGACTTTGAAATCCGGAAGATGCCTTTTGATTTCTTCTTCAAGCTTCTGCGGGCTCACCGCTAGACCATCAAGATTATAAGAGGTTCGCACCGTAATAGACTCAACCGGAGCTTCCATTAGGGCAATGGTGGCCGTGATGGCATCGCTCATATAAATCATGGGAGTTATCGTTTGGGCTTCAATAAAGGAGGTATAACGGCCTTGACCTTTGGCGGATTTAAAAATCTCTATGGCATAATCTGTAGTACCTCCGCCTGGAGCTGTCTTATAACTTATGATACCCGGATACCTGAGGCTGCGTACATCGACACCGAAAACGCTATGGTAATAAGCACACCACATTTCGCCAGCTCTTTTGCTGATACCGTAAACTGTACTTGGGTGAATCACGGTCTCTTGCGGAGTGTTTTTCTTTGGAGTATCAGGTCCGAAAATTGCAATACTAGAGGGCCAAAAGAGCTTTTTAATTTTTTTCTCTTTAGCCAGATCCAACACGTGCAATAGGCTTTGCATATTGAGTTCCCACGCCTTTTGCGGATGCTTTTCAGCGGTAGCGCTTAGCATTGCAGCCATGAGATATACTACCTCGATGTCGTGTTCTTCTACGATACGCTCGATGGCCTCTTTATCGGTTGCATCTAGTTGATAGTGCAGCTTCGCTTCATCGGTTTGTAAGCGGATATCTGCACGGATTACCCTGTTCCCTTGAACCCCTAATGCATCACACAATTCAGTGCCTATTTGTCCCTCAGATCCAATAACTAAAACCGACTTTTGCATATGAGACTTAAACCTTTTAACGCACCAAAAATACTCTTTTAGATTGTCGTAATTTCGTTCCTATGAAAGAGTTTTTTTCTGTTCTTATCCTATTCGGTTTTGCTTCGTGTACCTCAGTTTCTGCTCCAAAACCAGTGCAAAAAGCTGTAGCTGAAAATTCTTACGAACTAGGTTTTGAACGTACCGAAGAGGTCATAGATACGTTGTCTGAACAAAACTTTCCGATGCGTTCTCTTCAGCAAGAATTAGAGGCCCTTTCAGGATTCACCTCGCCCGAAGAACTCGTCGAGCAACTGAACAGCATTGCACTTAAGATTCAAGAGTTAGAGGCGCGAGCTGAACCCGAAGTATGGACCAACCGCGGATTAAAAAGTCGTTTGAAACTGCTCCGGACCTATCTTTTACAGCTCAAGGGTGCACTCGAAGAAAACGATAATGTCAAAGGGGCGCTTTCTGAAGTGAATCAAACCAATCAGGCCTTAATTGCCTATTGGAATGCCATGAGCGATCTTTAGAACACTTGAATACCTCAATATGTTTTTGATCTAGGTATCTGTAACCGATATCGTACAGGTAAAATAGTGGACGTGCATTAGGCCCTTCAAGTTCTATCTCTGTAATTTTTGAAGCTACGAATCCAAAACGTACGAGTTGGTTGATACTGGCAATATGCGGATGTTGTTCAAGGATCTTTGTAAGCATTTTATAGTTTGTGATAAGATGTTTATGGGCGGCATAAAAGGTCTTGTTTTCAATTTCTCTTTTGTGATTGTGATAGTGACTGCGGCAAGAAGTACTGCAAAAGCGTTGATCGCTTCTGCCGTATAATGGTTCGTCGCATTGTATACAGCTGCGCTTCATGATGTGGTTTTGTGAGCAATTTCAACTCTAGGGCTGAAAGAAGCATGCAGTAGGGCGTTTAGTGTGCTAAACGCTTATAAACGATTGTATTCGTTTTAAAAGCGGTTGACGGTTGTCGAGCTATTTAATTTGGCCCAAAATCAAATCATATGAATGCATTAAGAAATCAAGCACAGTTAATCGGGTATGTTGGCAATGAACCTGAAATCATGGACCTAGAAAGCGGTAAGAAAAGGGCTAAGTTTAGTTTGGCAACTAACGAAACCTATACCGATGCTTCTGGCGAGCGCGTGGTAGACACCCAGTGGCATACTATTATTGCATGGGACCGTCAAGCAGAAGTCGTTGAAAAATTCGTTCAAACCGGTCGAGAGGTAGCCGTTTCGGGTAGGATTCAAACACGCTCTTATGAAGATGCTGCAGGCGTTAAAAAGTACATTACAGAAATCAAATGCGCCGAGTTATTACTCTTGGGGAAGCCTGAGGCAAAAATAGAAGAGCTCGTTTAGCTGTAAATACTGTGGGCGATTCTATAGGTATTCGCGTGCGCTTCTACAATGACGCGTATGTCTTTCGAGTATCCTCCGCCCATTGAACATTGAATAGGGACGCCTCTGTCATAAGCCATTTGAAAGACAAGGGCGTCTCTTTTTTTACAGCCTTCTAGCGTTAAGCCAAGCGTACCTAACTTATCGGTGGCCAAAATGTCAACCCCGCTGAGGTAGAATACAAAGTCTGGATGTATACGTTCAAATAGGGTTTCAAGTTGCTCTTGTAACAGCTGAAGATAAGTGCGGTCATCGGTACCACGCTCCAATTCAATATCGAGATCTGACGCTTCTTTTTTAAAGGGGTAGTTGGCTTTCCCATGCATTGAAAACGTAAAGACCTCGGGCTTATCTTGAAAAATAACTGCTGTTCCGTTCCCCTGGTGTACATCTAAGTCGACGATCAGTATGCGCTCAGTTGAGGTGTGATTTAAAAGGTAGTTTGCCGCGATGGCCTGATCATTGAGCAAACAAAAGGCTTCACCTCTATCGGGATATGCGTGGTGAGTGCCACCCGCTATATTGAGTGCCACCCCGTATTCGATGGCCTTCAATGCCCCGTCTATGGTTCCCTGGGCGATTCGAAGTTCACGGTCAACCAGGGCTGTGCTCAGCGGAAATCCAATCTTGCGCACCTCTTTCGGGTCTAATTCTTCTGTGAGAAGTCGTTGCACATAGGCCTCGTCATGAGTTTTCAGTACATGACTTAAATCGATAAGGTCAGGACTAAAAAATTGTTCTGCGGTGCATGTTCCTTCGTGTAAAAGTTGCCGAGGCAATAGCTCGTATTTGAGCATTGGAAACCTATGGCCTTCTGGAAGAGGGTGAGCGAAAGAAGGGTCTGACGCAATGAAGATCATCTATGAAATAAGACTCCCGTTTTCGGTTTGATTCTCAGGTGCCATGAATTCAAGTTGACCGTCAGCACGGGTAGCCATTAGAATCATTCCTTGGCTTTCAACACCTCTTAATTTTCTTGGTGCAAGGTTAACAACGACACTAACTTGTTGTCCGACAATGGCCGCAGGATCAAAGAATTCTGCGATACCTGAAACAATGGTTCTTTCTTCAAAGCCTAGGTCAACCTTGAGCACGAGAAGCTTATCTGCTTTGGGCATTTTTTCAGCCGAAACGATTGTTCCAACTCTTAAATCCAAGGCACTGAACTGATCAAAATTTATAAGTTCTTTCACGGGAGGATGTGTTTGTTGATTTGTAGAAGGGGATGTGTCAGTAGAGCGAAGCTTTTCTAGTTGCTTCTCAATCTCGGCGTCTTCAATTTTTCTAAACAGAAGCTGAGAAGTTCCGAGTTGATGGTTAGGGGCGATAAGCTCGTTAGCTGCTGAAATAGAGTCAAAGGAGCGTGTGTCTACTTTGAGATTCAGCATTTCTTTTAGTTTTTTAGAGCTATGCGGCAGAAGAGGTTCGCCAAGATGAGCTAAAGCGGCTGCCACCTGAAGTGCGACATATAAAATGGTTTGAACTCGTGAAGGCTCAGTTTTGATAAGCTTCCAAGGCTCTTGGTCGGCTAAGTATTTATTTCCGCTTCTTGCGAGACCCATGAAAATTTGAGCAGATTCTCGGAATCTATAATGCTCAAATGCCTGTGCGAGTTGGCTAGGTAAATTTTTTATTTCTTCTAACAGGGTAAGGTCTTCGGCAGAGAAGGCTTCGGGTTGGGGCACCTGACCTTCGTAGTATTTTTGCGTGAGTACCACCACGCGATTCACAAAATTCCCGTAAACGGCAACAAGTTCGTTATTCACGCGTGCCTGAAAATCATTCCAGGTAAAATCATTATCCTTGGTTTCTGGAGCGTTAATGGTTAAAACATAGCGCAAAGCATCTTGCATATCGCTGAAGTCTTCAAGGTATTCGTGTAGCCATACGGCCCAGTTTTTTGAAGTGGAAAGCTTTTGCCCTTCAAGGTTTAAGAATTCATTTGCGGGTACATTTTTAGGGAGAATGTATCCGCCGTGTTCTTTGAGTATGGCCGGAAATATGATACAGTGAAAAACGATGTTATCCTTTCCGATGAAGTGTACTAATTCGGTGTTTTCGTCCTTCCAGTACGGTTCCCAATCTATACCTTTTTCTTTGGCCCATTCAATTGTAGATGAAACATAACCGATAGGCGCTTCGAACCATACGTAAAGTTTTTTGCCTGCTGCTTCTTCTAATGGAACATCGATTCCCCAATCTAAATCACGCGTTACTGCCCTTGGTTTCAAACCATCGTCGATCCAAGACTTGCACTGACCATAAACGTTGGGCTTCCAATCGCTTTTATGCCCCTCTAAAATCCAGGATTTTAAAAATGCTTCACTTCGATCTAATGGAAGGTACCAGTGCGTGGTTTCTCTCATCACTGGAATGCTTCCTGTTAAAGTACTTTTCGGATTAATAAGATCAGTAGCGTTTAAAGAAGCACCACATTTCTCGCATTGGTCGCCGTAGGCCTCTTCGTTTTGACAGCGCGGACAGGTGCCTATGACAAAACGGTCTGCTAAGAACTGGTCTGCTTCGGCGTCGTATAGTTGCTGATTTGTATGCTCTTCAAAGGCCCCTTTTTTATAAAGAGTGGTAAAAAAATTGCTGGCCGTGTCGTGATGAACTTGTCTTGAAGTTCTCGAATAGTTGTCGAATGAAATTCCAAAATCAGCGAATGACTTTCTAATGATCGCATCGTAAGTATCGATAATCTGTTGAGGGGTTGTCTCCTCTTTTCTAGCCTTCATTGAGATAGCTACTCCGTGCTCGTCACTTCCGCAAATAAAGGCTACATCGTTTCCTTCTAGGCGCTGGTATCGTGCATAGATATCAGCAGGAACATATACCCCTGCAAGGTGGCCAATGTGTATCGGACCATTGGTGTAGGGGAGTGCTGCAGTTATCGTAATGCGTCTCTTATTTTGGCTCATTCTGATCGACTTTGAGGAGCTCAAAAATACCATTTTACTAGGCTAAACGTTTATAGACGTTTTAAAAACCTTTTAATCTTTGGGGGAGGTATAGGTTTGTGTCGTGAAATCGATCGGAATTCAAGGGGAACAAATGGCCTTGGCTTTTCTCGAGAAAAAAGGGTACAAGGCTTTAGAACAAAATAGGCGATTAGGGCATTGGGAGGCCGATCTGGTGATGAAGCATGGCAAAACACTCGTTATTGTGGAGGTCAAAACCAGTACAAGGAGGCCGGCGCTGTTTGATCCAGCGCGTTTTTCTAGGGCCCAGTACGCAAGGCTTTTAGGGATTGGTTCTTATGTGATAAAGCAAAGAGAAGATGTGGATGAATTGCGTATAGATCTGATACTGATTCATTTGCCTTTAAACGGAACAGAGCAGATTGCGCATTATGAAGACATTTCGATGTATATTTGACAAAATGTTTTAAATAAAACAACTAGTTGAATAATATTCATTGGCCATGAAAACGATCTCTTCTGTAGTTGAAAACGTCATTCACAGAAAACCCTTTTTACAGTCTGCTCTTGCAGAAGGCATCATCAATCTAACCTCTCTCTCACGTCAGATTAAACCAGAGATCGAAGAGGTCTTAGGCAAGGATGTGCGCGAAGGTGCGATCGTCATGGCATTGAAACGCCTTTCTGAGCATCTCGAATTTCGAGCAACGCATAAAATTGTTAAGGTGTTAAAAGACATAGGCGAAATTACGGTTCGCTCTTCGCTAGTGGATTATACTTTTTTGACCTCTGAATCGATTCTAGAAAAACAGGCTGAGTTGATGCGTGAAATTCACCGTACTCCTGATGTGTTTTACACTTCTTCAAGGGGAGTCAACGAGATCAATATTGTGACGAGTGAACGATTAGAGTCTTATATCGATGAGCTTTTTAAACACGAGCGTCTTACGCAAAAGGTAAAGAATCTAGCCTCTGTCACGGTAAGACTGCCTAATGAAAATGTCGTGGTCCCCGGCATTTATTACTTCATATTTCAACGCTTAGCTTGGGAGGGTATCGTGCTGCACGAGGTGATATCCACCACCAATGAATTCACCATCATCGTCGACGATCCTGAGGCCGATCGCGCTTTCACGGTAATTAAGGCGCTTAAAACCTTATAGGTTATTCTTTAAGAGATTCGAGGGCTTCAATGGCTGCGGTCATTGAAGGAATTTTGTCGAAGCGGATCAATAGCGTTGGTCCGGCTTTGGTGGTCTTTTCTTTGAGTTGGCAATCAAGGGTTGCAGACTTCTTTAAAATGGTTTGAAAGGCTGAGCTCTGAAAAAACGAAGATTGACCATCAGCAATAAAGTATCCCAGAAGAGTTTCACGCTTATAAACCACCTTTTCGAGGCCAAGACTTTTTGCGCGTTCTTTAAGGAGTATCGACTGCAGTAAACCTTGAGCCTCCTCGGGTAATGGACCAAAACGGTCAATAAGACGCGATTCAAAGGCCGATAGTTCTTCTTGTGTGTGCAGTTCGCTGAGTTCTCTGTACAAGGCAAGACGCTCGGTCACGGCATTGATATAATGATCTGGAAAGAGCAGTTCGCTGTCGGTGTCGATGGTCACTTCACTCACATATACAGGAGATTCGTCTTCCTCTTCTTCTTCCTTGTAGAGTGATTTGAATTCATTCTGCTTCAGTTCTTCTATGGCCTCAGCTACTATTTTTTGATAGGTATCAAATCCGATCTCATTGATAAATCCGCTTTGAGCACCCCCCAACAGGTCTCCGGCACCTCTAATCTCTAGGTCTTTCATGGCAATTTGGAATCCGCTTCCGAGCTCGGTATAGCGCGCTAAGGCTTCCATGCGTTTTCTGGCCTCTGGAGTGAGGGCTTCAAAGCTGTCTGTAATGAAGTAGCAGAAGGCTTTTTTGTTTGTTCTACCTACACGTCCGCGCATCTGATGGAGGTCACTCAATCCGAAGGTGTGTGCATTGTGAATGAGAATAGTGTTCGCATTGGGGATATCTAGTCCACTTTCTACAATGGTAGTCGAGACCAAGACGTCAAAGGCACCGTTGATGAAATCTAGCATTAACTCTTCAAGTGCATTGCCATCCATTTGTCCGTGACCTGTTCGAATTCGTGCATCGGGCACCAACTGCTGTAACATACCCGCTACCTCTTTGATATTTTCTATTCGGTTGTGGATGAAATATACCTGACCAGAGCGTTCTATCTCTTCACGGATGGCGTCTCTGATCACTTCTAAATCGAAGCGAACGACCCTACTCTCAATGGGATAGCGATTTGGAGGCGGGGTACTAATGACCGACAAGTCTCTAGCGGCCATTAGGCTGAATTGAAGTGTACGTGGTATAGGAGTGGCCGTTAGCGTGAGCACATCTATTTCGGCTTTAAAAGATTTTATTTTTTCTTTTACAGACACTCCGAACTTCTGTTCTTCATCAACGATAAGTAGGCCAAGGTCTTTAAACTTCACCCCCTTATTGACAATTTGATGCGTACCAATGAGGATGTCAATTTGACCTTTTTCTAGTTTTTCGAGTACCTCTTTTTTTTCTTTTGCTGTTCGGAATCGGTTTAAAAAGTCTACCGTGACGGGCAGGTTTTCAAGGCGTTTGCGAAACGTATTGGCATGTTGAAAGGCCAAGATGGTTGTGGGGACGAGTACGGCTACCTGTTTGCCGTTGTCAACAGCCTTGAAGGCCGCTCGTATGGCTACCTCTGTTTTACCAAATCCGACATCACCACAAACAAGTCGATCCATTGGGCGCTCGCTTTCCATGTCTGCCTTGATCTCAAGAGTGGCTTTTTCTTGATCTGGGGTGTCTTCATAAATAAACGAAGCCTCTAGTTCATGTTGCAAGTAACTGTCAGGGGCGTAGGCGAAACCTTTTCGCATCTTCCTTTTGGCGTAGACCTCTATAAGATCAAAGGCCACCTTTTTGACGTGCTCTTTCGTCTTGTGTTTGACCTTCTTCCAGGCTCCGCTTCCAAGTTTGTACAATTTTACTGGGGCGCCATCCTTTCCGTTGAATTTTGAGATTTTATGGAGTGCATGAATACTCACATAAAGTATATCTCTATCTCCATAGATCAGCTTAATAGCCTCTTGCCACTTGCCTTCTACTTCGATTTTCTGAAGACCAGCAAACTTTCCGATACCGTGATCCATGTGTGTAACATAGTCTCCGATCTCTAAATTATTCAGCTCTTTGAGAGATAGGCCTTGGTTCTTTGAAGAAGAACCTCTAACGCTGAATTTGTGATAGCGCTCAAAGATTTGATGATCGGTATAGCACGAAAGCTTGAGTTCTGTATCGATAAATCCTTCGTGCAGGGCCAGAATGATGGCGTTGTATGCAACCTCGTTGTCGTGTGAAGCATGAATCTCGTGAAAGCGTTCTACTTGATGCGCTGAGGAGCACATAATGTAGTTTTGATATCCTGCTGAGGCCTTTTGATCAAGGTCTTCCCAAAGCAGGTCAAAGCGTTTATTGAAAGCAGGTTGAGGTTTTTGATTAAAGCGTATTGCTGCAGTAGATTGCGCACTGTGATCAAAACCGCCAAAGGCGCTACATAAGGCGTTAAAAGCTTCTCCGTCACAAAACAAGTCTTCAGGTGCAGCATGCTTTAAAGGACTTTTGAGTTCTTTAAAGCGTTTTTCTCCTTTCTTATACAAACGCTGTAATTGTTCGCTGATGAGTGCTCTTTCTTGAGTGATGAGCAGCGTTTCTTCAGGATTGAAATGTTCTAGAAAAGGAATACGCGTTTTAACCTCGCTCGATTCGTAACGATCAATATTTGCTACTAATTCTATGTGATCAAACGAAGCCGTTGACAGTTGTGTCTGCGGATCAAAGGTTCGAATACTTTCGATTTGATCTCCGAAAAACTCTATGCGAAACGGAAGATCATTAGCGTAGGAGTAGACGTCTACGATACCTCCACGAACCGAAAAATCACCGGGTTCGCTCACGAAGTCAACGCGCTCAAAGGCATACTCAAAAAGGGTCTCATTCAAAAAATCAAGCGAGAGGTTATCGGCCACTCTGAGACTGAGATGCTTCTGTTCGAACTGTTGACTACTGATGGTCTTTTCTAAAAGAGCATCGGCGTAGGTGACCACCATCAAGGGAGTGGGTTTCGCTTGTTGCAGTGCCTGAATCACCTCAGATCTTAGCACAACATTAGCATTATCAACTTCTTCTATCTCATATGGACGGCGATGTGAAGCGGGATAAAATAAAATCTCGCTCTTGGGTAAGAGGCGTTGCAAGTCATTTTGTAGATAGGCGGCTTGCTCTTTGTCTTGAGCGATGATAAGTTGAGACTTGTTTTGATGTAGGTGCAGCGCAGCGCTATTTAAAGCGAAGGCACTACCCACAAGACCGTCTACGGTTAAGCCCTTTTTAGAGGAAAGTTGAGCTACAAGATCTTTAAAGGTTTTTCCCTCAGAAAATAACTGTAAAATATCGTCGAGACCCTTACTCATAGCGCGCGCCAAATATACGTGCTAAATGCGAATTACTTCATCTTCGGCAATCACAAAGATCTCATCAAGCTCGTGTTTATTTACGCGAGCGTTTCCGGTAAAATACCCGAAGGATGGGAGAACAAATTGGTTGTTCTTGCGGTAAAAGCACTTCAGTGTTCTCTTCTCTTTGGCCCCAAGCTGAATGCGAACCGCGGGATGCAGATGGCCGCTAATTTGAAATTGTGAAGTGTCGTGTTCTGGATAATGGGAAAATTGAATGTTTTTGAGTTTTTTGGCCGATACCACCTCCATGCCCAAAGCTTCAAAGTGTTTGTGATCAATGATGTCATGATTTCCGGCAACGAGAATGATGTCAAGCTGTTGTTTCTTGACGAAGGCTTCAAAAAGAGTCCATTCGCGATTCCATTCAGCGTGGAACAAGTCACCTATTACCAATAAGGTTTTAGGAGCGTATTTACTGATGACACCTTCAAGACGCAGGTAGTTTTCTTCTTGTGCTTGTAGCGGTATGGCAGCGCCATTCTTGCGAAAATGCTGAATTTTTCCAAGATGAACATCACTTAAAATCAAGCAGCTTTGATCAGGCCAAAAGAGTGCTCCGCTCGAATCGAGCTCAAAATCTTCGTTGGCAAAAGAAAAGGGGGTGCTCATGTACGTTCTAGTTTTTCGGTCATTTTTCGAATACGCTCGGCTAGACTCTCATTGGAGAGTTTCTCTCTCAATCTATCGGTAATGATCGGAAACGAGAAAGGGGTGGGTGTTTCGCAATGAGCGATTAAAACTTTCGCCTTATTGATGCGTTTTAGAGCCTGTTGAAGTCTTCCCTCTTCTAATTTGTGTTCTAAGGTTTCTCGTAAAGACTGCAGGTAAAGCAGATTGTTGGGTTCGTGTGACTTGAACACTTCGTAAAGCAGTTGACTGCTTCCTTGAAGATGTTTTGTCTTAATGGCTTTGGTAGGGTATCCGCTAAATACGAGTTGGCTGATTACGGCTATATCTCGAAAGGTTCTTCGCGACATTTCGGTGATATTGATACTCTTATAGAGATCCTAGTTCAAATGTTTGGTGTCCCATAAGTTATTATCCCAAATGGTTTCAATGGCTATGGGCTGATCGCTCAAAACTTCGAAACCGTAATCGTTATAGGCAAGGGTGCAACTCAAAGGACCCAAAAGGCTGATACGATAGGCCAATAGACTCGCCATGGCTTCATGAACAAAGCGTCCTTCAAATGGATAGAAAACGTGGTGATGACCCTCTCGAGTTTGAAATACTTCAACTAAAAACTCGTCCGTTTTCGGAAGATAACTCTCTTTGGTTTGGCGCTCAAAAATGGGACGTAAAGCCTGAAGTTCTGGATCTTGAATAGGACTCGGATCTAGTGCTTGTTGCAGACTGCTTTTTAAAAGCCAAGACATTTCAGAGGTAAACGAAAGCCGTCCGCCCATCCATGAAGGAACTTTAGTGGGTTTTGAAGAAGAGCGCCTAACGATAACCTTGAGCTCCTTTAAACGGATAAATTCAAGTGTTCGGCCTGCGAATGTAAAGAGATCACCAGCCTTAAGTTGCGAGGCAAACCACTCTTCAACCGTACCGATATAACCTCCACTTTGAAAAACTACTTGTAGAGAAGCATCGGACACAATGGTGCCGATCTGCAGTCGATGACGCATAGCCACTCCACGATTTTCGATTACCATACGCTGATCATCGCTTCGCGTTACTTTTTTGTACTCGTCATAGCTTGCTAGGCTTTGGCTTCCATACTCGAGAAAATTTTGAATCCATTTCCATTCGTCTATCGTCATGGACTGAAAACAGTGAGTAGATCGTACCTCTTCGAAGACCTTGTGCGGATGATATCCTTCTGACACCGCTAATGTGCAACAGTACTGAATAAGAACGTCGTAACACAGTAAATAGGGGGTAGGGTTTTCAATGAGGTGTTCGGCTATAGCTCTCCTAAGCGCGGCAGCCTCTATAAGTTCAATGGCATGAGTGGGTACAAAGTACACTATGCTTTTAGCTCCTGGTTGATGTCCACTTCTGCCGGCCCTTTGCATAAAACGGGCTATTCCCTTTGGCCCTCCAATCTGAACGATGGCCTCAACCGGTGCAAAGTCAACGCCTAGATCGAGACTTGATGTACAAACCACTGCTTTAAGCGATTCATTTTTAATTGCCTGTTCTACCCAAAGTCTAGTCGATTTGTCGATAGAACTGTGATGCATCGCAATCTGCCCCGCATATTCAGGAGCTGTTTCGAGTATTTTCTGATACCATATCTCGCATTGACTTCTGGTATTGGTGAAAATAAGAACGGTTTTATGGGCCTCAATCAAGGGGATGACCTGTTCGATAAGATGGATTCCTAGATGACCGCGCCACGGAAAACGCTCCATGGTCTCAGGTAGTACTGATCGAATCTCAATATGTTTTTCCCATTGAGCTTTAATAAGCGTCCATTCATTTTGAATATGCTCATTGCCCGCTAATACTTCAATGGCTTGTTTGGGATGCTTTAAAGTGGCTGAAATCCCCCAGATCATTAGCTCTTGATTGATACGCTTCAGTCTTGATAAGGCCAATTCTATGAGGACTCCTCTTTTGCTTCCCATTAAATCGTGCCATTCATCAATGACAGTCATTGTTAAAGCGCCTAAGTATTTGGGGTATCCTTTAGCGGCCAATAACAGGTGTAAACTCTCAGGTGTTGTTACCAAAATATGCGGCGATTGCCGCTGTTGCTTCTGGCGCTCTTTAGGAGAAGTGTCTGCATTTCGCAATGCAATGTCTAGTCCTAAATTCAAGGTTTGGTTGGCTCGTTCCAGCGCTGCATAAATTTCGTGAGATAAGGCCCTTAAAGGGGTAATCCAGATACCCTGCAAACGCTTTTGTCTCGGATCGGCTTTTAAGAGCATGGGTAAGCCTAGGGCGTAGGTTTTTCCTGAACCAGTAGGAGCCATGAGTAGTCCATTCATGCCAGCAGAGGTCTTCTTCCAGCACTCTAATTGAAAATCGTGGGGAGTGTAACCTAGCGCTTTGAAGGACGATATGGCTGAGTAAGAGATCATTCGATTACCAAAGATTCTAGATCACTGATGCTATTCGCTTCTTTTGCGCTTTTATCGGTACGCCAGCGCAAAATTCTAGGGAAACGGGTCGCGTATCCGCTCTTGTGACGTCCTGATTTTGAGATACCCTCAAAGGCGATTTCAAACACCAGTTCTGGATTTACCTGACGCACAGGCCCAAAGCGCGCTACTGTATTCTTCTTTATCCATTGATTTACCGCTGCAAATTCTTTATCGGTTAGTCCAGAATACGCTTTGGCGAATGTCACCAGCTCAGCTATTCCTTCTTCATTTTCACGCCAGAGTCCAAAGGTAAAGTCGGTGTATAAATTACTTCGCCTTCCATGCCCTCTCATCGCAAAGGTGAGTACAGCATCGATGGTCATCGGATCTACCTTCGACTTGTACCAACCCCCTTTCTTTCGCCCTACTTGGTATATTGAATCGAGGCGTTTGAGCATTAATCCTTCACTTCTAACTTCAGAAGCGCGTTCTTTCTCGGCCCTAACTTGATTCCAATGCTGCGGCATGATGCGTTCTGAAAGTAACAGTTTTCCGTTAAAATTGAAGCGTTCTAATAGGGTTCTTCGCGCCTCATAGGTTTGGCTTCTTAGGTCTTTCAGGTCGTATTCTAAAAGGTCGTACGCTTTGAAGACTACAGGGTACTCAGCTAGTAGCTTTTCGCTAACGTTCTTTCTTCCTAGGCGCTTTTGTAGAGCACCAAAAGATAAAGGCCTGTTTTTGTCATGTGCCAAAAGTTCACCATCTAATACGCAGCTGACAGGCAATTGATCTTGAAGTGCTTCGATTTCAGGAAATTGATGGTTGACAAGTTCCTCTCCACGAGACCATAGATATACAGCTCCACCTCGATATACGAGTTGCGCTCTTATTCCATCCCATTTGTGTTCTATCGCCCACTGAGTCACCTCTCCGAGTGCATCAAATGCTTCTTCGAGCGGGTAAGCGAGAAAGAACGGATAAGGCTTTGCTTCTTGAGCAGCATCCACTTTAGAGAGTACAAGTTCGTCGAAACTTATCGTGCGCGGATCCCAATCACCCATGAGTTTCATAGCGAGTTCATCAGCTGGAATTCCCGTGCTCTTTTCTAAGGCTTTGGTCATGAGTCGTTGGCTCACCCCAAGCCTGAATCCTCCAGTAAAAAATTTGGTGAAGGCGAAGCAGCTTAAATAGTCGTTTTGCTTCCAGAAACTGAGTACATAGGATTTCTTTTCAGTTTCATCTTCAGTCTTAAGAGAATGCAGTCGGTTTAAAATGCTACAAAGGGGGGTAGTGCTTGACTTTTTTGGCTGAGCATTGTGAACAAGCAGGGCGATGGTTTCTGCAAGGTCTCCAACGATGTGATAGGTCTCTTCAAAGAGCCAAGGTTCTATTTGAGCAAGCTCTGCCGCCCATTCGCGAAGCAAACGCGTATTGATTGCTCTAGGGGGTCTTCTTCCTGAGAGTAATGCAATTACCCAAACCTTGTCTTGATTGGTGGCCGTATCGAAGTAGGCCGCAAGCGCCCCAATTTTTTCGCTGGTTTTGGTCGTCTGGTCAAGTGAAGCGATGAGCTGAGCAAAAGTATTCATGATGTTCTCTCTTCTGTAGTGACCGGTTCGTCTTCAAAAGGCGTGTCTGCTGTAGTCGCGTAAATTCCTTTTGAATTCAAAAAGCGCGCATAGATATCGGTGTATCCATGAGTGCAGATGACGTGTTGTGCCTCTGTGGCTTTAATGGCATTGGTTAGCTCGTAAAAATCAGCGTGATCACTCAGTACAAAACCTGTGTCGTATCCTCTTCTCCGCCTTGCTCCACGCGTGGCCATCCATCCACTTGCTGCCGCGGTTTTATAGGGCATCCATTTTTTCAACCAACTGGCGTCTTGAGCATTTGGAGGAGCAAGAATTAGTGCTGTCTTTAATTTTTTTGGGTCTAAGTTTTTGTCAAGTTTTTGATGGTGAGGTAACGGTTTGACGGAACCCACCACTTCGTTGTGAGCGTGAATCACGGGATGCAATAAGAGGGGCCCCACCTCTTCACGAAGATGAAAGCTTAGCCTTTGTGCTTTTCCTAAGGAGTATCCGAAGAGTACCGAAGTGATACCTTTTTCTGCATTTTCTTTCCACCACTGTTGGATCTGATCAAAAACAAGCTCTTGACTGGGCCATTTAAATGCTGGTATTCCGAAGGTACACTCGGTAATGAACACATCGCATTTTTGAGGCTCAAAGGGAGTGGTAAATCCGTCGTCATAGGTTTTGTAATCTCCTGAAAAGACCCAAGTTTCACCTTTGTACTCTACCTTGATTTGTGAAGAACCTACAATGTGTCCGGCCGGATGAAACGAGAAATGAACACCTTGAATAGAAAAACGCTCTCCCCATTTCTTCGAGGCGATTTCTACTCCTCCCAATCGATGTTTGATGATAGGAGTGCTATACTCATGTGAAATATAGTGTTGGTGTCCCCATCGACTGTGATCTGCATGCGCATGGGAAATAAGCGCCTTTGACACAGGTTTCCAAGGATCTAAATACACGTCTGCTTTCGGACAATAAATGCCTGAATCTGTAAATTCGAGTAAAGTTCTTTTCATAGCCGCTGACTGGAGGTCAAGCACTCTAAACTACAACATTTTACGCCCCTTTTGTGATCAAGACCGCTCCTATTTTGAACCAAAAGCGCATTTAGTATACCTTCGCGCCCATGGAATATACAATCCGCCCAGCCGAGATTACAGATGGTCCAAAAATCATAGAATTGATCAAAGACCTAGCAGTGTTTGAGAAAGCTGCCGATGAGATGGTGCTTACACTCGAAGAACTCGTTGAAGACGGATTTGGTTCTAAGCCACTTTTTCATTGCTTTGTTGCTGAAATGAAATCAACAGCAGAGGTAGTCGGAATCGCACTGACCTATTTGCGTTACTCTACCTGGAAGGGCAAGGCACTGCACCTCGAGGATCTTATTGTAAAGGACGCTTTCAGGGGGCAAGGAATCGGTAGTGCGCTTCTAGACCACATCATCCATTACGGAGCCTCTCTTGGGGTTCGACGCATAGGATGGGAGGTACTCGATTGGAATACTTCGGCCATAGCACTCTATGAAAGTAAAGGTGCCAAAGTGCTCAAAGAGTGGTACGTTGTTCAACTTGATGAGAAGGGAATCGCCTTCAATACAGCCAAAAAATGATTAAAAGACTTTTTAAGTTCGGAGGGGCCTCTGTGAAAGATGCAGAAGGCGTTCGCAACGTGTTGCGTGTGTTGCAGCATCAAGGTGCTCAAGATGTATGTATGGTTGTTTCTGCCATGGGTAAAACGACCAATGCTATGGAAGAGGTGGTGGCCAGTTACTACAAAGCCAAAAAATCGAACTCCGATCAATTGATACCTATCGTCAACGAGGCATTGAGTCCTGTCAAGGCTTATCACGAACAAATCATTGATGATCTTTTTGGATCTTCAGCAGATGAAATAAAAGCTAGTGTAGCGGTGCTTTTTGAAGAAATGTTTGGCTTTCTAGCCTGGAACAAATCGTTGAATCATTCCTTTATTTACGATCAGATCGTCGGATACGGTGAATTATTGTCAACTACCATTGTAAGTGCTTATCTGGCGCATCAAGGTATCGCCAATCGATTCATAGATATTCGTCAATACATTAAAACAGACAGTTCGTATCGTGATGCCTCGGTACAATGGGAAGAGACCAATGAACGTTTAAAGGCACTTTCTTCTTCTAAAGAATTACTTGTTACTCAAGGATTTTTAGGAAGTGATTCGAACAATTTCACCACTACTCTTGGCCGCGAAGGATCTGATTACACAGCAGCGATCTTGGCCTACGGATTCGATGCAGAATCGGTAAGCATCTGGAAGGACGTGCCCGGGGTTCTAAATGCTGATCCACGCGCCTTTCAGAATGCTATTCAATTGCATCAAGTGTCGTATACAGAAGCGATTGAATTGGCTTTTTACGGGGCTTCGGTGATTCACCCCAAAACACTTCAGCCTCTTCAACGCAAAGGCATTCCCCTTTATGTAAGAAGTTTTCTCGATCTCGAAAACCAAGGTACTTGTGTCACTGCGGGTTCACCGCTTGTACCTGAGGTGCCCTGCTATATTGTCAAAAAGAATCAGGTATTGTTAGAATTGGCCACCCAAGATTTCTCTTTTATGGCAGAGCATCATTTGAGTTCTGTATTTGAATTGTTTTCGAAGTACCGTCTTAAAGTAGATTTGATTCAGAATTCGGCAATTAGTTTTAGGGTATGCCTTGATAATCGCTTTGATCAATTTGATGCACTTTCTCAAGAACTAGCGGCACAGTATGCCATGAAGTTCCAAAAAGGAGTCTCACTTTACACCATTCGACATTTTGACGACAAGGCCTACGAGGCATTGCCTGAAGGATCTAAAATCATTTTAGAACAACGCACGGGAGAAACACTTCAGATTGTAGCCGGAGAATAAGCGGGGGTAATTGGTTGGAAGGTCTTAAAAAGAGCAGAAGGCCAACAAATATCATAAAAATGATACCAAACAAACCCAATTTAAAGCTGACCTTCTGTTGCCCTTTTAAGTTCTTCTAGTGGTAAACCCAAAAAAAACCACTAGGTTAAAAAATCGTTAACAAAGGTAACATATAATCCGGAATTTCTTCTTGTGATTTTCTACAACTTGGCAATTTTATCAAGGACTGTTTTAGCCAACAAGTAATGGCTGTCATGTGTCCATCCTGCAATGTGCGGACTCAACAACACATCATTTCGCTTCAGGAGCACTTTAAGTTCTTCGGCTACATTTTCTTGGTCAAAGAATGCAGTGAATGCCTTGTTTTCGTATTCGAGAACGTCGAGTCCGGCACCTTTAATTTTTCCGCTATCTAACCCTTTTAAGAGCGCGCGGGTATCTACAGCGCTCCCTCTAGCCGTATTGATAAGCCAGAAGGGCTTGCGTATAGTTGCGATAAATTCAGCATCAATTAGGGGAGTGGTTTGAGGGGTTTGAGGTGTATGTAGACTCACCACATCTACCTTTTCTAAAAATTCCTCCCAATTGACTTGACGGGCGTGTTCATTTTCGACGCCTGCAAGAATATCAAGGCAAAGTACTTCGCAGTCAAAGCCTGAGAGACGTTTGGCAAATTGCTTTCCCATATGGCCGTATCCGATTATACCTACAGTCAGGTTCGAAAGTTCTATGCCTCGGTTCTCAGCCCTTTTCCACACTCCTGAGCGGACTTCTTGATCGGCTCTTCTAAGGTTGTTGAGTAAGTTCAAAAGCATTCCGAGGGCATGCTCTGCTACGGCGTTACGGTTGCCTTCAGGCGCTGAAACGATTGCTACCTGTTGTTCGGCAGCGGCCTCAAGGTCTATGTTTTCAAGCCCAGCACCCACGCGTCCGATGAATTGCAGTTGCTCTGCTTTTTGTAATAGCGCTCGATCTATTGGAATCCGAGATCGAATAATGAGGCCTGTGTAGTCGGCTATCTTTTCTAAAAGCGATGTGTATGAAGAGGTATAATCTGCTTCGTTTTGGTAATTCAGGGCTTCAAGCCCATTCCAAAGCACCTCGTGATTTTCGTCGAGATGCAGCACCTTTCTCATAGTCCTAAGATCAATTTTGCAATCCAGAAATAGATCAGGATTCCGAAGATGTCATTGCTCGTGGTGATAAAAGGTCCGGTAGCTACTGCAGGATCAATTCCGCGTTTGTTTAAAAAGAGCGGAATGAAGGTGCCTATAAGGCCGGCAATGATGATTACTGCGATTAAGGATAGAGAAACGGCAGATGCCGTGAGCAACTCACCCTTCCATACCCAAGTACTGAGGAATAATAGAACAGCCAAAATCAGTCCGTTGAGGAGCGAGAGAAATAACTCTTTAGAAAGTCTAGCTCCAATACTTCCCTTGATGTCGTCGTTAGCAATACCCTGCACAATGATGGCACTAGATTGCACCCCTACATTTCCGGCCATTGCTGCGATTAGTGGAGTAAAGAAAAATAAGATAGCATGTTCACTGATGATTGACTCGAAGGTTCCCATAATAAAGGCGGCTCCCAGTCCTCCAACTAGACCCACAATAAGCCATGGTAAGCGGGCTCGAGTAAGGTCTAAGATACTGTCATCGGCATAGACATCTTGCGCAATACCCGCCATCTGTTGATAGTCTTTGTCGGCCTCTTCTTTAATTACATCGACAATATCATCAATGGTGATACGGCCCACTAAACGCTTCATTTCATCAACTACAGGAATGGCCTCAAGATCGTATTTGGCCATGATCTTTGCTACCTCTTCAGGATCTTCATTGACACTGACGTAGTCTACTTTAGGAATATAAACATCCTTAATGTGAGCGTTGTTTGGGCTGATGAGCAGGTCCTTTAAAGAGAGTCTTCCTTTTAGGATGTTTTCATTGTCAACCACATAAATCGAATGTACACGAGTCACATATTCAGCCTGGGCTCTCATCTCTCGAACACAGGTGGTCACCGTCCAGTTCTCATTTACCTTGATAAGCTCTTTAGCCATCAACCCACCCGCGGAGTTTTCATCGTAGCGTAAGAGTTCGATGATCTCAGCAGCGTGTTCGCGATCTTCGATTTCAGAGATTACCTCTTGTGCTAATTCTGACGGGAGCTCGGTAATGATATCAGCAGCGTCATCGGTATCTAATTCTGCAAGCTCTGAGGCGATTTCAACCGCACTTAATTCGCTAAGTATTTCTTCGCGTAGGTCTTCGTCTAACTCTGTCAAAACATCACCCGTGCGTTCAGAATCGAGTGTACGGATTAAGAATAGGGCTTCTTCGAGTTGAAGCTCATTCGCAATCTCTGCAATATCGGCGTAGTGAAAGTCGTTGAAGAATTCTTGGAGCGCCCCTGTATTTTGTGCCCCAATCAACGATCTGATCTCGTCTAAAGTTTCTTGGGTGAGTTTAAAGGGCTCCATGTTCAATGCGTGTGCTTAGTTCTACAAACGCGTCCACAGCAAGCTGTTCGGGTCGCAGATCAAAGATAGCATCTTCTGTAAGACTTAATGGAATGTTTAAACCTTTTAGACTATTTCTCAGCGTCTTGCGCCTTTGATTAAAGGCCGTTTTCACCACCAGTTTTAAGGTGTTATAGCTGCAGGACAATTCGATAGTACTTTTACGCTTAAGAACGATCACTCCTGATTGTACTTTTGGCGGCGGATTAAAGACTTCAGGATGAACGGTAAAGTCATAGTGGGCCTCGTAATAGGCTTGAACGAGAACACTCAATATACCGTAGGTTTTTGAGCCTGGTTTTTCGCAGATTCTTTTCGCGACCTCTTTTTGAAACATACCCGTAAATTCTGCCACACGGTTTCTATGTTCGAGCATTTTAAAAACGATCTGTGAAGAGATGTTATAGGGATAGTTACCCGTAATAGCGATGGGATGACCTGGAAATACAGTATCTAAGTCCAATTTTAGGATATCCGCATATCGGACATTCAAATTGGCCGGCTCATACGTGTTTTTGAATGTGGAATTTAAATAGGCAATAGATTCTTCATCTAGATCTATAGCTTCAAGTTCAATGGGTTTTTGGACAAGGAATTTTGTTAATACCCCTGTTCCTGGTCCGATTTCAATGACATGTTTATAACCTTCAAGACTCAGGGTGTTGGCAATGCGCTCAGCGATGACATCACTAGTTAAGAAATGTTGACCGAGCTGTTTTTTTGGACGAACGCCGTCAGAATTATGGTGCCTTCCGCTCACGAGGGGACATTTAATTGGGCTCTTCCAATAAGCTCAAGTTCTGTAGAAAAGGTCAAGGCTTTGGTGCCGAATAGGTCGTGAAGTTGACGCTCGAAACGCGGATGTTCTTCGGCCAAAAAATGATCTAAAGTGGCTTTGTTAGGGCAGAGGTATTGCACTGAAAAGTTCAGACCGTCTTCTTCTTGTTCAGATAGAATTCGAGTGAATGTAGCTTCTCTAAACTTACCGGTCGAGAGCATCATTGGAATATGGGTCTCACGCATGTGCGCCACCCATTCTTCTTCAATGTGTTTGTCTATATGCGTGGTGACGTTGTAAATAACCATCCTTAATCAATCCGCTCAAAATGGGTGTAAGGCACTAGTGCCTTTGGTATGTATATCCCATCAGAGGTTTGATGGTTTTCAAGTAAAGCCGCTAGAACCCTTGGCAGTGCAAGTGCACTTCCATTTAGGGTGTGTGCTAGGGTTTTCTTTCCTTGATGGTCTTTGATTCTAAGCTTCAAGCGATTCGCTTGAAAGGTCTCGAAGTTTGAAACCGAGCTGATTTCTAACCATCTTTTTTGGGCGGCCGAGTAGACCTCAAAGTCATAGGTTAGCGCAGAGGTAAAGCCAAGGTCTCCACCACATAATTGTAAGATGCGGTAGGGCAGCTCAAGGGCTTCAAGTAGGGTTTTGACATGTTCAACCATACCCTCTAGGGCTTGGTATGAATTTTCAGGTTTCTCAACGCGCACAATCTCTACCTTGTCGAACTGATGCAAGCGATTCAATCCGCGCACGTCAGAGCCGTAGCTACCGGCTTCGCGGCGGAAACATGGGGTATAGGCAGTCATTGCAATCGGAAGCTCAGATTCGTTGAGCATGACATCTCTCAAAATATTCGTTACAGGGACCTCAGCAGTCGGGATAAGGTATAGGTCGTCGTTGGTGATGTGGTACATCTGACCTTCTTTATCTGGTAATTGACCCGTGCCGTAGCCCGAAGCGGCATTTACCACATGAGGAGGTTGTATTTCTTGATATCCGGCTTCTATATTCTTGTCTAAGAAAAAGCTTATGAGCGCTCGTTGTAAGCGTGCGCCTTTTCCTTTATACACCGGAAATCCGGCACCTGCAATTTTCACCCCTAATTCAAAATCAATCAGGTCGTATTTTTTAGCTAATTCCCAATGCGGAAGCGCCTCTTGATCCAATTCAGGGAGTTCAGCTGCGCTGAAAACTTCTTTGTTATCCGTTTCGTTTTTTCCCGAAGGAACTGATTCGTGTGGGGTATTCGGAAGGTGGTACAAGGCATCGGTTAACGCCTCGGCCTTTTCGTTCAGCGCTTCTTGAAGCACTTTAGAGCGCTCTTTGAGGTCGGCTGTTTTGGTTTTTAGTGCTTCTGCTTCAGCACCTTTACCGGCCTTAAAGAGCATACCTATCTCTTTCGCCAAGTGATTAGCTTCGGCTAAAACAGTATCTAGCTCTGCTTGAAGTGATCGGCGCGATTCGTCTAATGCAAGTAATGCATCGATGGATTCAGCAGCATCAAGTCCTCTTTTTTTAAGAGCGGCCACCACTGTTTCTTTAGACTCGCGTAGGGTGTGAAGTTCAAGCATGAATTAGAATTTGCAGCAAAAGTAGAAAAACCTAAGAAAGAAGCCCTTCTTTGAAGTACTTAAGCGTCATTGATTTATCCTCATGGAGTTGGGCACTAAGTGCTTTTAGAGATTCAAAGCGTTTTTCGCTTCGAAGACGCTTGTGAAAAGAAACGCTTATGCGCCTGTTGTAAAGGTCTGAATCGAAATCAAGAAGATGTACCTCAGCATGTAATCCACCTTGATTAACCGTTGGATTGATACCGATATTCATCATTCCTTTTACCGATATTCCGTCTAGGTTGACGCTTATGATGTAAACGCCATTTGCGGGCAGTAGTTTCTTCGGATCGATCTGCTCAAGATTGGCAGTCGGAAAACCAAGTGTTTTGCCCAAACCCTTACCTTTTGAAACAGTACCGCTTATACCGTAGTGGTAACCGAGGTACTGATTGGCTTTGTGAACCACGCCCTCAGAGAGTGCTGTTCGAATTTTAGTGGAGCTCACCGCTACATCATCGATGTCTTGTGCTTCGATTTCGGTTACTTTAAAATCAAAGCGCTTAGCGAAATAATGAAGGTCTACTATGTCTGCCTCTCGGTTGCGACCGAAACGGTGATCGTATCCTACAATCAGGTGTTTGACCTTTAATTTTGACACTAAGACGTCCTCTACATATTCGCGTGCAGTAAGCCTTGAGAATTCTTTAGAAAAAGGGTGTACGACCATGCTTTGTAGCCCCAAGGATTGCAATCGATCAGCCTTCTCTTCTAGGGTAGAAAGCATCTTGATATGCGTATCTTTTTGCAACACTTCTCTTGGATGTGGTGAGAAGGTGAGAAGACAGGGATTTAAGTGTTCTTTACCGGCCACTTGAACCACCTGTTCAATGATTTTTTGATGGCCAATATGTACACCGTCGAAGGTTCCGATCGTCAGAACGGTTCCTTTAGTGCTCGTGAAGTCATTGATATGGTCGAATCTCTCCATCAATTGCAAGACGTCAACTACGTATTATTAAATGTGTTCATGGTTGCCTCTAAGCCATTAAAGACGAAGGTTTTAATAGCTTCGCTCGCTTTAGTGAGTCGTTCACCTAGCTGCTCTTTTTCTGTTGAATCCCAACTTCCGAGAACATAATCGACCTGTTGCCCTTTAGAAAAGTCTGCCCCAATGCCGAATCTAAAACGCGGATAGTTGATGGTGCCTAAGCGTGCTTGAATGTCCTTTAAGCCGTTATGCCCTCCATCACTTCCTTTCGCCTTGATTCGGAGGGTTCCGAACGGGAGATTCAAATCATCAGTTACGATGAGCAATCCGTCGAGCCCTATTTTCTCTTGTTGCATCCAATAGCTCACGGCCTTTCCACTGAGGTTCATATAGGTATTCGGCTTGAGCAAGAAGAGTTCACGTCCTTTATAACGCACCTGTGAAAGACTCCCGTGTTTCACCTCTTCATAGCTTCCCGCTAGATCTGTATTTAGGGTGTCAACGATCTTGAAGCCGATATTGTGGCGCGTCTCTTCGTATTCTGGACCGATGTTTCCTAAACCGACAATGAGGAACTTTTTCATGAGCTAGATTGCAATCGCTAGAAGCAAAGCAAATTTAGAAAAAAGACTAGCCCCCTGTAAAAGGGGGCTAGTCCTGCGTTATTCAAATATGAAGTCTGACTGTTGTTTATTCAGCCGCTTCAGAACTTTCTTCAGCAGCACCTTCAGCAGCACCTTCAGCACCTTCTTCAGTTTCTTCTTCTTCCTCCGCAACCGCGTTTCTAGAAGTTTTAACCTGAACGATAGAAGTGTTATCAGGATGCATAAAAGTGTATTCTTCTGAAAGCACATCCCCAACTGAAATAGTGCCTCCGATACGAAGCTTCGAAATGTCAACATTGATAACATCTGGAAGGTTGGCCGGAAGAGCCTTTACAGTAAGCTTTCTGTTTCTGAACATCAAGCGACCTCCATTCATCACCCCAGGAGCATTTCCGTTTAATTTAACAGGAATGTTCATGGTTACAGGTTTGTCTTCAAATAATTGATAGAAATCAATGTGAAGAATTTTGTCAGTAACCGGATGAAATTGGATGTCTTGAAGTACTGCTTCAAAACTTCCTCCGTCGTTAAGCTCAATTACCGCAGTGTGTGCATTAGCAGTGTACACTAGGGATTTGAAGCTTTTTTCTTCTGCCGTAAAATGAATTGGCGAATCCCCCCCGTAAAGCACGCAAGGGACCATTTCAGCATTACGTAGGGCCTTACTAGCCTTCTTGCCCACGCTTTCTCTTTTAGATCCTTTGATTGTAATTGATTGCATGTATAAAAATTAAAGTATAAACTTTGATGAGATTGAGGTGTTGTTGTGCACGCGATGCATGACATCGGCAAATAACTCTGCGCAACCGAGCACCTTAATCTTTTCTGATTCATGTTTCTTGTCAATCGAATCTGTAATGATCAACTCACTCAATTTCGATTGTTCTATTTTCTTGTAAGCATCGCCAGATAAGATACCGTGAGTGGTAATGGCTCTAACACTCAAAGCTCCTCTCTCGATCATGAGATCGGCTGCACGAGTCAGCGTACCGGCGGTATCCACCATGTCATCTACGAGCACTACGTTCTTACCTTCCACTTCACCAATGAGCTCCATATGGGTAACTACATTGGCTTTCTCTCTTTGTTTGTAACAAATAACTACATCAGATTCTAAACCTTTCGAATACATGTACGCACGCTTAGAACCACCCATATCAGGTGAGGCCATACACAAATTAGGCAAGTTTAGATTCTTGATATAAGGCAGAAAAATGGTAGAGGCAAAAAGATGGTCAACAGGTTTCTCAAAGAAGCCCTGGATCTGGTCTGCGTGAAGATCCATGGTGATGATGCGCGTTGCCCCAGCGGTTTCGAGCATCTTAGCAACGAGTTTAGCTGCAATCGGAACTCTTGGCTTGTCTTTACGGTCTTGTCGTGCCCATCCGAAGTAAGGCATGACCGCTGTAATATGCCTTGCCGAAGCGCGTTTTGCGGCATCAAGCATCAACAACATTTCCATCAAATTTTCTGAGCTCGGATTGGTAGATCCGATAATGAAAACGCGTGTGCCTCGAACCGATTCTTCAAAGCTAGGCTGGAATTCACCGTCTGAATATCTCGAAAAATTCACCTTACCTAAAGGCATACCGTAGGCCTTTGCTATGCGCTCAGCGAGAGCAGTACTCTGCGTACAGGCAAAAATCTTTGGGGTGAGTGTAGTGCTAGACATGCGAATCGCCTCATTTTAAGAGAGGTGCAAATTTAAATAAATAATTCACCTACCCAGCATACCTACTTAAAAAACCAGCCGTTAAACACAAAATATTTACTAATTTTGCCGTCCACTTGCCTTGGTGGCGGAATTGGTAGACGCGCTGGATTCAAAATCCAGTTTCTTCGGAAGTGTGGGTTCGATTCCCACCCAAGGTACAAATACGCAGCTTCAAGCCAGCCCTTAGGGCTGTTTTGATAAAAGAATTAAAGCCCATCAAGCCTTGCTTGTTTGGGCTTTTGTTTTTTTATCAAATGCACAGGCGTAGCCTGTGTTCTTGAAGCTATTTTCAACATGTTCGCAGTGGGAACATTGGCCGATAGGTCAATGATCTCCCACCCGAATTCTTGCAAGGAGAATTAAAGCCCATCAAGCCTTGCTTGTTTGGGCTTTTGTTTTTTTATCAAATGCACAGGCGTAGCCTGTGTTCTTGAAGCTATTTTCAACATGTT
>JALQTJ010000139.1 GCA_023264015.1 Flavobacteriaceae bacterium | reverse complement strand
CCCGACGCAGTCACATAAGGGTGCGTAAAGGTTGTTACGGCTCCCGGGCCTGCCTCAATCGCTGCTTGCACATCCTGCTGAAACGCATCGCGCGCCGCTTCAGGAACATTCTGTGTCACCTGCTCCATCGACACCACTGCATCCGCTGGTAGGTTCTCGCGCATCATTAAGGTGGCATTACCTCGCATCGTTCCGTCTGTTAAGTCGACCTCAAAAAAGCCTACCTTGCCGCCTTCAGCCATCAACTCCATTTGCTGCGTTTGTTTTCTCGCCTGACTTAACGACACGGCTAATTCATGCTCGGCTGCTGATAGCTCATTCAAGGTGCGTTGCAGGCTCTGTTGGTTGTGCCAATAGCGCGATGTGATCCAAGTGAGCAACACAAACAGTGTAAAGGTACCAATCAATGTACTTAGCTGTGCTTGATCAATCGACGCACCAAAGCGCATCTCTTGGAACTCAGGCAGCTGCAACGCAACAGAACCGAGTGTTATCCCTAGAGCAATGGGTAACGCTTTTAGAATATCGCTAAAGGATAACGCCTGCTTTTGATCACCTTGCTTAAAC
>JALQTJ010000138.1:288-568 GCA_023264015.1 Flavobacteriaceae bacterium | reverse complement strand
TTCATCTCGCTCACGCATGTAAAACATTGTATCTGGGATCATATCATAAAACATAACAAACTCCTATTGATGGTGCCTTTGAGAGGACTCGAACCTCCACTCCTTGCGGAACAACGACCTCAACGTTGCGTGTCTACCAATTCCACCACAAAGGCTTGGTAATAAATTCTGGTGCTGATAACTGGATTCGAACCAGTGACCTCTTCCTTACCAAGGAAGTGCGCTACCTACTGTGCCATATCAGCATTGGCAGATGGAGTGGGATTCGAACCCACGTGCC
>JALQTJ010000138.1:0-278 GCA_023264015.1 Flavobacteriaceae bacterium | reverse complement strand
TCTCTGACATCCATCTATGTTTGGTGGTGATAAGTGGTATCGATCCACTCTCCTCGCCTTATGAGGGCGGTACGCATCCGTCTACGTCATATCACCGATTATTTGGAGCGGATAAGGAGATTCGAACTCCTACCTCAACCTTGGCAAGGTCACGTGCTAACCGTTAAACACCATATCCGCATTTCATCTTAAAGCATACATTAATTATACACTTTAAGATGCCCTCTCGAAAGAGGGACATCACGGTTACTTATGCAGTAACCAATTCTGGAAGATCA
>JALQTJ010000137.1 GCA_023264015.1 Flavobacteriaceae bacterium | reverse complement strand
TCATGAAAGAAGAATCTTTCTGCTGAGTAATCGTATAAACTCCGGTGTCAATAAAGCTTATTAGGCTTTCAAAATCTTTAGCAAATTCACCATTAACGGTTCTGTAAGCTACCTGAGCGTCCCGAATATCTTTGAGTTTTTCGATAACCGTTGAAAAACGTTCTTCACGATTTTTGTTAAAAGTGATAGGTGCCATTACCGATAAATAGATTAGGTAGGCTAACACTACAGAAATGACATAAAGAACTGCTTTTATTCCGGTTTTCATCGTTTAAATTTTTGGTTTCGAACGGAAACAAATCTACAATTTTTTTTCAATCACTAAAGATTTTGGTGACAGAATGAAAAGGGTGATATCTTGCGCTTATGAACACCTCTGTGTCGGCTGATCGTTTTATTCAACTTTTTCGTTCCAAATTTCCTTTTACTGCCACTGATTCACAGGAAAAAGCATTTGAACGTCTAGCTTCTTTTTTATCTGAAAATCAGTCGGATAGATTGTTTATACTCCGCGGATATGCAGGAACTGGTAAGACTACGCTTATCAATACCTTGAATAAGGTGTTATTTG
>JALQTJ010000136.1 GCA_023264015.1 Flavobacteriaceae bacterium | reverse complement strand
ATAATAGAAGGAGGTTATAAATTAGGTGATCAGGTTATAAAATTCCCAAAAGTTGTTGTTGCTCAATAAAAAGTTATGAAAGAAGATTATTACGAAATATTGGGTGTATCAAAAAGCGCTTCTTCTGCTGAGATAAAAAAGGCATATAGAAAAAAAGCTATTCAATATCACCCCGATAAAAATCCTGGAGATAAAACTGCAGAAGCAAATTTTAAAAAAGCTGCAGAAGCATACGAAGTTCTTAGTGACCCAAATAAGAAAGCTAAATACGACCAGTTTGGTCATAGTGCTTTTGATGGTGCAGGTGGATTTGGTGCAGGTGGTATGAACATGGATGATATCTTCAGTCAATTTGGAGATATTTTTGGTAGTGCATTTGGTTCATCTTTTGGTGGATTTGGAGGAGGAGGTCAAAGGGTTTCAAAGGGTTCAAATCTTAGAATAAGGGTAAAGTTAACACTAGAAGAAATTGTGAATGGTGTTGAGAAGAAAATCAAGGTTAAAAGAAAAACTCTTTCACCTGATTCTAAATTTTCGACATGTACAACATGTAATGGTTCTGGCCAGGTTTCTA
>JALQTJ010000135.1 GCA_023264015.1 Flavobacteriaceae bacterium | reverse complement strand
CTCTTGATTAATTTCACAAGGGAACGATTCCTCAATATCATCTATTGATGTTCTTGAATTGTTATCTTTATTTTTGTTAAGAGATTTGCAGCCTACCCAAAAGAGAATAATTGAAAATAAAATCATGAGTGGATCCTTTGGGAGGAGTTGACCAAAATAAATCCCAAGTGGCGAGATGAGCATGGCAAATATTGCAATTAATAAAGCAGCACGATACCTAACCTTCTTTTTTAAAAAACTATCAACTGAACCGTATACAGCGGACACAGCAACAGCAAACATAGAAATTGGGATAGCTACTTTTGGGTCCATATTAAGACCAAAAATCAAAAATGGAACGGCAAGGATTGTTCCGCCAGCACCAAACATACCTAAAATGCCACCAACGATTAAACCAATCAACACTAACATTACTTACCTCCTTGATGGTTTAGCAAGCCACTCAATACCTTTTTGCATTAAATTCCAATATAACCACGGCATAAGTAATTGTTTCATGTACCATGAAGACCTTCTTGCAACCGGTGGATGGAGAGGGAAGGTAGGTAATAATTTTCCACCAAAGCCAAACTCGGCTAAGACA
>JALQTJ010000134.1 GCA_023264015.1 Flavobacteriaceae bacterium | reverse complement strand
ACTTGTCACGGTCCAGTTGAAGAAATGGAAGTAATGTATCAATATGCACCGCTAACTATGGGATGGTGTATTAATTGTCACCGTGAAACCAACGTTCAACTAACTTCGAATCCTTATTACGAAAAGATTCACGAAGAATTGTCTAAAAAATATGGGGTCGATGAGCTAACTGCAGCTCAAATGGGTGGCCTTGAATGTGGTAAGTGCCACTATTAATCTGGAATTCTACAATTTATGGCATCACATAAACAATATTGGAAAAGTGAAGCGGAGCTTACAAACGACCCTGTGGTTGAACAATTAGCTCAAAACGAATTCACCGAAACGTTACCTGTAAATGATTTCTTTGAACAAGAATCGTCATTGAAGGATTCTCAATCTTCACGTAGAGATTTTCTTAAGTTTTTAGGTTTTAGTACTGCAGCTGCAACACTTGCCGCTTGCGAAGGGCCTGTTAAGAAGTCAATTCCTTACGTGATTCAACCAGACGAAATCGTACCTGGTGTTGCAAATTATTATGCAACAACGATTGCAGATGGTTATGACTTTGCAAGTGTCTTAGTAAAGACTCGTGAAGGTCGTC
>JALQTJ010000133.1 GCA_023264015.1 Flavobacteriaceae bacterium | reverse complement strand
GTTTTTCCCTGAGTATCATCATGCCAAACTATTGCTTGATTTCTAATCAAATCGACTACACCCTTGAAGTCATCTTCTGCACCGATTGGAATTTGTAAAGGAATTGGATTACCGCCTAGCATCTCTTTAACTTGACGACATACATCAAGAAAGTCTGCACCTTGACGATCCATTTTGTTTACGAATCCTAATCTTGGAACTTTATATCTATCAGCTTGTCTCCAAACCGTTTCAGATTGTGGTTCAACACCCGAAACTGCACAGAATAGAGAAACAACACCATCTAGAACGCGTAAAGAACGCTCTACCTCAACTGTGAAATCAACGTGTCCCGGAGTATCGATGATATTTACAGCATAACTGTCACCCTTCCAGTTCCAGTTCGTCTTAGTAGCTGCTGATGTAATGGTGATTCCACGTTCCTGTTCCTGCTCCATGTGATCCATGGTTGCAGCACCGTCGTGTACTTCACCAATCTTGTGTGTTAATCCTGTGTAATAAAGGATACGCTCTGTTGTTGTAGTCTTACCTGCATCAATGTGAGCCGCAATTCCGATATTTCGAGTATATCTTAAATCTGTTTTTGTAGCTGCCA
>JALQTJ010000132.1 GCA_023264015.1 Flavobacteriaceae bacterium | reverse complement strand
CTTATGCAACAGGGGCGTCAATCTCGATAGCATCTTAATAAAAATACTTGTCTATAAATCCCTAGCGCACCACAATCTAGTAACGCACCTTAGGATATTTAGTTTAAGACAAAATCCATGAATACTCAAACTCTTCATTAGCTTAACAGCCTGACAAGAGTTAAGTCAACGCTAGCCAAAAATGGAGTTGATCAATGGCAAAACGGAAACTTGGTAAATCTAGTTCAAATCTATCAACCTCAAAGACTATAGAGGCGACAAAACCGACTTTAACGATGGATAATGATCAATCAACTCTGCAGAGCGAGCCTAGTACGGCTCAACTTGCACTTAAGTCTAAAATGGAAGACATTGCCAATAATGTAGATCAGACAGTTTCAGCTTTTAGCGAAACAATTGACGCTCTACAGGGGTCAGTAAAAACTCAAGTTCAAATGATCTCAGACTTAAGTCAACTCGCGAGCTCCATCGGTGGATCCTCGAGCCACATCACCGAGCAATTTAAGCCGCTACTAGAAATGCTTCAAAGCAATCAAGATGCGCTGGGATTGATCGGTGAACAAGTAGAGGCAGTGAAGCACATGCGAGGAGAGGTTCA
>JALQTJ010000131.1 GCA_023264015.1 Flavobacteriaceae bacterium | reverse complement strand
ATATCTGCTTTGAACGAGATGCTTCCGTCGGTGAACATTCCGCTCACTTTAAAGGATGCTTCAGGGGTATGCGCTTCAATTTCGCGCTCCTTCTCCACGATCAATCGAACGGCCACACTTTGTACGCGACCGGCGCTCAATCCGCGCTTGATGCTCTTCCACAATACAGGGCTTAACTCGTAACCTACCAATCGATCCAGTACGCGACGCGCTTGCTGCGCATCGACCAATTCCTTGTTGATCTTGCGAGGATTTTCTACCGCTCGCAGGATGGCGGTTTTGGTGATTTCGTTGAAGACGATACGCTCGGTATTTTCTTCTTTCAATTCTAGTGCTTCGCTCAGGTGCCAAGCAATGGCTTCTCCTTCGCGGTCTTCATCGGTCGCGAGCCAGACGGTCGTAGCGGTTTTGACAGCTTTTTTCAGTTCGGTGATGACTTTTTTCTTTTCTGGGTCGACTTCGTACTGCGTTTCGAATCCGTTTTTAATATCGATCGGCGGTTTGCCGTCATTGGTTTTCTTGGGGATGCTGCGGATATGGCCGATACTCGAGAGCACTTGAAAATCACTACCGAGGTATTTCTCGATAGTTTTCGCTTT
>JALQTJ010000130.1 GCA_023264015.1 Flavobacteriaceae bacterium | reverse complement strand
CGCTTATCATCTATGTTCGTGACGAAATTGCTATTCCAAATATTGGGGAAAAGCATTACAAGAAGTATATGAGTTACTTGCTTACTGTATTCTTTTTCATTTGGTTCACGAACTTAGCAGGGATGACCCCCCTTGGAATTAATGTAACAGGAAATATCACTATTACATTCTCACTTGCGCTAATCACATTCCTTATTACCCAAGTTTCTGGCAACAAGCACTATTGGATGCACATCTTTTGGATGCCTGGCGTGCCTGTGGTACTAAAGCCGATTATGGCAATCATTGAATTGATTGGATTGTTTGTAAAACCGTTTTCGTTGATGATCCGTTTGTATGCTAATATGTTAGCGGGCCACGTAGTATTGATGAGCATTATCGGATTGATTTTTGTCTTTGGTAGTTGGTTGATTTCACCAGCGTTCTTTGGACTAACGCTTGTATTGTCGTTGCTAGAGTTATTGGTAGCGGCTTTGCAAGCGTACATTTTCAACATGCTAACGGCGCTTTACTTTGGTTCGGCGGTAGAAGAGCATGATCATCACTAAATATTGAGTATTAATTAAATTATATATACTATGGAAATCCCTGAAATTGTAGGTGCT
>JALQTJ010000012.1 GCA_023264015.1 Flavobacteriaceae bacterium | reverse complement strand
ATCAAATTGGTACGCTAACAGAGACCATTGATGCCGTAAATATGGCTAAGAATGCAGGCTATACTTCGGTGATGTCTCACCGTTCTGGAGAAACTGAAGACACTACTATTTCAGACTTAGCTGTAGGACTAGGTACTGGACAGATCAAAACAGGATCTGCTTCGCGTTCTGATCGTATGGCTAAATACAATCAATTATTGCGTATAGAGGAGGACTTAGGAAGCACTGCTTTTTATCCGCAAGACAAAGCCTTTAAAGTAAAGCGCTAATAAAGTGTTAAACTGAATGAAAAGCGTCACGAGAGTGGCGCTTTTTTTATGAAAGAAGCTTGGCTGTTTAGTATATTTGCAATTCCACTAAAAACCGATAAATCATGGCCGATAAAGCGTTCTTAGAATTAGAAGGTAAGAGATACGAATTTCCTTTAGTAAAAGGATCTGAAGGAGAAGTAGGTATCGATATTAAGACCTTAAGAGCGCAAACTGGAGCAGTAACTCTAGATCCGGGTTATAAGAATACGGGTTCGTGCCAAAGTGCTATCACTTTTCTCAATGGAGAAAAAGGAGAATTGCGCTATCGAGGGTATTCAATTGATGAGCTTGCCGAAAAAGCATCTTTTCTTGAAGTCGCTTATTTGTTGATTTTTGGAGAGTTCCCTACAGCAGCACAAATCCAGCAATTCGAATCAGACATTCAGAAGGAATCGAACCTAGACGATAAGCTGGTTCAAATTATAGACTCGTTTCCGAGTTCTGCCCACCCAATGGGGGTTTTGGCCTCGGCTACTAGTGCCTTAATTGCATTCAATCCATCTTCTGTTAATGTTTCCTCAGAAGAAGATATGTACAAGGCCATCGTCAAGATCATGGGTAAATTTCCCATTTTAGTGGCTTATGCGCAGCGTAAACTTACCGGGCAGCCTTATGTAGGTTCTGATGCATCTCTTGACTACATGCAGAATTTCTGCAAGATGATGTTTAGCAAGGAGGACACTGCTTATGAGGCTAATCCGATTATTCTAGATGCCTTAAATAAACTGCTTATTTTACACGCAGATCACGAACAAAACTGTTCTACTTCAACAGTGCGTATAGTAGGGTCATCACATGCTGGATTATACGCCTCTATTTCTGCGGGTATCTCTGCCCTTTGGGGTCCTTTACACGGTGGCGCTAATCAAGCGGTATTAGAGATGTTAGAGGCCATTGAAAAAGATGGAGGAGATACTAAAAAATACATGGCTAAGGCGAAGGACAAAAGTGATTCCTTTAGGCTAATGGGCTTTGGCCACCGCGTTTATAAGAATTTTGACCCTAGAGCCAAGATCATTAAGGTTGCCGCCGATCAGGTATTAGCTGATTTAGGTGTTCATGACCCCATACTTGATGTTGCTAAAGGTCTTGAAAAAGAAGCGTTAGAAGATCAGTACTTCGTTGATCGAAAGCTATATCCGAATGTAGATTTCTATTCGGGGATTATTTATCGCGCTATGGGTATTCCTGTAGAAATGTTTACCGTATTGTTTGCTTTAGGACGTATCCCCGGATGGATTGCTCAGTGGAGAGAAATGCGATTGAACAATGAACCAATTGGGCGCCCCCGCCAAATCTTTACTGGGGAAACACTACGACCACTGAATCGCTAGAAATCATACCGATCGCTTCGTTTAAGAAAGGGAAGAATATTGGGTTTTTTCGTCTAAAATGCGTTTAAAGAAAGTTTTAACGCGAGCGTCTTTTGCCTCTACCTTTATTTTGTGTTGGTCTTTGAAGACCGTAAATACATCTTTATCACCCTTATATAGAGTTAGTTTGTAATAGGGTATCGGTAAGGCGTAGGTATCTAGACGCGACTTAAGGTGCACAATGATTCCTTTAGGTCGAAGCTCTATAGAGCACTGATGTCGATCTTGATTGACATATAAGAGTCGAGACAGCTCCTCAGAAGCTGAAATGATATTCAGTTTAGGCGAACCGATACCTCCCTTGATGATTCGATCTAACAGTGAATAGGGCGATCCGACGGCAGTATTGATTTCTCGTTCTACCTTTTGATCACTGTGCGATGTATTCCATACCATAACCCTATAAAATTACTTAGTTTTACGGCCAAATTGCGTACCACCCATGAAAGATCTTCAATTACAACTCAGTGGACTTATTGAGCGTGTTATTCACGAACAATTCGGAGTTCGTATTTCTAAGGTTGATTTTACTCCAACCAAGAAAGAGTTTGAAGGCGACTTGACTATTGTATTGTTCTCGCTGTTGAAAGAAGTCAAAGCGAGTCTGCCTGACTTGGCTCAAGTCATTGGAGATTATTTACAACAAGAGTGTGAAGAGGTAAAGTCTTATTCTGTAGTTAAAGGTTTTTTAAATCTGTCCTTCTCAGACGCCTATTTGTTAAGACAGTTTGAGGCCTTGAATAAAAACGCCTCTTGGGGAACGCATGAGCGCAACAATAAGACCTATATGGTCGAATACTCTTCTCCTAACACCAATAAACCTTTGCATCTAGGACACATCCGTAATAATGTATTGGGATATTCTGTGGCCCAGATTTTGGAGGCTGCAGGGAATAAGGTCATCAAAACGCAAATCATTAACGATAGAGGTATACATATATGTAAAAGTATGGTGGCTTGGAAGCGTTTTGGGGATGGAGAAACACCGCAGTCATCAGGACTTAAAGGAGATCACCTAGCCGGAAAGTACTATGTGCATTTCGATAAGATTTACAAAGAGGAGCAGGCCGATTTAATAGCAAAAGGGCTTTCGCCAGAGGATGCGGCAAAACAGGCCCCTATTTTTATTGAAGCTCAAGAAATGTTACGCAAGTGGGAGGCTCAAGATCCAGAAACTAGGGCCTTGTGGAGTGAGATGAATGCATGGGTCTATGAGGGTTTCAATGAAACCTATCGCAAATTGGGCGTAGACTTCGATCAATTGTATTACGAAAGTGACACCTATTTGTTAGGTCGAGACATTATTGATGAAGGACTTGATAAAAAGGTCTTTTTCAGAAAGCCCGACCAAAGTGTATGGGCTGATTTGACTGCGGACGGTCTCGATGAGAAGTTAGTACTGAGAAGTGATCAGACGGCGGTTTATATGACACAAGACTTAGGAACCGCTGTTCAACGAGTCGTGGACTTTCCTGAAATCGATGGAATGGTATATACCGTTGGAAACGAGCAAGACTATCACTTTAAGGTGTTGTTCTTATTGCTACAGCACTTGGGGTATCCGTGGGCTTCAAATCTTCACCATTTGTCTTATGGAATGGTTGACTTGCCTTCAGGAAAGATGAAGAGTCGAGAAGGAACAGTGGTTGATGCAGACGATTTGATGACTGAGATGGCAGAAACTGCCGGAAAGATTGCTTCAGAGCTCGGTAAATTGGACGGATTTAGTGATGAAGAAAAGCAAATCTTGTTTCATAAAATTGGTCTTGGTGCCCTGAAATACTTCATCTTAAAGGTAGATCCAAAGAAACGGATCTTATTCGATCCCGAGGCATCTGTCGATTTCCAAGGAAATACAGGCCCATTTATTCAATACACTTACGCGCGTATCCGTTCGATTGCGCGTAAAGCAACAGAAAATGAATTCGTTTTCCCTTCTGTGGATTTAGAGGGTAAAGAGCGGGAGTTGATATTGGCGTTGACCCAATACCCTTCGGTTGTAGAACAAGCCGCTGAGATGCTATCTCCGGCAATTGTAGCCAATTACCTATATGAATTAGTAAAGCAATTCAATTCTTTATACCAGCAGCTTCCGATTCTCGGTGTTGACGACGCTAATTTGCGTTCTTTCAGAGTGGCTTTAACGCTGAAAGTCGGCGAAGTTATAAAGCATGCTTCTTCGCTACTGGGTATTGAGGTTCCTGAACAGATGTAATAAAAAAAGCCGCTGAGAACAGCGGCTTTTTAGCATTTACTTGAACAACTTTTATTTAGCGTCACGAGCAGCAACAGCAGCGCCGTATACTACTAGACCGAAACCAATTTTGTTAACGGCATCACCGATGTTATAGATAACATCCATGGCTAATCCGCCAAATATTCCTTCATACCATCCTGGTGTTCCAGCCATATAACCGATTGGGTAGATTGCCCATCCTACTAGAACGAACCAACATAGGGTTTTGTGCGCTTGTAATACAGACCCTCCAGCAGAAACAGCCAGTTTTTTGGCCTGCCCAAACCAGATATCGTATACAATCACGAAATAAGCGATTCCAGATACTAGACCCCAGAAGGCAGCTTGATCTCGACTAACCGCTTCTCCCCAGTATCCTGTAACGAGCATGATTACTGAGAGCGCAATGAGTCTCCACATTAATGCTTTCTTGGCACCTGCAGCTTTTAAGATGAGGTAGAATTCAACACACATCAGCGGCACGGTGAGTACCCAGTCAACATAACGGAAGAATGTTGGAGATTCTCCGTTTGAAGCCCAGTAATCTCTCATGTACCAATAGTGAACAGCAGCGATAAACGTAATCAAACCTGAAACTAGGATTGAAGTGCGCCATTTAGAATCGAAACTGTTCATCGATAAAAAGAAGAAGGCAGAAGCTGCCATCATAGCCATACACCCTACGAAAAAGGTGAAGCCTACGTAATCGTCAGTAGCAATTTTCGAAACATCTGCTACCAACGGTAGTTGGAGTAGTAAACTTTTCATAAGAACAATAGTTTAGTTTTTGTTTAATCAAATGTAAATAATTATAAACACAATTCTTTAACATTTTAACTATTATTTTATCAACTACCTTTGAATGCGCATTGTTTTTTATGGAATTTCTTAAAATCAGGTATTTTTTGACGCTCGTTTTAGCTATCGTTGGATTCAGCGTTTCCGAGGCTTTAGAGGGTGTTTTAGCCCTTTTTCTTATCCTTACGGTAGGTCTTTTACACGGATCTAATGATTTGATGGTAATTCAACGTTTGGCTTCTTATGAACAAGTATCTGGAATAACACGTCGAAAAACGTTGCTTATATATATAGGATTGATCGTGGCTGTATTGCTTTTATTCTATGCCCAGCGTCAATTCGCTCTGTTATTCTTTGTTCTTATAAGCTCGTTTCATTTTGGCCAACAGCATTGGCATAGGTTTACCAAAGGCGCGAATGGATTTCGCTTTGCTTTCTACACCTCCTATGGACTGCTCATTTTTGGACTCCTTTTCTGGACGCACGCCGAGCAATCTGCCTTAGTGATCGAAGCGATTACTTCACTATCCTTCACGGAGCAGCACTTTATGGTTTTATCTTTGGCTGCTTTTGGGCTGTCGATGTTGATGCTGTTCATAGCGCAGAGCATTTCTTTTCGGGTGTTCTTAGTAGAACTCTTAGCGTTGGTATTTCTGTTTATCGTATTCCGCTATACCAGTTTACTGCTCTCTTTTGCGCTCTATTTTTCACTATGGCACGCTTTACCCTCGATAAAAGATCAGATTGAGTTGCTTTACCCAAAAAGCTCAGGTAGCGGCTTGACCTCTTATGCCAAAGCAGCATTGCTTTATTGGGGAATATCAGTAGTCGGATTTGTCCTTATTTTATTGGTTGTTGGACTTGACTCCGTGGATGTCCTAGAGTTATTGGTGTATTTTCTAGCGGCCATTACTTTTCCTCATGTTATTGTCATGAGCAGAATTGAAACAGCACTTGAAAGCTAAAGAAACTTAGTATTTTTGTTCTTTCTTCAAATTCAACCGACACAGCGTTTATGTTTGATCAGTTAAGTACCAAAATTGAAGGAGCTCTACATAAACTCAGAGGCAAGGGTAAAATAAACGAGCTCAATATTGCCGAATCGATGAAGGAGATCCGAAAGGCCCTTCTCGATGCTGATGTTAACTATAAAATAGCCAAGGATTTTACCAATACGGTGAAAGAAAAGGCTATGGGGCAGCAAGTGTTGCAATCACTTCAACCCGGACAGCTCATGGTTAAGATCGTCAGAGACGAACTGGCCAGTTTAATGGGGTCTAATGCCTCAGAACTTCAAATCGGTTCAAAGCTTAGCGTGATTCTCATGGCAGGGCTTCAAGGTTCTGGTAAAACCACTTTTTCTGGAAAACTTGCGAACTACCTTAAAACGAAGAAATCAAAGAAACCGCTTTTAGTAGCCTGTGATGTTTATCGTCCTGCGGCCATAGATCAACTCCATATTGTCGGCGAACAATTAGGGGTTGAAGTTTTTTCTGACCGCGAACAAAAAGATCCTGTGATCATTGCCAATGCCGGTCTTGAAAAGGCGAAAGATGAAGGTTTTAATGTAGTAATAATCGATACCGCGGGTCGTTTGGCCTTAGATGAGGCCATGATGAAAGAAATCAAGGCGATTCATACCGCTATTCGCCCTGATGAAACCCTTTTTGTAGTAGATGCGATGACAGGGCAAGACGCCGTCAATACGGCCAAGGCCTTTAATGACGTTTTAGATTTTGACGGAGTGGTGCTGACGAAGTTAGATGGTGACACTCGAGGGGGTGCAGCCCTGACTATTCGAGAAGTAGTAGACAAGCCCATTAAATTCATCGGAACTGGAGAGAAACTCGATGCTTTAGATATCTTTCACCCTGATCGTATGGCCGATCGTATTTTGGGAATGGGTGATGTGGTCTCTTTGGTTGAAAGGGCTCAAGAGCAGTTCAATGAAGAAGAGGCCCGAAAGCTGCAGCGTAAAATCGCAAAGCAGACCTTTGGTTTCGATGACTTCTTGACGCAAATTCAACAAATCAAAAAAATGGGCCCAATGAAAGACCTTGTGTCAATGGTTCCTGGAATGGCTAAAGCGACTAAAGGCTTAGATATTGATGATGATGCCTTTAAGCATATTGAAGCGATTATTCACTCGATGACGCCAAAAGAGCGCAGTAACCCCAAAGTCATTGATCAAAGCAGAAAGAAACGCATTGCCTCTGGGAGCGGTAGAGAAATTCAAGAGGTGAATAAGCTGATCAAGCAGTTCGATCAAATGAGCAAGATGATGAAGATGATGCAGGGAGCCAAAGGAAGAAATATGATGCAGATGATGCAAAATATGAATATGCGCTAATGATTCTACTAGACGGAAAGAAAACGAGTCAAGAACTCAAAGAAGAGATCGCAGCTGAGGTTGCTGAGATGCGACAGCAAGGACAAAAAGTTCCGCACCTTGCCGCAGTCATTGTCGGAAACGATGGAGCGAGCCTCACCTATGTTTCAAGTAAGGTGCGCTCTTGCGAACAGGTAGGCTTCGAGTCTACACTTGTTAGACTTCCAGAGGATACCACTCAAGAAGACTTATTAAATGAGGTGGCAGCATTGAATGCAAATGAGGCTATAGACGGTTATATCGTTCAGTTGCCATTACCTGCTCATCTCGACGAAGAAGAGGTGCTTTTGGCGATCGATCCAAAAAAAGATGTTGATGGCTTTCATCCGACAAATTTTGGGCGCATGGCCTTAGAACTCGAGTCGTTCATTCCTGCAACTCCTTTCGGGATTATGCAGCTACTCGAACGCTATAAGGTAGATACCTCAGGGAAGCATGCGGTGGTAATCGGACGATCTCATATTGTAGGAAGGCCCATTAGCATTCTTTTGAGCCAGAAAGGTGATTTTGCTAATGCTACGGTTACGGTAGCACATTCTCGCACAAAAGACCTTAAAACGCTTCTTAATCAGGCCGATATTATTGTTTCTGCTTTAGGTGTGCCCAACTTTGTTCAGGCAGATATGGTAAAACCTGGCGCGGTAGTTATCGATGTCGGAATTACTAGAGTAGAAGATGCGAGCCGACCTAAAGGTTACCGTATAGTGGGCGATGTAGATTTTGAGCAGGTAGCTGAGAAGGCGTCTTATATCACACCGGTTCCTGGCGGGGTAGGTCCCATGACTATAGCAATGCTTCTCAAGAATACATTGTTGGCCAGACGACGTGCACAATCTTAAGTTGCAAAGAGCGACGAGATGTGCTTAAAGCTCTTGAACTCTAGCGCATTGTCAGACGGATCTTTAAAGAAGAGTGTTTTCTGCTCTCCCGGTAGCCCTTCAAACCTCAAATAAGGTTCAATAATAAAGGGAATCCCTTTACTTCTTATGCGTTCAGCAAAAGCATCGAAAACCTCCCATTCTAATACCACTCCGAAATGAGGAACCGGAACATCCTTTCCATCAACAGGGTTAGAGACCAAGACACCTTGATGGTTGGTGTCTAAATGAATCACCAACTGGTGGCCAAAAAAATTGTAATCCACCCAGTGGTCACTGCTGCGTCCTTCTTCAAAACCAAGAATATTAGTATAAAAATCGCGAGCCGCCTCAAGGTTATTGACCGGAATCGCTAAATGAAAGGGTTGAAGTTCCATATCCGTTTAGTTGCTATTTAAAAATAACATGATTTTATCACAAACTTCATCTTGGTGCATGGAATGACCAAAATTTTCAGTCACCACCAGTTCGCTGTTTGCGAGAGCTTTGTGCAGCTGCTCAGATTGACTGCTAGGTATGGTAGGGTCAAAACGATCATGCATAAGCAATGCTTTTTGATGAATCTCTTTAGCAAAAAACCGGCTCGAAAACGCTTCGATATTCATGTTTACCAATCGGTACATCTCCTGATCTAAAGCATTGTAAACGGTCTTGTTAAAGGGAACGCGACGGTTGTATCCAGAAACGATTAGCGAAAAGTCTACGGGAGCACCTAAGGTAATAAAGCGTTCAACAGGATTTTCTTTGTGCTTAAAGAGTAAATAGCAAATGGCCATTCCTCCCATAGAATGACCTATGAGTGTTTTGATGTTGTGTTTTTGCACGAGATGATAGGCCGCTTCGACAAAGTCGGGCAAAAAATGATAGCTCCCGGTAGAATATCCGTGCGCAGGAGCATCGAGGGCATAGATTTCAAACTTTTCTTTTTTGAGCTGTGCAATCAAATTTCGCCATCGATGGGTGTTACTTTCCCACCCATGCAGCAACAGTACGGCCTCTTTCTCTCCTGGCCAGTGGTACGATTGGATTTCATGTGTGCCTATCGAAAAGCGCTCGTCCTTGGCATCTTCTAAGAGCGGAAGTATTCTTTGGTTATCAAGTTGTCCCTTGCGCACCTTAGCAAAAGTCAATAAGGCTAGCTTTCCGGCCTTCTTCGGGGCGATTAGTGCGATTACATTGAAATAATAGCCTAGCAGTTTCGGAACTAGGGTCAGAAGAATGCGCTTCATCTTACCAGCTAATAATCACTTGATTGATTATGGCTTCGGAAGGAAGTTGTACCGGATCAATAGGATCAAAACTGTATTTGATGCTTTCAGGGAGTTCACTGCGATCAAAAAGGAATAAAAGAGGCGATTCTTTCACGTAAACTGAAACGCTTTTTATTGCAGGGACCGCCCGATCTATAGTATATGCCTTTTCAAGTTCTCCTATGGTGCTTCCGACTCCTATGCCTTTTTTTGTTTTGTATAGGCTATCGTATACCTGAACGACCTCTATAGCCCCCTCGAGATTTGCCCTGAGCTGAAAGCGTTTTTTCTGATCGGCTTTTAGCACACTTAAGCCTACTATTTGGCCTGTGTTTAGCCTTTCAAAGGCTATTGAATCTTCAGGAAACAATGAGCTTACCAGCCCAATACTATCAGTAGATTGCAATGAACCTAGCTGATCCTTACTCATTAAATTGTCATTTGAAGGAGCACAGCTGTAGAAAAGAGGCAGTGAAAGTACTGCGACAAGCATTTTTTTCATGGGGCAAAAATAGGTAAAACAAGCCGTTAAGGAACGCCTATGTATTTGTGAGTTTGTAGCGTTATACGCCATTTAGGGTGGTCTAAAACATAGTTACTCATCAGAGGCATAACTTTCTCTCGCACCTCCCATTCTGGTTGCAGCGATAATTTACAAGTAGGCTTAACACGAGCAGCCTCATCCTCGGCAAAAGTGAAATCACTTTTATTGTATACGATACACTTGAGTTCATCGGCGCGTTCGTAAATAAGGTCTAATGGTTTTTTGAATTTTTTAGGAGACAGACAAATCCAGTCCCAATGCCCTGATATCGGATGAGCCCCAGAGGTTTCTATATGCGTTTTCAATCCCTTTGCTTTGAGAGCTGCGGTTAGTTCATCTAGCGGATGCATCAAAGGTTCTCCTCCAGTTATCACTGCGATTTGAGCGCGATGATCAACGCTAGAAACAATACTTTCAATGGTTTGTTCCCATTCAGGCTGTATGTTCCAACTCTCTTTCACGTCGCACCAATGGCAACCGACATCGCAGCCTCCTAAACGAATGAAATGTGCAGCAGTACCTTGGTGAAATCCTTCACCTTGAATGGTAAAAAAAGACTCCATTACCGGGAGCGTTAAGGCCTCAGTCTTTTGCATGCGGCAAAGATACGGGCTTCAAGGGTACCTCAAATACTTTGAGCGCATAGATTTAAAAGCCTCGAGTTCGTCTTTCCAACTGGCACGGATTGCTTCTTCGCTCATGCCCGATTCAATTTGACCTTGAAGCTCACTTCTTCCGCTGTGCTTAGCAAACGAATCTTCTCTAAAGAATTGGCCATCATGCGCCTTATAACTCTCAATCAGAGGATTCAAACAGACGTGATCGGGCGCTTCTTTTTCGCTAAGATCTCTGCCGTAACAAAGGGTATTGAGGTGTTTCGGGTAGCGTGCTCCGGGTACTGAGGTTGGAGTGTATTCAAAATCGAAAACTGCTGCTGATAGTTGAGGTGAACCAAAGCGTTCGAAGGGGTTTGGGGTTCCGCGGCCCGCATTAATTTCGGTACCCTCAAATAAACCCAGGCTGGGATACCAGGCAATTGCATGGTCGTTTTTAAGATTCGGTGAAGGGTTAATGGGCAGGTGATAGGACATGTCATGGGCGTATCCCTCTAGGGAGATGAGGGTCAAATCAATGGGCTTATCGGTACGTAACCATCCTTCACCCTTTAACATTAAGGCGTATTCTCCTATGGTCATTCCGTAGGCTAAGGGGATAGGGTTTAATCCTAAAAAACTTGCATTTTCTTCTTGTAAAACCGGTCCATCGATCAATTTTGCGTTCGGATTTGGACGGTCTAACACCATCACTGAGACTGATGCCTCTGCCGCGGCCTCCATCACTAATTGAAGTGTGGCAATGTAGGTGTAAAAGCGCACGCCAACATCTTGAATATCAAAAAGAATAATATCGATGTCTTTGAGGTGATCTGCTGAGGGCTTTTTTTGACTTCCGTAAAGGGATACAAGAGGTAATTTTGTTGTGGGATCGATTCCGCTTTCTACCGCTGCTCCAGCGTCGGCCTCACCTCTAAATCCGTGTTCTGGGGTAAAGATTTTTTTTACCTGAACGCCTCTAGAGAGCAAGCTGTCTACAAGATGAGTGTATCCATTAGGGTGAAAAATCACCGAGGTGGCATTCGCCACTACAGCTACTGACTTTTCAGAAAGCATCGGAAGGTAGGTTTCGGTGCGATTGGCCCCAACCTTGATTTGTGCGCTTGATATCTGAATACCAATACCCCATAGGATCAGTGCTAAAAGTCTATTTTTGAAGGAGAAGAAGTCTAAGAGACGCATATGTTCGAATGGTTCGTTGCAAAAAGATTCTTGTTTAAGAATCACAAGATCTTACCTAAAGGTAGCGCAAAAATTGGCGTTATGGCTGTGGCTATAGGCCTAGCTGTAATGTTGATCGCTATGGCAACGGCAAGAGGATTGCAATCGGAGGTCAAAAAGAAATTAGAATCGTTTCAGGGTACCTTTAAATTAGTCTCCTACGATAGGGGTCAAGCGCTTGATAGTAGTCATATCGCAATGCTTACCACCATTGAAGCTGATTTTCGTAGCCATAAAGTTTCAGAACGCCTTGGTGTGCTTCGCAATGAGGTTGATTACGCAGGATTGCTCTTTAAAGGGGTATACAGTGATTTCGACACTACGGTTTGGGAGTCTTATCTGGTTCAGGGTGATTGGCTTCACCACGACAGTCAAGACGGTATTGTTGTTTCTGAAGAGGTGGCACGCCAATTGGGTCTTGAAATAGGGGATAGTGTTTATGGACTGTTTCCGAATAATGAAAATCCTCCTCAGCAACGAAGAATGGTCGTTCAAGGGATTTACAATTCTTATTTTGCTGAATTCGATCAATCGGTTGTTTTTGTCTCTGGTGAATGGGTTGGCCAATTGAACAGGTATGAGGCAGATCAATTTGAAGGGCTTGAAGTGTTCTTGGCGGATTCTAAAGATGAAGCATCGGTTTACGAGACCTTGATCAATCGATTCCCGGCGCATATTGAGGTGGTGAGAACTAAGGATGAACAATCGGTCTTATTCAATTGGTTGGAGCTTTTCGATGTGAATTTGCTCATTATTAGCTTGGTACTTTCTATTGTAGGGGCGATGAATATTATCACTAGTTTGTTGTCCGTAGTTTTCGAGCGTTCAAACGCCATTGGCTTATTTAGAGCACTTGGCGCTAATGAGCAGAGCGTGCGTAAATTGTTTTGGATTCAGGGGTCGTATTACCTGGGACTGGGATTACTTATCGGAAACACTATTGGATTATCGCTGTATGCCATTCAGCACTATACGCATTGGTTGACCTTTTCAAACCCTGAAGAATACTACATCACCTATATCCCTGTTAAACTCTACGTTTCTGAGGTGTTACTCCTCAACGCTTTGGTATTTGGCTTGAGTGCCATGGTGCTTTGGTTGGTCTCTCGTATAGCCGTTCGAATGACCATTACCAAATTAATTAGGGGATAGTGGAGCCGGAGGGGTTCGAACCCTCGTCCAAACAAGCAACTCAAACGCTTTCTACATGCTTATTCACTGAGTGATTGTCAGAAAGCAGCTGATCAGTGACCATCTACCGACTTTCTTAGCTTCTAAATTTTAAATGCCTTGCGAAGCGAAAGACATTCGTTGTTGACTTTAATGGTGCCTCTTTGAAGAACGCCGCCAACAAGGGCTTTCTAGAGACATTTAGCTTTCTCGCCTCGCGAGACTAGGCCAAATCTTACTATAATTCAGATTATTAGGCAGCTAAAGCGTAATTGTTTTCGCCATTTAAAATGGTTGAAGTAGAGATTTACGAGCATTAACCTCATAGCTCGGCATGCTTACGATCTCATTGATCTTGCTGTCAAATCCAGATCGGCCCCGATAAATTAAAGAACATAAAGAGCCGACAAAGATACGAAAACTAGTGGCTGACATTAACCCTCCAAGTCAGTACAGGATGACTTTTTGGGGCATAAAATGCTCCTAGGGCTTCAAAGCTTAAGTCAAAGGCAGGGAGCTCTTCTAAAGTTTTGACCTTCAACACTTTGCTGTCATGAGCCTTTAATACAAATACGGGTGAGCTTTCGTAGAAGGTATAGTCACTCTTATTTTCAAGTAATAAGTCACTGCTTGTTTGATTGGTGATGGTCAATTCTACAATTTTGGTATTGGGCATGTAATGGGCGCCTTCAATGCGTATACTTTTTAAAAGCAGAGGCTCTAAATACTCCTTCTGACCTATGAGGAGGTCGTTATAGGCTGCAACAGTTCTTCCTTCGATAAGCGCTTCATGAATACCTGCTAGACTCCTTTCTTTGGCAAAGACTAAGGTCACCGGTCTTTGCAGACCTTTGTTGCTGTAATCCCATTCGATGAGTCCGTGCACATCAGAGGTTGCTAAAATGGTAAGGTCTTGTTCTAAGGCAAGCGCTAGTGATTCTTCTGCAAAGGCACCAAAGTTCACTACCTCGATCCCGTGTAGCTCGTCTGACTTTATGCGATCTTTTTGAAATGCACTGAGCACGGGGTTACCTTGGCTATTTTGAGCCGTCCATGCCGGATGATTCCAAAAGATGAATGCTCCTTGCTTTCGGGCCTCTTTAAAGGCATCCTCAGCTTTTTCTTTTAAGAGTGGATTAGCATCTTCAATGAAAATGGCATTGTTGTGGCCCACGGGTGCTCCTCTTGTGATTTCTGATCCTCTTATGACAAGCAGGTCATGGTCTTTCGCCTCCTCTAGCGCTAAATGATAGGCACGGTTGCGATCTGGGTGTGGTAGGTCAGCGCTGTGCGGCTGGTATTCGAGGTGTTCTGTTACTGCGATGGCGTCTAATCCGTCTAGTAACGCCTCTTGGACTCTGATGTTGGGCCACACGTATCCGTCAGAGAATACACTATGTATATGCAGGTCGGTAGAAAGGGTGAGGTAATTGTCTACATCTGGAAAATGGATGGGACGCGCACTCACGTGACTGTGATCTTGAGCCTGAAGCCCAATCATACCAAACAAAAAGGCTGAAAAGAGAGAAAGTGTTTTCACGAGAAAAATTTTCTTACAAGATAGTCCCTAACTCCATAGGATGAGCGCCTGAACTTTTAAGAAAAGGTTAGTTCTCGAGTCTTACAACGGTATCTCTCAACCGAGCCAAGGTGCTTAAGAGTTTTTCGAGGCGTTCAAGAGGTAGTTGGTTTGCCCCGTCACTCTTCGCGCTTGAAGGGTCGGGATGGGTTTCAATAAAAATTCCGTCTACTCCGACTGCAATTCCTGCCTTGGCCATGGTTTCAATGAGTGCAGGTCTTCCGCCTGTTACTCCTGAGGCCTGATTAGGCTGTTGTAGAGAGTGGGTGACGTCTAAAACTACCGGGGCGTATTGTTGCATCACCGGGATACCTCTATAGTCAATCACAAGGTCTTGATAACCAAAGGTGGTGCCTCTTTCGGTAATAAGGCTGTTGGGATTTCCGCTGTCTTTTACCTTCTGAACCGCAAATTGCATGCTTTCAGGGCTCATGAATTGTCCTTTCTTTAAGTTGACGACCTTTTGCGTTTTAGCGGCGGCCACCACAAGGTCGGTTTGGCGTACCAAAAAGGCGGGAATCTGTAGGATATCAACATAAGCTGCAGCCCTTGCCGCATCTTCTTCAGTGTGAATGTCAGTGATGGTGGGTATACCAAAGGTTTCTCCGACCTTTCTCAAAATTTTAAGTGCTTTTTCATCACCAATCCCGGTGAATGAATCAATACGGCTGCGATTGGCCTTTTTAAAACTTCCTTTGAAAACATACGGAATCTTCAGCGCATCGCTAAGAGCCACCGCTTTTTCAGCCACAGCCATAGCACTCTGTTCTGACTCAATGGCACAGGGCCCTGCAATCAGTAAGAATTGATGACTTTCAGCATGTTGAAGTTGTTGGAGGTCTGCTCTATTCATGGTTTCAAAGGATTTCGGCACAAAGGTAGTTTTTTATCACATCTGGGGCGGTTTTCGACCTATATTTGCGCCGCCGTAGCGCTCAAACTATTTAGATGCAGCACATCAAGAACATTGCCATTATTGCTCACGTAGATCACGGAAAGACTACACTTGTCGATAAAATCCTATACCACTGCCAACTTTTTAGAGAAAATGAGAATAAAGGAGAACTCATTCTAGACAACAATGATCTCGAGCGCGAGCGCGGAATTACCATTGTTTCTAAGAATGTTTCGGTACAATACAAAGACCATAAGATCAATATTATCGACACCCCTGGTCACGCTGACTTTGGCGGAGAGGTAGAGCGTGTATTGAATATGGCAGACGGAGTGTTATTGCTGGTTGACGCCTTTGAAGGCCCCATGCCTCAGACCCGATTTGTATTGCAAAAGGCGATTTCAATGGGATTAAAGCCCTGTCTGGTCATCAATAAAGTTGACAAGGAGAATTGTACGCCAGATGAGGTGCACGAAAAGGTTTTTGATCTCATGTTCGAGTTAGGTGCTGAAGAATGGCAGCTTGACTTTCCGACGGTTTACGGCTCGGCGAAAAACGGATGGATGAGCACTGATTACAAACAGCCTACCGATTCTATAGAACCCCTTTTAGAGATGGTCCTTGCTGAAATCCCGGAGTTCAAACCTCAAGAGGGTTCAACCCAGCTGTTAATCACCTCTCTAGATTATTCTTCTTTTACCGGACGTATTGCGATTGGACGCCTACAACGCGGATCACTTAAAGAAGGGCAGCAAGTAAGTCTCGTAAAACGCGACGGTTCTATTTCTAAATCGAGAATTAAAGAGTTGTTCACCTTTGAAGGATTAGGCCGTGTGAAAGTGCAAGAAGTTCGTGCCGGAGATATCTGCGCAATCGTTGGAATGGAGAATTTTGAGATTGGAGACACGGTGGCAGATCACGAGGCACCTGAAGCATTGAAGTCGATCGCCATTGATGAACCTACCATGAGTATGCTCTTTACCATAAATGACAGTCCCTTCTTCGGTAAGGACGGAAAATTTGTAACCTCTAGACACATTAAAGAGCGTTTAGAGAAAGAGTTAGAAAAGAATTTGGCGTTGCGTGTTGAGCCCACAGATAGTGCGGATCGTTTTATCGTTTACGGACGAGGGGTACTTCACTTATCAGTACTTATCGAGACCATGCGTCGTGAAGGATACGAATTGCAGATTGGTCAGCCTCAAGTCATTATTAAAGAAATAGATGGCGTAAAGTGTGAGCCAGTCGAGCAGTTGACTATAGACCTTCCGGAGACTGTTTCGGGTAAGGCTGTTGAAATGGTATCGATGCGCAAGGGAGAATTACTCAGTATGGAGACTAAGGGTACCCGCATGATCTGTGAGTTCGTCATCCCCTCTAGAGGTATCATTGGATTGAGAAATCAGCTTCTCACGGCGACTGCAGGAGAGGCGATTATGTCGCACCGATTTATTGAATACCAACCACTAAAAGGGCCAATACCAGGACGAATCAACGGGTCATTGGTTTCTCTAGAAAACGGAACAGCGATTCCTTACTCTATTGATAAGATTCAAGAAAGAGGGGTTTTCTTTATTGATCCAGGAGAGGATATTTATGAAGGACAGGTGATCGGAGAAAATTCTAGAGCCGACGATATGGCGGTGAATGTGACGAAAACCAAAAAGCTTTCAAACGTCCGTGCCTCTGGTTCAGATGAAAAGGTGAAAATTGTTCCCGCAATTAAGTTCTCGCTAGAGCAAGCATTAGAATATATTCAGAAGGACGAGTTGGTTGAGGTAACCCCTAATCATATCCGACTGAGAAAAATTCATCTAAAGGAAACCGATAGAAAGCGCGCTAAAGCGCTCTAAAAGCGGCCGCAGCAGCACCGACAATTCCGGCATTATTTCGCAGCGCAGCGGGTTTGATGTGAACCGGAGAATCGATGAGGTGAGCGTAATTGTCCCATTCCTTAGACAAACCACCTCCGAGTATAATAAGATCTGGGGCGATAAGTAGGTTTGTTATTTTAAGGAACTTGTTAAAGCGTACAGCCCATTCTTCAAGGCTGAGCTTTTCGCGCTCTTTAGCAGAGGCTGAAGCCCACTCTTCAATTTTTTTGAACTTTTTATACGGAATTTGGCCTAACTCAAAATTCGGGATGAGTGTACCGTTAAAGAAGGCACCACTGCCTATTCCCGTGCCAATAGTTACCATGAGGACGAGTCCCATTTCACCTTTTCCGACACCGTACTCCATAGTAGCATAGGCGGCGGCATCTGCATCATTAACAACAATGACTTCTTGTCCGGTCTTTTCAGCGAAGACATCAGCAACGTTAAGCCCCTTCCATTTCTTGTGAAGGTTTCCTTGAGATCCGCAAGTTCCATTCTTGATAATGGTAGGAAATCCCACTCCGATGGGCCCTTCGTAGCCAAAGTGGTCTACGATTTCTTTGAATCGTTCGGCCATAGCTTCAGGGTCTCTCTTTTTGGGCGTTGGCAGTCGAAAGCGTTCACTGATCAATTCTCCAGATTCAATATCGACCAAACCACCCTTCATACCGGTGCCCCCTATATCAATGCCTAAAACTGCCATAAAAGTTGAATGAGCTACAAATAAACAGAAAAATTATCAGTTGAAATTTAGCCTTGATACAAGCTCTGATTCTCGCAACGCACCACAGGATGACCGTAATGGCGGATCAATTGGTGGTTATGGGTGGCGACAAAAAGTGTTTTGCCATTTCGATGAATGTCTTCGAAAACCTGCATGACCTCGAGGCTAGTTTCTGGATCTAGATTTCCGGTGGGTTCATCCGCAATAATCAGATCAGGGTCGTTTAATAAAGCTCTAGCGATTGCAACACGCTGTTGTTCTCCACCTGAGAGCCGATGGGGAAAGCTTTTCATTTTTCCGCTGATCCCAACGCGTTCTAGCACTGTTTCAATTTGGTTTTTACGCTCGCTCGATTTTTTCCATCCGGTTGCTTTAAGCACAAAGTCTAAGTTGTCATAGACGTTGCGGTCTGAGAGCAGTTTGAAATCTTGAAATACGATTCCCAGTGAGCGTCTCAGCGTTGAAAGCTGGACTTCTTTTAGGGTGCGAAGATCGAGGTTTTTAATTCTGGCTATCCCAGCGCTGAACGGAACATCGCCATAAAGCGCTTTAAGTAGACTGCTTTTTCCGGATCCCGTTTTCCCGATTAAAAAATAGTAGTCCCCTTTGTGTAGGCTAAAATTGAGCGTGTCAAGTATAATGCTAGTGTCTTGCTTTATTTGAGCATTTTCAAGATACAAGACGGTGTCAGATTGCATTAACAGAGATTTGTAAGTTCAGCCTTAAAGGTAATGATTCGTCCAATGCACTTATATTTGAATCTGTAAATCCCAGGCATTTGAGCCCTTCGTCCTTTAAACATTCTAATGCTGGTTCGCTTGTCCGTCCAGAGTCTTTCCCATTTTTCTACGGTTTTGTAGTCCTCATTATAGGAACCATTGGAGTCTGGTTTAGTATTCCGGGTCAAACCATCGGAGTTTCTGTTTTTACCGACCCGGTTAAAGATGCCTTGGGCTTAAGCCGCAATCAATTCTCTAACGCCTATATGGTGGGGACGATTATGAGTTCTCTAATCATCGGTAGAGCTGGTCGCTGGTTCGATCGCTATGGGGCCAGATGGGTAGCTTTGGGTGCGGCTCTAGGAATTTCACTTACGCTGTTAACGGCTTCTTTTTCTCCTGCACTCGCTCAAAAATTAGCGCTGCTCGTTAATATCAGCAGAGTATATACAGGATTCGTGGTCATAACCCTTTTGTTTTTTATGCTGAGGTTCTTTGGCCAAGGGGTGCTGACCATGGCCTCGAGAAATATGATCATGATGTGGTGGGACAAGTACCGCGGAAGAGCCAATATGGTAACGAGTATTTCACTCTCATTCGGCTTTAGTTCGGCTCCGATTTGGCTCAGTGCACTCATCGATGACTTCGGATGGAGTGGGGCATGGCAAGTGATGGCAATCGCCTTAGCTGTATTTGCGATCTTCATCCTTCAATTTTACAGAGTACGCCCTGAGGATCACGGATTGCTGCCTGATGGAATCCGAAAGGGACAAGAAATCCTCGGAGCTTCTGACCAGCCGCGCGCTAAGAAACAGTTTACGCTAGCAGAGGCGCGTAAGACCCGTGCTTTTTGGGTATTCACCTTTTTATTGGCATTTAACAGTTTCTTTATTACGGGACTTACTTTTCATGTGGTTTCTATTTTTGAAAGCACAGGATTATCTAAAGAAGAGGCGGTGCGTATTTTTCTACCCGGTTCTTTCGTTTCGGTCACTGTTTCGACGGTTTTTAATTACCTCAGTGATCGCTCTAAGCTTAAAATATTTGCCTATATCATGATGTTTGGGGGCTTACTGGCCTGTTTGGGAATGTTCTTTCTAAACGAAGCATGGGGAAGAGTGTTATTAATTGGTGGAATGGGTTCGATGGGCGGCTTTTTTGGGGTGCTCAATTCGGTGACTTGGCCCAGATTTTTCGGCAGGCAACACCTTGGGGCCATCACAGGCCGGGTGATGTCAATTTTAATTTTTGGGAGTGCCATTGCCCCGAGTGTTTTCAGTTTCTCGTATACGCTACTCGGCTCTTACCGTTACATGGCTTATCTTGGAGTCGTTTTAATTGCTGCACTTGCTGTAGCCGGAACCAAAGCAAATAATCCTCAGCCCTATGAAACTTAAGATAGCATCACTGTTTCTATTGACTCTTGCCACTTTTGGTTGTGAAAAAGTGGAGCAAGTGGATACCGTATTTTATAATGCTCATTTTTATACCGTTGACTCGCTCCAGCCAAAGGCCAGCGTCGTTGCGGTTAAAGACCGTCGCATTGTAGCGGTAGGAGAGGATGCCTTGCGCAGTCGTTTTGCTGCACGCGAAGAAGTAGACCTAGAGGGAGCTTTTGTTTATCCCGGATTCATTGATGCGCATTGCCATTTTTATCAATTGGGTTTAAACGAAAGCAGGTTGAGTCTGCTTGGTACCCAGAGTTTTGATGAGATTATTGAGCGGCTTAAGGCTTTTGATGCTGAATACCATCCGTCTGTGCTCTATGCATGGGGCTGGGATCAGAACGATTGGCCTGAGAAAGAATTTCCGACAAATACGCAATTGAATGAATTGTTTCCTGACCGGCCAGTGGTATTACGTCGCATAGATGGGCATGCCTATTTGGTTAACGACTATGCCCTTAATCTTGCTGGGATAACGCCAAACACCGAAGTGAGCGGTGGTGCGATTTTAAAGAAAAAACAGCGTCTTACGGGTGTTTTAATTGACGAACCCATGGGGTGGGTAGATGCCTCTCTACCCGACATTGATCGCGCTTCTCAGGTCCGCGCTTTGTTGGCCGCGCAAGACATTGCCTTTGAAAACGGATTAACAACAGTAAATGATGCCGGCCTTTCTAGGTCGGTTATTGAACTCATTGATAGCCTGCAAACCGCCGGTGATTTGAAGATTCGCGTGTATGCGATGATTAGCGCAACTCCTGAACAACTCGATTATTATCTCGAAAAGGGACCCATTAAAACACCTGCGCTCAATGTGCGATCGTTTAAGGTTTATGCAGACGGAGCGCTGGGGTCAAGAGGAGCAGCGCTTAAAAGGCCCTATTCTGATCAGTCAGATCACTTTGGAGCGGTAGTAACTCCTTTAGAAGAAATAGTGTCTATTGCCGAGCGCCTTGCCGAAAGTGAATTTCAAATGAATACCCATGCCATTGGAGATTCTGCAAATTATTTTGTTTTGGATCTGTATCAAAGAGTGCTATCAAATCCGATGAAGGCGCGTTGGAAGATTGAACATGCACAGGTGGTAGATCCGTCAGATTTTGATCGTTTCGCTGATGGAATTATCCCTTCAGTACAGCCCACCCATGCTACCAGTGACATGTATTGGGCTGAGGATCGTCTAGGTCCAGACCGCGTCAAGGGGGCCTATGCGTATCAAACGCTGCTGCAGAAGGCTTCTCTGTTAGCCTTGGGAACTGATTTTCCGGTAGAGCAGGTTTCTCCGCTATTGACCTACTATGCTGCGGTAGCGCGTCAAGACCTAGAAGGATTTCCTGAAGGAGGATATTTCGTTGAGGAAGCGTTAACCCGCACGCAGGCTTTAAAGGGAATGACTACATGGGCGGCCTATTCGAACTTTGAAGAAGGCGAAAAGGGTATGATTCGCCCAGGTTACTATGCCGATTTCACTATTCTAGCAGAAGATTTACTAGAGGCTCCTCTTTCAGCTTTACCTACAATTTCTGTCGAGGGGATAGTAATTGGGGGTGAATTAGTTAAAAAATAGACTTAATAATCTATAATTAGTTAAAATAATTAACTAATTAATCTTTTAAACTATATCATTAAAAACATTTGATTCATTTTTGCTTAAAATTTTGAATCATGTGTGGAATTGTAGCTAGTTTTGGATACCAGAAAGATGAATCTCAGCAACGCGACCAGTTGCTAGAAATGTCTAAGAAGATCAGACACCGCGGGCCAGATTGGAGCGGTATTTACAGCGACACTTTCAGTGTACTCGCTCACGAGCGTTTAGCGATCGTCGATCCGGCTTCAGGAAAACAACCCTTGTTTAACGAGTCTAAATCACTGGTGCTTGCGGCTAATGGAGAAATCTATAATCACAGAGAATTGCGCTCAGCCTTCAAGGAGTACAAATTCATGACGCAGTCAGACTGTGAAGTGCTGCTTCCGCTTTATCAGCGACACGGGGCATCATTCTTAGATCAGCTCAACGGAATCTTTGCGTTTGCCCTTTACGATAGAGAAAAGAAGGACTTCTTAATTGCTCGTGATCACATGGGCATTATTCCGCTGTATATGGGTTGGGATGAACAAGGCGTATTTTATGTAGCCTCTGAGTTAAAGGCCTTAGAAGGGTATTGCAACCGCATTGAGTTATTTCCTCCAGGACATTACATGACCAGTGAAACCGCTGAACCGGTTCGTTGGTACGACAGAGATTGGAAATCTTACGATGCTGTTAAAGAAAACGAGACCTCTATTGAGAGGCTAAAAGAGGCCCTTGAGGCCGCTGTCAAGCGTCAGCTGATGTCAGATGTTCCTTATGGAGTGCTGCTGTCTGGAGGTCTTGATTCTTCGATCACCTCAGCCGTTGCGAAAAAGTATGCTGAAAAACGTATTGAATCTGATAATACTGAAAACGCCTGGTGGCCACAATTGCACTCTTTTGCGGTAGGATTAGAGGGTTCGCCAGATTTGGCGGCCGCCCGAAAGGTTGCCGACTACATTAAAACGGTGCACCACGAAGTGATTTTTACCATCCAAGAAGGCCTTGACGCGATCAAAGATGTGATTTACCATCTTGAAACCTACGATATCACCACGGTAAGGGCTGCGACGCCAATGTACTTAATGGCACGTGTCATCAAGTCAATGGGGATTAAAATGGTATTGTCTGGCGAAGGATCAGACGAATTATTCGGAGGGTATCTGTACTTTCACAAGGCTCCAAATGCACAAGAATTTCACGAAGAAACGGTGCGTAAATTGGATAAGTTGCACATGTACGATTGTTTGCGTGCCAATAAGTCGCTAGCCGCTTGGGGAATTGAAGGGAGAGTTCCTTTCTTGGACAAAGAATTCATCGATGTGGCTATGCGATTGAACCCTCAAGACAAGATGATTAATGGAGAGCGCATGGAGAAATGGGTATTGCGTAAAGCCTTTGAAGATATGCTTCCTGCCGAGGTAGCTTGGCGCCAAAAAGAGCAATTCTCAGACGGAGTGGGATATTCTTGGATTGACACTCTTAAAGAGAAGGTTAACGAAGAGGTAAGCGACGCTCAAATGGAACAAGCCGCTTTTAAATATCCGATTCAAACTCCACAAACGAAAGAAGAGTATTACTACCGAAGCATCTTCGCTTCTCACTTTCCGTCAGACGCTGCTGCTTTGAGCGTACCGCAAGAGCCTTCAGTGGCCTGCAGTACTAAAACCGCTCTTGAATGGGATGCCGCATTCAAAACGATGAATGAGCCTTCTGGTAGAGCCATTAAATCAGTGCATACAGACGCTTACTAAAGTTGATATTGTTCACACTAAAGTGTTGATAACTTGAAGGGCTCGAACTTATTCGAGCCCTTATTTTTGCTGCTGTTTCGGCTATATTTGCTAGGATACATTACCATGAAATCTGACCTATGAGCGAAGAAGCAAAAATCCCAAATTATTCAGAAGATAGTATACAGGCCTTAGAAGGAATGGAGCATGTAAGAATGCGTCCTTCTATGTATATCGGTGACGTCGGCGTAAGAGGTCTTCACCATTTAGTTTATGAAGTAGTCGATAACTCTATCGACGAGGCCATGGGAGGTCACTGTGACACCATCGGGGTGATTATCAACGAAGACAATTCGATCACGGTAACCGATAACGGACGCGGTATTCCTGTAGGTCTTCACAAAAAAGAAGGAGTCTCTGCCCTTGAGGTGGTGATGACTAAAATCGGTGCCGGGGGTAAGTTCGATAAAGATTCTTATAAGGTTTCTGGTGGATTACACGGTGTCGGGGTGTCTTGTGTGAATGCCCTCTCGGTATCTTTAAAGGCAACGGTGCAGCGTGAAGGAAAGATTTGGCAACAAGAATACGAAAGAGGAAAGGCGCTGTATCCGGTAAAAAGTATTGGTGAAAGCGACAAGAACGGTACAGAGGTAACCTTCAAGCCGGATCATCAGATCTTTAACCAAACCACCGAGTACAGTTATGAGACGCTTGCCAATCGCATGCGTGAGCTAGCCTTCTTAAATAAAGGGATTACTATTTCTCTTACCGATAAGAGAAAGAAAGACGATAAGGGAGAATTTGTTTCTGAGATCTTCTTTTCTGAAAGGGGATTAGAAGAGTTCATCGTATTCTTAGATGAGTCGCGTGAACCTTTGATTCAAAAGGTGATCGCCATGGAAGGAGAAAAAGCTGGAATTCCGGTAGAAATAGCCATGGTGTACAACACCGGCTTTTCTGAAAACCTTCACTCTTATGTAAACAATATAAACACGCATGAGGGGGGGACCCATTTAGCAGGGTTTAGACGTGGACTTACCCACACGCTCAAAAAGTATGCAGATGCCTCAGGACTCCTCGATAAGTTAAAATTTGAGATTTCTGGAGATGACTTTAGAGAAGGTCTTACCGCTATTATTTCAGTAAAAGTTGCCGAGCCACAGTTTGAAGGGCAGACCAAAACGAAGCTCGGTAATAGAGAGGTGAGTGCGGCTGTAAGTCAAGCGGTCTCAGAAATGCTAACCGATTATCTAGAAGAGCATCCTGACGATGCTAAACGCATCGTTGAAAAAGTGGTAATCGCAGCTACTGCCCGCCATGCCGCCGCTAAGGCAAGAGAGCTTGTTCAGCGCAAGAACGTGATGAGTGGTGGAGGACTCCCGGGTAAGCTTTCAGATTGCTCAGAACAAGATCCGTCAAAATGCGAAGTATTTTTGGTTGAGGGAGATTCTGCGGGTGGTACGGCTAAGCAAGGTCGTGATCGAAATTTTCAAGCCATCTTACCCTTAAGAGGTAAGATTCTGAATGTAGAGAAGGCGATGCAGCACAAGGTCTTCGAGAATGAAGAAATCCGAAATATCTATACTGCGCTTGGGGTGACGGTAGGTACAGAAGAAGACTCGAAAGCACTGAACTTAGAGAAACTTCGCTATCATAAAGTGGTGATCATGTGTGATGCCGATGTGGATGGGTCGCACATTGAAACCTTAATTCTAACCTTCTTCTTCAGATACATGCGCGAGCTGATCGAACAGGGCTATGTGTACATTGCTACTCCTCCACTTTATTTAGTGAAAAAGGGAGCCAAGAAGACTTATGCTTGGAATGATAAGGAGCGCGATCAGTTGATGGCCGAATTCGGACAAGGTGCTTCAATCCAACGTTATAAAGGTTTGGGAGAAATGAATGCCGAACAATTATGGGATACCACAATGAACCCTGAGTTCAGAACCCTGAGAAGGGTAACGATCGACAATGCTACTGAAAGCGACCGCATTTTTGCCATGCTTATGGGTGATGAGGTTCCGCCGCGTAGAGAATTCATTGAAAAGAATGCTGTTTATGCCAATATTGACGCCTAGCGTTCTTATTTTTGCAGCAGATTTTTAACCCTTTAATCGACTTTTTCACATGAAAATTTCAGTAGTTGGCGCAGGTGCGGTAGGAGCAAGTTGCGCAGAGTATATTGCCATGAAAAATTTTGCCTCTGAGGTGGTGCTTCTTGATATTAAAGAAGGATTTGCTGAAGGTAAGGCTATGGATCTCATGCAAACGGCTTCGTTAAATGGCTTTGACACCAAGATTACAGGATCGACTAACGATTACTCAAAAACTGCTGATAGTTCGGTAGTGGTAATCACTTCTGGTATTCCACGTAAGCCAGGGATGACACGAGAAGAACTTATCGGAATCAACGCTGGTATCGTTCAAACAGTTACTGAAAATCTATTGAAATTTTCACCAAACGCCATCATGATAGTGGTGAGTAACCCAATGGATACGATGACCTATCTCGTTCATAAAATCTCAGGACTTCCAAAGAATCGTATCATTGGAATGGGGGGTGCATTAGACAGTGCACGGTTTAAGTACCGTTTAGCTGAAGCGCTAGAAGCCCCGATCTCAGATGTAGACGGAATGGTTATTGGTGGTCATAGTGATACCGGTATGGTGCCTTTAATTGATCACGCGACGCGCAACTCTGTTAAGGTGTCAAACTTTTTGTCAGAAGCTCAAATGGAGTCTGTCGTTGAAGAAACTAAAGTAGGTGGGGCAACACTGACCAAATTGCTTGGAACAAGTGCTTGGTATGCGCCTGGAGCGGCTGTTTCAGGACTGGTTCAAGCGATCGCTTGTGACCAACAGAAAATGTTCCCTTGCTCAGTGCTACTAGATGGAGAATACGGATTATCAGATATCTGTATTGGTGTACCGGTGATTCTTGGAAAGAACGGAATCGAGCGTATCGTTGATATTCCACTTTCTGATTCAGCACAAGAAAAAATGCAAGAATCGGCGAAAGGTGTGCGTGCCACGAACGCCTTATTGTCGGTTTAATTGAAATAGAAATGAATAGCATCAAAAGCCCCGCGCTTCATTGCCTGCGGGGCTTTTGCTTTAGTAGGGCAATTATTGTCAGATCTTAGACGAAATGATATATTTGCACGCATTTATACATTGTTTTATATAACACTTACGATCCATGCAGAATAAAGGATTGATTCGATTATTTGCCATTCTTTTTGGCTTAGTTAGTATTTATCAACTCTCATTTACCTTCATTACGAGTAAAATTGAAGGCGATGCAGAGCGCTATGCGCAGGTTGAAGTTGAAGAGGGTTCAGAGAACTATATTTCTCAGAGAGAACGTGTTGCCACGGCCTATCTAGATTCAGTAGCTGATTTACCAGTTCTTGGTTACACCTCATACGGAGACGCCAAAGAGAAAGAGCTCAATAAAGGCTTAGACCTTAAAGGAGGGATCAATGTTACCCTTCAGATCTCGGTAAAAGATATTTTAAAGGGATTGGCCTCTGACAGTAAAAGTCCTGCTTTTAATGCGGCATTACTAGCGGCAGATGAGGCGTCAAAACAAAGCGATGCGAATTACGTAGAGCTCTTTTTTGAGGCCTTTGAGCAAGATGCACAGGCTAAATTGGCTTCTCCTGATATTTTTGCCAATAAGAATTTAAGTGATGAGATCAATTTTGAGATGACCAATGATGAGGTGAAGCCTATCATCCGTCGCAAGATTGACGAGTCTATAGTTTCGGCTTTCGAGGTATTGCGCGAACGTATCGATGGTTTTGGAGTAACACAGCCTAATATTCAACGCGTAGGGAGTTCAGGACGAATCTTAGTGGAACTACCTGGAGCTAGAGATATCAACCGTGCCCAAGAATTATTGTCTTCAACAGCACAGCTAGAGTTTTGGGAGACCATTCCTCAAGACGAACAGGGCCTTTCTCAGTTTTTGGTAGCTGCAGATGCTAAGATTGCTGAACTCAACACCAAGAACAACGATTCAGACGATCTATCAAACTTATTAGAGAATGAGGCCGATAGCCTATCAAATTCTAATCCATTACTGTCAAAGCTTATCGCGCCTGCGCCTGGATCTAACGCCTTTGTACGTGCTGCAGTGAGAGATACCGCCGAAATTGGCGCTTATTTGAGAATGGCAGAAGTAAAATCTTTATTGCCGGCTTCAGTGAAGTTTACCAAGTTCGCTTGGGAACGCGTTGGAGCTGATGCAGAGATCGCTGAGCTCTATGCTTTAAAGTCAAACCGTGAAGGGTTACCGCGTATTTCTGGAGACGTAGTTTCAGATGCACAAGATACTTTTGACCAGTTTGGTAAGCCAGCGGTGAGCATGACCATGAACACCAAAGGTGCCCGTGAATGGGAGCGTATGACGGGTGATGTCTATCAGAATCAGACGGGAATTGCCATTGTGCTTGACAATAAGGTGTATACCGCTCCTGGGGTTTCTTCAGGTCCTATTTCAGGTGGACGCTCTGAGATCACCGGAGACTTTTCAATCAACGAAACCAAAGACATTGCTAACGTTTTACGTGCAGGTAAGCTTCCTGCTTCTGCAGAAATTGTCCAATCAGAGATCGTAGGGCCTTCGCTAGGGCAAGAGGCTATCAACAGCGGATTCACTTCGTTCATGATTGCCATGGCCTTCGTATTGCTTTGGATGATCTTTTATTACGGACGCGGAGGACTTTATGCCGATATCGCGCTCATCCTTAATATTGTTTTAATCTTCGGAGTATTGACCAGCCTTGGTGCTGTTCTTACCCTTCCGGGTATTGCGGGTATCGTATTGACGATCGGTATGTCGGTGGATGCTAACGTGCTAATTTTTGAGCGTATCCGAGAAGAATTGAATAAAGGCAAAGGGCTAGCACTATCGGTTAGCGATGGTTTCTCTAATGCCTTGTCTTCGATTTTAGATGCCAATATTACCACCGGTTTAACAGCGATTGTACTCTTTATGTTCGGATCAGGTCCGATTAAAGGATTCGCAACGACGCTATTGATTGGTATTTTAACCTCATTATTCACGGCCATCTTCGTTACACGCTTGTTTATTGAAGCGTATCTTTCTAAAAAGGGTCGTGCGTTAACATTCGCTACTCCGGCGACGAAGAACTTGTTCACCAAGGTGAACTTCGGATTCATTAAATCACGTAAAATTGCTTATGTGATTTCGGGGATCTTAATTGCGGTCTCTCTAGGATCTTTAGCCACTAAAGGACTTCAGCAGGGGGTTGACTTTGTTGGAGGTCGAACCTATCAGATTCGTTTCGAGCAAGAAGTTAGCCCATCGGAGATATCTTCTGAGCTCAACGAGGTATTCGGAAGCGGAACCAACGTCAAGACCTTTGGTGGGGCCAATCAGATCAAGGTTACTACTTCTTATAAGGTTGATGTCGAGGGGCTTGAGGTAGATCAAGAAATTCAGTCTAAGTTGTTTGAAGTATTGCAGAAATACCTTGCACCAGGTACCTCACTTGAAGACTTTGTAACGCCTGCAGACGATAAAAATGTAGGAATACTTCAGTCGGTTAAGGTAGGCCCTACGATCGCGGATGATATCAAGAAGAATGCCTTCTTAGCCATTTTAGGATCACTAACTATCGTATTCCTTTACATATTGATGCGCTTTAGAAAATGGCAATTCTCATTGGGTGCGGTTACCGCCGTATTCCACGATGTGCTTGTCGTTCTTGGGGTATTCTCGATCACAAGCGCCTTTATGCCATTTAACATGGAAATCGATCAAGCTTTTATTGCTGCGATTCTAACGGTGATTGGTTATTCACTTAACGATACCGTGGTTGTCTTTGACCGTATTCGTGAAGTGGTGAATGCCAAGGGATGGAAGAAAGGTGATAATGTTAACGAGGCCTTGAACAGTACGCTAAGTCGTACCTTAAATACCTCGTTAACGACACTTATCGTATTATTGGCCATCTTTATTTTCGGTGGAGAGAGCCTAAGAGGATTCATGTTTGCGATGATTGTAGGTATCCTCGTCGGAACCTACTCTTCACTCTTCATCGCCACACCGGTGATGTACGATACATTAGGAAAAGAAAAAGAGGGGCTATAGCCCCTCTTTTTTATTGCTTTATCCCTTACTAGGCCTAAACATGAGTACCAGGCCTGCTAAAACTAACGGAATACTGAGCCATTGACCTGTGGAGAGGAGTCCTAGCGACTCTTCAAATCCTCCTTGACTCTTTTTAAAGAATTCTAAGACAAAGCGAGAGGCGAACACTGTTGCTAACCAGAAGCCGAACAAGAAGCCTGCTTTATTGCGTAGTTGTACCTTAGGGTAGAGCACGAAATACATCAATCCAAAAATGACGAAATAGACAAAAGCCTCGTAAAGTTGTACCGGATGACGGTACGGAATTGCATTCAAGGTGTCGCTAAATGCCGGATCAGAGACTATGGCTTTATACGCCTGATTCACATCTGGAATTTTGGTGATACGCACGGCCTCATAACTGGATAAATCGTCTGCATCTCGAACAAACTTCGTGGCAAACGCAAATGAGGCTTCTGTAACCTTACCGTTGATCTCTGAATTAAAAAAGTTACCGACGCGAATGAAGCCACCGCCTATTGCAGAAACGATAGCGATGCGGTCAACAATCCATAGAAATGAAAGTTCTTTGTGTTTGCGGCTGAATAAGTAGAAGCCCGTAATGGCGGCAAGAGCAGCGCCATGGCTTGCTAAACCGGTGAACCCGGTGAATTGATACCCATTAATGAGCCCAAATAGACTAGATCTTGGGTTTTCTCTGATGGGAAGTAATATTTCAATGAGGTGATTTTGGTAGTAGGCCCAATCGTAAAAAATTACATGTCCAAGTCGGGCCCCGAGAATGATGGATACTACGCTGTAAACAAAAAGCGAATCGATCTTATCTGCAGGTTTGTCTTCGGTTTTGAAGATGCGCTTCATGATGTACCAGCCCAGCACGAAAGCTGCGATCCACATTGAATTGTAGTATTTCAACTGCAAGGGTCCTAGGTGCAGTAAAGTGTCGTTTGGGTTCCAAACGATTCCTAAAAAAGTCATAGGTCAGGATTTTAAACGAAGATAACTAAAAGCCACTCTTTAAGGAACCGGATCGTGTCCGCTTTCTCCCCATGGATGACAGCGGGCAATGCGCTTTGCGGCAAGCAAAGTTCCTTTAAATGGTCCGTGTTTTTTGAGGGCCTCAACGGCGTATTCTGAACAGGTAGGCACGAATCTGCAGCTTGAGGGGGTGTAAGGCGATATAAGATATTGGTAGGCGCGAACCCAAAATACAAGTACACTAATCGCTATCCTTCTCATGAAAGTGAAAAGGTGGTGCCTTCTTTAGCGTCTTTCAAATGTATTCCAAGGCGTGCGAGTTCATCCCTTATTTGATCGGAAGTTGCAAAGTCTTTGCGCTCTCTAGCCTTATTGCGTTGCGCAATAAGCAATTCGACGACCCCTGAAAGTTTCTCAAAATGACTAGCATCTTGTTGGCTTTCATCTTTAAGCCCTAAAACATCAAAGGTGAAGGTGCCTAGTGTAGTGCGCAATAGCTCTAGGTCTTCTGCGGTCATTCCTTTGGGTTGATCTTGGAGAAGATTGAGTTGTTTCACGCCTTCAAACAGCTGTGCAATGAGAATAGGCGTATTAAAATCGTCATTCATTGCTGCATAACAGCGTTCTACCCAATCGCTGACATTGAAGGATGAGGTTTTTCCTTGTGCTTCTAGTGTTTGAGCGCGTTTATATCCGTCAAGTAGACGTTGGTAGCCTTTTTCAGCGGCTTCTAGGGCCTCTTGACTCAGATCAAGGATGCTAGTGTAGTGGGCCTGCATCATAAAAAAGCGCACAACAGAAGGACTAAATGCCCTTGAAAATATGCGGTTCTCTCCACTGAAAATTTCGTGGGGGTAAATATTATTATCCGTTGATTTCGACATCTTCTTCCCATTAAGGGTAAGCATGTTGGCATGCAGCCAATAGTTCACAGGGCTGTGACCGCTATGTGCTTCAGCCTGCGCAATTTCGCATTCGTGATGAGGAAATTTGAGGTCCATACCGCCTCCGTGGATGTCAAAGTTGGCTCCGAGGTACTTCGTGCTCATTGCGGTACATTCGATGTGCCAGCCTGGGAAACCGTCTCCCCAAGGAGAGTTCCAGCGCATTATATGTTGAGGTTCGGCCTTTTTCCACAATGCGAAATCTTGTGGATTTTTCTTTTCGAGATGTCCTTGAAGTCCTCTGGTGTTGGCCACCATGTCTTCGAGTTTTCTTCCGCTTAATTTTCCGTAGGCGTGATCGGTATTGAATTTAAGTACATCGAAATAGACCGATCCGTTTTCGACATAGGCATACCCTTTGTCGATGATCGATTGAATGATTTCAATTTGCTCGATAATATGCCCTGTAGCTGTGGGTTCAATGCTAGGGGGTAAGAGGTTGAATTGTTCTAAGGTTTGGTGAAAGTCAACGGTATAACGTTGTACTACTTCCATGGGCTCTATCCGCTCAAGCCTTGCCTTTTTTGCAATTTTATCTTCTCCTTCATCTTCGTCGTGCTCTAAGTGACCCGCGTCAGTAATGTTTCGTACGTAGCGCACTTTGTATCCCAGATGCAATAAATAGCGATAGATCATGTCGAAAGACATGAAGGTGCGGCAATTCCCAAGATGCACGTTCGAATATACCGTTGGCCCGCAAACATACATACCCACGTAGCCGGGTTCTACCGGAGTAAAGGGCTCTTTTTTTCGACTTAAAGAGTTGAAGACAAAGAGTTCGTTATTGAGGTAACGGTTGCTCATGAATTAAAATTCAGTTTGTAATCCGACGTATGCAATAAACTCGTTTCGTAGCTTCTCGTCGGTCTTAAAAACCCCTTGATATTCTGCGGTAACAGTGCTGCTCGATATGTCTTTGATTCCTCTTGAATTTACACATAAATGTTTTGCATCTACAATACAGGCAACATCATCAGTTTTTAAGATGCGCTGAAGCTCTTGTACCACTTGCATAGTAAGGCGTTCTTGAACCTGTGGTCTTTTGGCAAAATAATCGACAATGCGGTTCATTTTTGAAAGTCCAACAACTCTTCCATTAGATACATAAGCCACATGTGCTTTTCCGACTATTGGGAGTAAGTGGTGTTCACAGGTCGAATACAAGGTGATGTTTTTTTCGACCAGCATTTCACCGTATTGGTACTTATTCTCGAAGGTAGACGAGCTCGGTTTGTTTTCTGGATTTAAGCCCGCAAAAAGTTCTTTGACAAAGGCCTTTGCTACCCGTTTTGGAGTACCTCTAAGGCTATCGTCTTCGAGGTCCATTCCTAGTGTGTCAAGAATATCTCTTACACTTGAAGTGATGCGTTCTATCTTCTGATCGTCGCTCAATTCAAAAGCGTCATCTCTTAAGGGAGTTTCGGCTGAGGCGCTCAGGTGATCGAGCTCGTGTTCTTCGTTGTTCATTGATTCAAAACTATTGGGCGCAAAGATAGCCATTATGACAGAGTTGGCACTATAGCGAAAGAGTGTATGTAGCGATTAGTCTAAGGTGAGAGCGCTTTACCAAAGCGGCGTTTGGTAACAAGGCATCAAAGAAATAAACATTCTCATCTCGGGTTTCATGACGTAATCCAAAATCGAGTTGTGCATTTTGGTAGCGGTATCCAATTCCGGTACTTATTGCTGTTGAGGCGCCAAGTGATCCTCCAATAGCTGGTACACTTTGACTGCTGTATCCGAATCGAATAAGCCGGCTACCTTTCGTAAATTCTGCTCCGACCCCTAGTTTTTCAACCGTACTGTAGGTGCTTTTCATCGCTTGATTTTCGGCAGCAAAAGAGCTGTTTGAATTCGGCAAATACTGTGCGTCTCCATAGTTTTCTCTGCGGTAGTCTGCAACGAGCGATACTCCCGCTGACGGATGCAAGGCGACGTTAAAGGTCAACGATGAAGGTAGCTTCATGCGGTAATCGTCGTAAAAGTTGAGTAGTCCGAAATTGATGTACGAGAGATCTTCTAAAGCAGCATCGGTAGTAATGCGCTGAGCTGTTTGATCGTTCATAGTATACCAGGTAGGGGTGGCGTAACTAGCCCCTAGAACAAAAGATTTGCTGATTTTTATGAGCATTCCCAGTTGTGCTGAGACTCCCAAGCCTGAAGTAAACAAGTAGTTGTCAAAAGCGCTTTTTGAAGCGGTAGAGGGGGTATCGTACCCCTCTTCATTTAAATAACTAAAGCGTTCAAATTTAAGATCTTGAATCGCCACTGATCCTCCGAATAAGATACGGTCTTTAAATGAAATTGAAGAGTGGAGGGAGAACTTACCCATCGCCCCTTTTTCTGTGGCATTGTAACGCTGAAGTAGCCCGTTATAATTTACACGCGAAAAGTAACCCAGCTCGTCGTAGCCGATTAACCCACTGTAGACCCCTAAGAATCCTTGTTGAGCGGCATAACCGTAATCTGCACCAATTCTTCGGTAAGCCTCTTCAATGAATTCATCGTCGTAGGGTAGTAGATCGATATAGTTGTGCTGCTCGGCAAATCCTAAAAAGAAGCGATCTAAACCTTCTTCGGCAAATCCACCCGCCTTGATACGGTTGTCGTAAGCGGCGGTTTGATCGTAACTAAAACCAAAGGTGATTTTATTCCAAACGCTCTTGTCAGAAACGAATACTAACAGTCCTGAAGCCTGATTGATTTTAAGAGTGGTAGAAGAGGCGGTATCGGTAAATTCACCGGTCTGAGAGCGGTTCGAATTGTTGTTCAGGGCGGTACTCACACTAAATGCCCCATAATCGAACAGTGCGGCGGCCGCCGGATTGATGCTGATCGAATACAAATCGCCTTTTAATGCGCCACCTGCCTGTCCTAGACCTATAATGCGGGCTGAACCGCCTTGATAACCTTGTAAATACCGGTATAGATCTTCGGTTGATTGCGCTTGAAGCCCAAGAAAACTAAGTCCAAGGGCCAGCACTAAAAGCTGTCTTTTCATGCTGCAAAATTAGTTGTTCCCTCTCGAATTTGAACGTGATGACGAAGAGCGTGTTGACCCCGATCGAGAAGAGCCTGAAGAACGCACAGGAGCTGAAACTCTAGTGGGTGCACTGCTACGCGACCTATTGTAAGAAGGTTGTTGCGTGCTTCTGCTGCTCCCTCTTGTGGGTAGGCTGTTACGGTAATTACTATTGCGCTGTGTAGAATAGGTATTCCGAGACGTATTTCTTTGAGGGGTGTAATTGGTTCTTGAGCGCGTTGGCATGAGATTCGACCTTCCACGATCTGCTTCTCTAACGTAATAGGGGTTTGATCGAGTAGGGCCTGTTCGGTACCCTTGAGTGGTGCGAGGGCGCACTGAAAAGGCCACGAATGATCTTCTTGGATTGAATCCGTACACTAGTGGACGCCCCCAATACGGATCGTACCAACCGTATCCCCAGGCGTTGTTTCTGAAGCGACGGTTAATCCAGCGGTTATTCCAGCCCGTAGAAGGTCCGTAAAAAGGACTGTAAAATGGACTATAAAAAGGATTGAAGAATGGATCAAACCATGGGTTGACCCAAGGATTCACCCACGGGTCATTGAACCAAAAGGGTTGAAATGCACTTCCCCAACCTAAGCTAAAAGGAGAATTGAATTGATTGATTGTGATGCGCGTCTTTGGTGCATTTTCGCCCAATTGAGCGTAGGTGTTTTCTGCTCCGCTCGAGTAAGACTCTATGTCAGTAAACGTTGAGTCATCGTCTGTCAGCGCCAATTGTGCTGCCTTCTCTGCAAAGTAATTCTCGTAAAAGGCGGCTCCTTGCGGATCTATGGGAGTTGTTCGTTCTTGAACGGCAATTCCGCGATAGTTGCCCTGACGCATCTGATGTGTGCTGTAAGAAACGGGATAGTAAGTAACGCATGAAGCCAACATACCTAAAGAGATAAACGCTATTGAAAAACGCTTGAAAAGGCGGAGAAATCCGCTGTGATCATTTCTGTAAACTGCCTGCTTCATATCTATAAATTTACTTAGTTTTACCCAATTTTTAAAGAGGCAATCTCTGTGCCAAAATCACTATAATGAGCAAGAATTTAACGTCTAGGGCTGAGGATTATTCAAAATGGTATAACGAATTAGTGGTCAAGGCTGATCTAGCTGAGAACTCTGGTGTTCGCGGTTGCATGGTGATCAAGCCCTACGGATACGCCATTTGGGAGAAGATGCAGCAGGCGCTCGATGGCTTATTTAAGGATACAGGGCACCAAAACGTTTATTTTCCGCTTTTTATTCCAAAATCTTATTTCTCTAAAGAGGCCTCTCACGTTTCAGGATTCGCTAAAGAATGTGCTGTAGTAACGCATTATCGCTTGAAGAATGCAGAGGACGGCTCTGGAATAGTGGTTGATGAAAACGCCAAGCTTGAAGAAGAATTGATTGTGCGTCCGACTTCAGAGACCATCATCTGGGATACCTACCGAAAGTGGGTTCAATCGTATAGAGACCTTCCGCTATTGTACAACCAATGGGCGAACGTCGTCCGCTGGGAGATGAGAACGCGCTTATTTCTGCGTACCGCTGAGTTTTTGTGGCAAGAGGGCCACACCGCTCATGCAACCAAAGAAGAGGCCATTCAAGAGGCAGAGCAAATGATGCATGTCTACGCTGACTTTGCACAGCGCTTCATGGCTGTTCCGGTGATTAAAGGAACCAAAAGTGAGGCTGAACGTTTCGCTGGGGCAGAAGAAACCTATTGTATCGAGGCCCTAATGCAAGACGGTAAAGCCCTTCAAGCGGGTACTTCGCATTTTCTGGGGCAGAATTTTGCCAAGGCTTTTGAGGTAAAATTTGCCAACAAAGAAGGGCAACAAGAATACGTATGGGCTACCTCTTGGGGGGTTTCAACACGTCTCATGGGTGCGCTGATTATGACGCATAGTGATGACAACGGACTAGTGCTCCCGCCAGCACTAGCCCCAATTCAATTGGTGATTGTGCCCATTTATAAAGGAGAAGAACAGTTGGCAAAGCTTGATGAACACGTGGCTCCGTTGATCGCCGCTTTCAAGAAACGTGGAGTTTCGGTAAAGTATGACAATAGAGACACGCATAAGCCTGGCTTCAAGTTTAATGAGTATGAACTTAAAGGAGTACCCTTAAGGATTGCCATAGGAGAGCGTGACCTTGAAAACGGTACTTACGAGTTGGCACGTCGAGATACTTTAACAAAAGAAGCTGTTGCGGCAGATGCTATTTATGATAGAGTAGATGCCCTCTTAGAAGAGATGCAGCAATCGCTATACGATCGCGCTCTAGCGTATCAAGTGTCGCAAACCGTTTCGATTGACGATTACGCCTCTTTTAAAACGCATTTGAATGAGAAGGGTGGCTTTGTACTCGCCCATTGGGATGGTACTGCTGAGACTGAAGAACGCATTCAAGAAGAGACTAAAGCGACCATTCGCTGTATTCCTCTTGAGGCCCCAGAAGAAGAAGGGGTCTGCATTTATTCAGGTAAACCTTCTAAGCGCAGAGTTTTATTTGCAAAGGCGTACTAAATAATAAGTTTGCACGTTTGCGAGACTTAAAAATAGTTGTATTTTTGCATCCGCAATTTATTGCGCTTTATGGCCCGTTCGTCTAGGGGTTAGGACGCCAGGTTTTCATCCTGGTAACAGGGGTTCGATTCCCCTACGGGCTACAAGTTTTATTGAATTTTAATTTTAAGGGTTTAATCGGCCCGTTCGTCTAGGGGTTAGGACGCCAGGTTTTCATCCTGGTAACAGGGGTTCGATTCCCCTACGGGCTACAAGATTTATAATAATTATGGCAAATCACAAGTCAGCATTAAAGCGCATCAGAAGAAACGAGGCTGTACGTCTTCGTAACCGTTACCAACACAAAACGGTTCGTACTGCAATCAAAAAGTTGCGTTCTGAAGAGAACAAAGACGAAGCTCAAAAACAGCTTCCTTCTGTGTTCGGTATGATCGACAAATTGGCGAAGAAAAACGTCATTCATCACAACAAAGCCGCAAACCTGAAAAGTAAACTTGCGAAGAAAGTAGCGGAGCTCGCTTAATTTTTTAGGTTTA
>JALQTJ010000129.1 GCA_023264015.1 Flavobacteriaceae bacterium | reverse complement strand
ACCCTAGAATGATTTTAGCGATGTAGAAAAATAGAAAAATTCCAAAAATATCATTGCTAGTTGTTATAAAAGGACCAGTAGCAATTGCTGGATCAATTCCTCTTTTTTCTAATATAATTGGAATTGAAGTTCCAATTAAAGCTGCTACAATTATAACACATAACATTGATAAAGATATTGTGATGCTCAGATCTAATGGCAAATCAATAATTAATCCAAAAATTATAGTCAAAACTCCTAAAATTATTCCATTGATCAAACTCAGTCCTAATTCTTTTAAAAGCCTACTGATCAAGCTGCCTTTAACGATATCATTAGCAAGTCCCTGTACAATAATTGCTGATGATTGAACTCCAACATTACCTGCCATTGCAGCGATTAGTGGAGTAAAGAAAAATAAAGTTTTATAGCTAGGGTGACTCATAACTTCTTCAAACCCCTCCAAAATAAAAACACTACCAAGTCCTCCGATTAGCCCTAAAAACAACCATGGTAATCTAGCTTTTGTTAATTCGTATATTGAGTCATCTGCTTCAACATCTCCCTGAACACCAGCAGCTAATAAGTAATCTTCTTCAGCCTCGTCTTTAATTAGATCAACTATATCAT
>JALQTJ010000128.1 GCA_023264015.1 Flavobacteriaceae bacterium | reverse complement strand
CTTCTTGCAATCATTCAGAGTTTTTATACATAAACACTGGACGAGTATTGTTTTGGTTCCTCTGATCATTTTAGCCTTTCCAGTATTAGAAACTCGTCAAAAACTAGCAGTCGTTTTTAGTCGACTAGCTCGAGTTTCTTTGTTACTTCTAGTACTTTTTAGAGTGTATTTAATCTATGATTTTGTTCCGAAAAGTTTACCGATAAAGACCGAACCATTACATGATTGGAAGGCCTGGGCCGAAAACGTTCAAGAGCTTTCGAAGGGAATGAATGTGGTGTTTATCAATAGTTATGAAAATGCCTCTAGATATCAGTTTTATACGGGAGAACCGGCACATACCTTAAGCACCTATTATTTCAACAACACTCAATTTGATTATTGGGGTTATGAAGATTACTTCAGGGGAGAGCCAGTTTTTGTTGTTCATAATAAACGAGGTCAAGATTTCTACCAAACCATTGATGCTCCAAATGGGGCTCAAATACACTTCAGACGTTTTCGAAAGTTCAATGCATTAGATAAAATTCAGGTAACCCCCATAGCGATCGAACTAAGTGAGGACAAAACTCAACTGGTTGGAAAAATAAAAATCGAAAACCCTTACGATTTTGATATTC
>JALQTJ010000127.1 GCA_023264015.1 Flavobacteriaceae bacterium | reverse complement strand
CAATTACAAATCTGTACCTTACACCATTACAGTGCATTCTTAAGCAACTGATAATTATTGATTTTCATCTTAACAAAAAAGCAAAGACATGTATAAAACTAAAATTGCAGGCATCGGACACTACGTGCCAGAACAGGTAGTAACCAATGATGACTTATCTCGACACATGGATACATCGGATGAGTGGATTCAGGAACGAACAGGAATAAAAGAAAGGCGATATGCTAAGAAACAACCTCTATTTTAGGTTCGAAAGCGGCCAGAATAGCGATAGAGCGAGCAGGAATTACAACCGATGATATTGATTTTATCATTTTCGCCACCTTAAGCCCTGATTACTACTTTCCTGGAAGCGGTGTATTGATGCAGCGGCAGTTAGGAATGAGCGACAACGAAATCGGTGCGTTGGATATCCGCAATCAATGTTCTGGTTTTGTATATGGATTATCAATTGCCGATCAATTTATCAAAACAGGAATGTATAAGAATATCTTGTTGGTCGGTGCCGAGATGCACTCTTTTGGCCTTGACTTTACGACAAGAGGTCGGAATGTGAGTGTTATTTTTGGAGACGGTGCAGGAGCAGTTGTTTTGCAACCTACCGAGGAGGAGGATCAAGGCATCCTATCCACAC
>JALQTJ010000126.1 GCA_023264015.1 Flavobacteriaceae bacterium | reverse complement strand
TAAAGATTTCAAAGGTCTTTACGGATATCAGGGTGGAGCTAGCAGAAGTAATTATAATGATCTAATTGCTGAAGCTAAGTTCGGGCCACAACTTAAGGAGAACATCCTAGGACCTGGTCAGTGGAGTGCTACCTTCTACGGATTCGGTGAGATTCTACCTTATGAGGATAACCGTTTCACCCTCGACTACGATAAGCTAGATCAGTGGGGATTACCTACACCAACTTTTAATGCAACGATTAAAGAGAATGAGATCGCAATGCGTAAAGATATGCGAGATCAAGCCGAACAAATGCTTGAGAAAGCAGGTGCTAAGGATATCTTCTCATTTAATGGAAGCTATGCAATCGGTCTGGGTATCCACGAAATGGGTACCGCTCGTATGGGACGTGATCCTAAGACTTCGGTACTTAACGGATACAACCAAGTACACGCTTGTAAAAATGTTTATGTAACTGACGGTTCTTTCATGACTTCAGCAAACTGTGTAAACCCATCGCTTACTTACATGGCGTTTACCGCACGTGCAGCTAATCATGCAGTTCAAGAACTTAAAAACGGAAATATCTAATGGAAAGAAGAGACGCACTTAAGAATTTAGGAAAGGCTTTCGGTTTTGCCGTTGCCACTCCTACGGTATTATCCATTCT
>JALQTJ010000125.1 GCA_023264015.1 Flavobacteriaceae bacterium | reverse complement strand
GATACAAACACCAAAATTCCTCCGGCTTGATTGATGGAGGCTTCTCCTCTTCTTTTTGGGTTTGTTAAATCTCCTGTTGTAGCTGTATTTCCTACTGTTCCGAGGAATAGGCTGCTAGAAAAAGCCCCATAATCAAAAAGTGCTCCTGCCGCAGGGTTGGTCAGTACTGAGGAGAGATCACCTTTTAGAAAACCAGAAGCACCTCCAAGCGCTTGTGCTCTAGCAGATCCTAACGATCCACTCTGAATATATCTATAAACGTCATCACTAGTTTGAGCTGCCGCGTAACCTGTCGCAAGCAGCACTATAAAAAGTACTCGATAAATCATGGCGCTAAATTAGTTGTTCCCTCTCGAATTTGAACGTCCCGAAGAACTTCTTGAACTACTACTCGAATTACTCACAGGTCGACTTGTACGAACATTACTTGAACTTCGTGTATTTGTCGAACGCACCGGGTTCGATGCGCGATTGATACTGGTGCGCGAAAAAGTTCGCTGTGTTGCTGAACGACCAGAGTTGTAGCTATTTGATCTTCGAACATTATCTGAAGTAGTGGTTCTGAGCGTTCTGCTTACTTGATTCACTAAAGTTCTCTGGTTAGGAGTAGCGGTGGTATTTAAGATGCTACTTCTTACATTATCTCGGTTTGAACGCCCT
>JALQTJ010000124.1 GCA_023264015.1 Flavobacteriaceae bacterium | reverse complement strand
ACAAGAAAGCTCCAACAGAAGAAACCATGTTCCAGTCTGCAAATTGCAATGCATAATCTGGATATCTTCTAGGCATTCCTGCTAGCCCAATAAAGTGCTGTGGAAAGAATGTTACATTCACGCCAATAAAAGATAACCAAAAGTGAAGCTTTCCTAATCTTTCATCGTACATGTTGCCACACCATTTTGGTATCCAGTAATACACAGCAGCCATTATTGAAAAAATAGCTCCAGGCACTAATACATAATGAAAGTGAGCAACAACAAAGTAAGTATCATGATACTGAAAGTCAGCTGGCACTATTGCAAGCATTAAACCTGATAGGCCGCCTATCGTAAATAAAACAACAAATGCTATTGCAAAAAGCATGGGGGTTTCAAATGTAAGTGAGCCCCTAAACATAGTTGCAACCCAGTTAAAAACTTTAACTCCAGTCGGAACAGCAATTAACATTGTTGCCCACATGAAAAATAACTCTGCTGCTAGAGGCAAGCCAACAGTAAACATATGGTGAGCCCAAACAACAAAAGACAATATTGCAATGGAGAGCATCGCCCATACCATAGAAGAATATCCAAAAAGCTGCTTCCTAGAAAAAGTTTCAATTATATGAGAAACAATTCCAAAGGCAGGCAGAATCATAATATATACCTCTGGGTGA
>JALQTJ010000123.1 GCA_023264015.1 Flavobacteriaceae bacterium | reverse complement strand
ATTTACATTATTAATAAGAAAAATCCTCGCTTTAAGCAGCGTCAGGGATAATTCTAATTATTGTTTAAAAGATAAAGATAATGGCTCGTATTGTTGGTGTTGATTTGCCGAGAAATAAAAGAGGAGTCGTCAGTTTGACGTACATCTATGGTATTGGAGATACTTCAGCTAAGGATATTTTAGCAAAAGCAGGTATTGACGAAAGTGTGCGTGTCCAAGACTGGACTGATGAAAATATTAAGAACATTCGTCAAATCATTAACGACGAGTATAGAGTGGAGGGTGCCTTACGTTCTGAAATCCAATTGAACATTAAACGTCTAATGGATATTGCTAGTTACAGAGGTTTGCGTCACAGAAAAGGTTTGCCTTTGAGGGGACAACGCACACAAACAAACGCTCGTACTCGTAAGGGTAAACGTAAAACAGTTGCTAACAAGAAAAAAGCAACTAAGTAATCATTCACTACTTTTCAATTTTTTTAAGGCATGGCTAAGAGGAAATCAACAAAGAAAGTTAAGAAGCTCAATGTAAAAGTTGAAGCTGAGGGGCAAGCTCATATCAAAGCATCCTTTAATAATATCATTATTTCCTTAACGAACAAGAAAGGTCAAGTAATATCTTGGGCTTCGGCGGGGAAAGGTGGATTCAGAGGCTCTAAGAAAA
>JALQTJ010000122.1 GCA_023264015.1 Flavobacteriaceae bacterium | reverse complement strand
TGAGACTTTATCGCATTTGAGCGCATCTTGTCGTGAGTGATTTGACTGAACTTTTGAGCAGTCTTGGTATACGCTTCACCAATAGCGTCTGCGAGTCGATTACGAGCTTCTGATCGAACAACTACAAATCGCCAAGGCTGAGTTTTCTTATGGGTTGGCGCCCATCGAGCCGCTTCAAGCATTTCTTCGATAAGCTCGTCAGCGATTGGGCGATCGTTATAAGATCCTGGATATACACTTCTTCGAGTTCGTATTAATTCACTTAATTCCATGAGCGATATTTTTTAAAGTCCTAAAAGTACTAATGGGCTAGAAACAAAAAAAGCCTCCCCTAAGGAAAGCCTTTCAAAGGTCAGTATCACTGTGGATACCACACTTGATGCAGTTTTACCTGCACAACACAACACTGCAAATATAGGGGCAATTTTTTTATCCGATTGTTGAAAACTTCATTAAAGGAATATTTCCTAATAATTGGAATAATTCCATAATTTTGAATAGTGAATCGAAGTATTTTACATCTAGATCTAGACAGTTTTTTCGTCTCTGTAGAGCGGCTCATTAACAGCGAGCTTAAGAAAAGACCTCTTCTAGTCGGCGGCATCAGTGACCGCGGAGTAGTAGCTGCTTGCAGCTATGAAACACGAGCTTTTGGCGTGCACTCAGGAATGCCTATGAAATTAGCT
>JALQTJ010000121.1 GCA_023264015.1 Flavobacteriaceae bacterium | reverse complement strand
GTATATAATGTGTAGCGGAAAGTGAGGAAAAGGGTACAAAAAATGCCTACCGCACGATATACATTTGCCGAAAGGCATAAAAACTACAAACCACGGTAAAGTCGAACAGAGGAAGGGCGTGAATTTGCTATATAGGTGAGCGGAGCGTAAAAGGTGCTGATTGAAAACTAAAAGAGGCTGTCTCCGTGATGTGAAGACAGCCCCTTGTTCAATCTTTAGAAGGAACGGGATTATAAGTGCAATAAAATGAATGTTGCTGCACCGCCAAGGAAGCCTAAGGCAGCAATCCAACTGATTTTTTTCATATACCAAATGAAGTCGATGCGTTCCATACCCATCGCTGCGACACCCGCCGCAGAACCGATAATCAACATACTTCCACCTGTTCCAGCAGAGTAAGCGATGAAGTGCCACAATGAACTATCAATAGGGTAGGTTTCCATAGAGTACATGCCCATTGATGCTGCAACAAGCGGCACGTTGTCAATGATTGCAGAAAGTACGCCCAACAACAAAATCACGATATTTTGATTTGGCACGGCAGCCTCCAGCTTGTCCGCAAGGAAACGCAAAAGACCGACTTCCTCGCCAGTAGGTGACTCAATAGCGACAGATTCTAAAGCCGCAACGGCTACCAATATCCCCAAAAAGAAAAGGATACTTGACATCTCGATACGAGACAAAGCGTGATGTGCAGAGTATTTT
>JALQTJ010000120.1 GCA_023264015.1 Flavobacteriaceae bacterium | reverse complement strand
CGTGATTTTTTTGAAGCACTCGGTCAGGATTTAAATATGCCAAAGGCGCTTTCTATCCTTTGGGATCTACTAAGAACTCCTAAGGTTGCCTTATCGCATAAGGCTGCAACAATCCGAGAAATGGATAAAGTCTTAGGGCTAGATATTTTTGAAAATGCAAAACTTATGAATATTATCCCGCCACGTGTCTTAAAGCTTGCTGAAGATAGGGATTTTTTGCGCCATAATAGGCAGTATACCCAAGCGGATCACTTAAGAAATAGGATTGAGAAGATGGGGTATGTTGTGAAGGACGAGCTTATAGAGGGGAAAAAGAAAAAGACAATTATCGTAAAAAAGATATAAATTGACTACTGTGTTTCTTTTGCTTTTGGGGTTGGTATTTGTGTTTCTTCAGGATCTGTTTTTGTTTCTTGATATTTTTTCATCTCCGTAGATAGTGGTGTATCTTTAAGAAGTACAATCCTCGTTGATGCGATTTGATTTTTAATTTTTGCGTCTGGAAAACCAGCTGCGAAAACCCGTTCACCCACAATAGCCTTGCTAAATCCTGCCTTTATCATACCTTCAGTTTTCGTATAAGAAAATATTTTTGTAGTTGTTTGCACGTCTAAGATCTTCTCATTTCCATTTCTGTCCACAGCTGTTATTTGAAAGTTGGTTTTATTGATTGAAGTTATAACGCCATCAAAGTATATGGGTAATGTGTCA
>JALQTJ010000011.1 GCA_023264015.1 Flavobacteriaceae bacterium | reverse complement strand
ACCCGTAGGCATTTACGGCAAATCGGGCCGCGGCCAAAGCTGAAGCTTCTCGTGCTTTGTAGTAAGCATCGTTTGCGGTTTTATGACCTGCATCTCCTGCCGTTAGATGCAGAATCACTGTTTCATCCTCGGTGTTTTGAGCACTTTCAAACACCTTGGTTCCCATAAACAGTTGCCAATCGTCTTGGTGCGCGGCGACAAATACACGTGTCGTTTGACCGAAGAACAAAAGTGGAGTGAGCACAAAAAGAAGAAATAATGGTGAGGTCTGTTTCATGGGATTAAAGATATAAACTCTTTGTTTTAAGCACCTTCGGACGAAAATTTTAGTCAAACCTATTTTTTGAATATAAGTGAAAATATCAGTTAAAACATTGATTATGAGATAATTGTTTCAAAATAATATTCTTGAACATAATATTTGTTTTCAAACTGTTACAGTTTCCTGAAAAATCCGGCGGTATTTTCGTTTGAAATCACGTTCAGAATCAAATGAGTAACAACACCTTAAACCGCTACAGTAAAGCCGTCAGCCAAGATCCGACTCAACCGGCAGCGCAAGCCATGCTTCATGCCATTGGGCTAACAAAAGAAGACTTTAAGAAACCTTTTGTTGGGATTGCGAGCACGGGTTATGAAGGAAACCCCTGTAATATGCACTTGAACGACCTTTCAGTTGATATCAAGAAAGGCGTTACGACTTCTGATATGGTGGGCTTGATTTTCAATACCATTGGGGTCAGTGACGGTATTTCAATGGGAACCCCTGGGATGCGATTTTCTTTGCCATCAAGAGATGTTATTGCTGATTCGATAGAGACCGTAGTTCAGGCAATGTCGTATGACGCCGTTGTGCCCGTGGTAGGATGTGATAAAAACATGCCAGGCGCCCTTATGGCGATGCTGCGTTTAAACCGTCCAAGCATCATGGTTTATGGTGGAACGATTGCCCCTGGATGTCACAAGAATAAAAAACTAGATGTGGTTTCGGCCTTTGAGGCTTGGGGAGAGAAGGTAGCCGGAAAGATAGACGAAGCTGAGTTTAATGCCGTGGTTGAAAATGCGTGTCCAGGAGCGGGTGCCTGCGGAGGAATGTACACCGCCAATACTATGGCTTCGGCAATTGAGGCACTTGGTATGGCACTGCCTTACAATTCTTCAAATCCAGCGACAAGCCAAAGTAAATTAGACGAGTGCCATAAGGTGGGTGCTGCGATGAAGCACTTGCTTGAGCGCGACCTAAAACCAAAAGACATTGTTACCCGTAAGTCGTTTGAGAATGCGGTCAGATTAATTGCGGTATTAGGCGGATCAACCAATGCGGTGTTACATTTCTTGGCCATCGCCAAGGCTGCAGAAATTGACTTTACCATAGACGATTTTCAAGAGTTGATGGACCGCACTCCATTTTTGGCTGACTTGAAGCCTTCGGGAAAATACCTCATGGAAGACCTGCATCGCGTAGGAGGTGTGCCAGCCGTTTTGAAGTTCATGCTCGAGAACGACATGCTTCACGGAGATTGCATGACCGTAACCGGAAAGACGATTGCAGAAAACCTGCAAGAGGTTGAAGGATTGAACCCCGATCAAAAAATCATCTATCCGCTCGACAAGCCGATCAAGGCCACAGGGCACATTCGCATATTGAAAGGAAACTTAGCCCCTGAGGGTTCAGTAGCTAAAATCACCGGAAAAGAAGGATTAGAATTCAAGGGCCCGGCGCGCGTTTTCGAAGGAGAGTACGCCGCCAACGACGGAATTAGAAAAGGAGAAGTGAAACCCGGAGACGTGGTGGTTATTCGCTATGAAGGTCCAAAAGGAGGACCAGGAATGCCTGAGATGTTGAAGCCTACCGCCGCCATTATGGGAGCAGGCCTCGGAAAGGACGTGGCCTTAATTACCGACGGGCGTTTCTCAGGAGGAACACATGGATTTGTTGTAGGACACATTGTACCTGAGGCGCAAGAGGGTGGCCCTATTGCCTTGGTTGAAAATGGAGACCTCATCGAAATCAATGCTGAAACAAACACACTCACGCTGCATATCAGCGATGATGAAATGAAGGCGCGAGCTCAAAAGTGGAAGCAGCCTGAGTACAAGTTCAAAAGCGGGGTACTCTATAAATACATTAAAAATGTCTCAACAGCCTCTAAAGGCTGTGTGACTGATCTATAGTCATGTCAGAAAAACTACACATTAGCGGCGCCGAAGCGGTTATTCGCTGTCTTCTCGCAGAAGGGGTTGACCTCATTTATGGTTATCCAGGAGGAGCCATTATGCCGGTCTACGACGAGTTGTACAAATTTCAAGACCAGCTCAATCACGTGCTCACACGACACGAGCAAGGAGCCACGCACGCGGCGCAAGGCTACGCTCGTACTTCGGGCAAGGTCGGAGTCGCTGTTGCTACTTCAGGTCCTGGCGCTACGAACCTCATTACAGGAATCGCAGATGCCCAGATTGATTCGACCCCCCTTGTTTGTATTACAGGTCAGGTAGCATCCCATCTCTTGGGTTCAGACGCCTTTCAAGAAACCGATATTATTGGGATCTCTACTCCGGTAACGAAGTGGAACTATCAAATCACTCGTGCTGAAGAGATTCCAGAGATCATGGCGAAGGCTTTTTACATTGCCCGCTCGGGTAGACCCGGCCCGGTACTGATCGACATCACCAAAGACGCGCAGTTCGCCACCTTTGATTATAGTTATAAAAAATGTACCGGAGTTCGTAGCTATAAGGCTGTACCGAAGCTAGATCATGCTCAGGTTCAGGCTGCTGCAGACGCCATCAACGGAGCCAAGAAACCCCTCATCGTTTGGGGGCAGGGAGTAATCTTAGGTGAAGCCGAAGCGGCGTTTAAGGCGTTTGTGGAGAAAACACAAATTCCAGCGGCATGGACGATTTTAGGCCTCTCAGCATTAGCAACCGACCATCCTTTGAACAAGGGAATGGTAGGAATGCACGGAAACTATGCGCCTAACTTGCTCACCCAAGAATGCGATGTACTTATCGCTATTGGGATGCGCTTTGACGATCGTGTAACCGGACGCTTAGATGCCTATGCTAAGCAAGCCAAGGTGGTTCACCTTGAAATCGATCCTGCTGAAATCAATAAAAATGTTCATGCAGACTATCCGGTCTTGGCGAACTGCAAAGAGAGCCTTGAAGCACTTACGCCACTAGTAGAGACTAAAAAATTAAACGAGTGGATGGCGCGATTCGACGAATTGTACGCCAAAGAATACGAGGCCGTCATCGAAAAAGACCTTAAACCTTCAAAGGAAGGACTCACGATGGGTGAGGTGATGGTTGAGATCAATAAGGCGAGCAAATCAGACGCGGTTATTGTAACAGATGTAGGGCAACACCAAATGGTGGCCTGCCGCTACGCAAGCTTTATCCGCTCAAAAAGTAATGTGACCTCAGGCGGATTAGGAACGATGGGCTTTGCCCTTCCGGCCGCTATCGGAGCCAAGATGGGTGCCCCAGATCGTCACGTGGTTGCGGTGATAGGAGATGGGGGATATCAAATGACCATTCAAGAACTCGGAACCATCTTTCAAACGGGAGTTGGGGTTAAGATTGTGGTTTTAAATAACAATTTCTTAGGGATGGTACGTCAATGGCAACAGCTTTTCTTTGACAAGCGCTATGCCTCAACCGAAATGACTAATCCTGATTTCGTGACCATTGCAAAAGGATATCACATTCCTGCGAAGAAGGTAACCGAAAGAGCAGATTTGGCTGCGGCCGTTGAAGAGATGCTCGCCACTGAAGGACCTTATTTCTTAGAGGTGGTGGTCGAGAAAGAAGACAACGTCTTTCCGATGATTCCAACCGGAGCTTCATTAACCGAAATACGCTTGAACTAATGAGTACAGAACCTACCCGTTACACGATTTCGATTTATTCAGAGAATAATGTGGGCTTATTGAACCGCATCTCTGCGATCTTTCTGAAGCGCCATATCAATATAGAAAGTTTAACCACTTCACTTTCTGAAATCCCTGACGTCTTTCGATTTGTGATCGTCGTGATGGTCACAGAGCCTCAGGTACAAAAATTGGTGCAGCAGATCGAGAAGCAGGTCGACGTTATTAAGGCCTTTTACCATACTGATGAAGAAACGATCTTCTTAGAGACAGCACTGTACAAAGTGAAGACCAACTTTCTTTTTGAAGAGCGACAAATTCAGAATTATATCAAAGAGAGTCACGCCAACATTGTAACTGTGGCTCCTGATTTTTTTGTTATTGAAAAAACCGGATTTCGACACGAGACCGATAAGCTGAGAGAGCAATTGGCGCCCTTCGGGCTGCTGCAGTTTGTACGCTCAGGACGCATTTCAGTCTCAAAAGCCCCTATGGGAATCTCTGAAATCTTAAATTCGTTTAAAGAAAACCTAACCTAATTATGGCAAATTATTTCAATCAACTATCGTTAAGAGAACAATTACTTCAACTCGGTAAGTGCCGTTTCATGGGCGCTGATGAATTTGCCGATGGGGTTACAGCCTTAGAAGGAAAGTCTATTGTGATCGTCGGATGCGGTGCACAAGGACTCAACCAAGGACTCAACATGCGCGATTCAGGACTGTCAATCAGCTACGCGCTTCGTGACTCAGCCATCGCTGAAAAACGCGCTTCGTATCAGAACGCCACATCAAACAATTTCAAAGTAGGAACCTACGAAGAACTTATTCCGAATGCTGATGTAGTGATCAACCTTACTCCAGATAAGAACCACACTCCTGTGATCAATGCGGTTATGCCCCTTATGAAAAAAGGAGCGACACTATCGTATTCACACGGATTCAACATGGTTGAAGAAGGCATGCAAATTCGCAAAGACCTTACCGTGATTATGGTGGCACCCAAATGCCCAGGATCAGAGGTAAGAGAAGAGTACTGCAGAGGATTTGGAGTACCTACCCTTATTGCTGTGCATCCAGAGAACGATCCTGAAGGAAAGGGTCTAGCACAAGCAAAAGCCTATGCGGTTGCTACAGGAGGTCACCGTGCCGGGGTACTTGAGTCGTCTTTCGTTGCCGAGGTAAAATCAGATTTAATGGGTGAGCAGACTATTTTATGTGGGGTGCTTCAGACCGGATCGATCTTGTGCTTCGACAAGATGGTTGAAAAAGGAATCGAACCTGCCTATGCCGCCAAACTTATTCAATATGGATGGGAGACCATCACCGAGGCTTTAAAGCACGGTGGAATCACACATATGATGGACCGTCTTTCAAACAGCGCCAAAATCAAGGCCTTCGAACTGTCTGAGCAATTGAAAGAAATCATGACGCCGCTCTTTCAGAAGCACATGGACGATATCATGTCAGGCCACTTCTCTAAGACGATGATGGAAGACTGGGCCAACGACGATAAAAACTTATTGACGTGGAGAGCAGCTACAGGTGAAACAGCTTTTGAGAAGACCGACGCAACTAGCGCTGCTATCGATGAACAAGAATATTTCGATCACGGAATCTTAATGGTGGCTTTCGTGCGTGCCGGAGTAGAGTTGGCTTTTGAAACCATGGTCGACGCCGGCATCAAAGAAGAGTCTGCGTATTACGAGTCGCTTCACGAGACACCGCTTATCGCAAACACCATTGCGCGTAAGAAACTATTTGAAATGAACCGTGTAATTTCTGACACGGCTGAATACGGATGTTACCTTTTTGATCACGCCTGCAAACCATTGCTTGCTGATTTCATGAAAGGCATTGATACTGATGTAATCGGTAAAGGAACAGCTGCAAAAGGGGTAGACAACAGAGCCCTGATAGAGGTTAACGCTCAACTGAGAAACCACCCCATCGAACAGGTGGGTGCAACACTCAGATCGGCAATGACCGCAATGAAGAAGATAGTTTAGTTTTTGTTTTACCTATCCAATCTACGGTCAAAAAAAGGGCGCCCATCGGGCGCCCTTTGTCTTTCTAGTTGTCGGCTAAAAGTTTATTTTTTGATTTGGGCCACCACATAGTCTCCGACCTCTGAAGTGCCATAGGCTTTGTTTGATCCGGCTAGGTCTTCGGTGACCACCATGTCGGCTAGTGACTGGTTGACGGCCTTACGAATGTGTTCGGCCTCGTCTTTTAAGTTGAACGACATTTCAAATAGCATAGCAGCTGATAGTATGGTTGCCAATGGGTTAGCGATGTTTTTACCAGTAGCCTGAGGAAAAGATCCGTGAATCGGTTCGTATAAGGCCACTTTAGATCCAATAGAAGCTGAAGGCATTAACCCCATAGATCCAGAAATCACAGAAGCCTCATCGGTCAAAATATCTCCAAAAAGGTTTTCAGTGATAAGCACGTCGTAGGCTTTTGGCCATTGAATGAGACGCATAGCTACGGCATCTACGAGCTCGTAACTTACGGTGACCTCAGGATATTCTTTCTCCATGCTCTGAACGGTTTCACGCCACAAGCGTGAAGTCTCAAGTACATTGGCCTTGTCGACTAAGCAAAGTTGCTTTCTTCTGCTCATAGCTAATTCAAACCCTTTACGAGCAAGACGAACGATTTCATCTCTAGTATAGGTGCAGGTATCGAAGGCGGTATTGTCGTTGTCTTGACGTCCGCGCTCTCCGAAGTAAATTCCTCCGGTAAGCTCTCGAACGAATACTAGGTCGGTACCTTCAATGCGGTCGCGCTTTAAAGGGCTATTGTCTATGAGCGATTCAAATACAAAGGTCGGACGCACATTGGCGTAAAGTCCGAGCATTTTTCTCATACGCAGTAGGCCTTGCTCAGGACGCACCTTCGCTGAAGGGTCGTTATCAAAACGAGGAAGTCCGATAGCGCCAAAAAGCACAGCGTCTGAGCTCGCACACACCTCATGGGTCTCGGGTGGATATGGATCACCAACCGCGTCGATAGCTGCCGCCCCCGTTAGGGCAGGCCTCCATTCGATTTCATGCCCGTATACTTCGGCTATAGCGTTACTGACTTTAACCGCTTCAGCGGTTACTTCGGGGCCGATTCCGTCTCCGGCGAGTAGGGCAATGGTCATTTTCATGCTTAGGCTGTATAGATTTGGTTCAGCATTTTTTCAGTGGCCTTGATGGCCGATACGGTCTGATCAGAGTCTAGACCTCTAGTGATGAATTCTCGAGTAGCTGTCTTCCAGGTGATGGTCGTTTCACATAGGGCGTCGGAGTGACTGCCAGGTGGAATATGAACAAAGTAGTCAATCAGCAGAGGAAGCTCACGAGAGAGTTGCTTGTAAATTTTTCGAATGGCATTTAAGAAGGCGTCGTATTGACCGTCTCCGCAGGCATTTTCTTCATACACCTCATCGTCGATGCGAACACTAACGGTGGTGGAGGGTTGCAGCCCTTTGGCATGAGTCAAAACATAAGACTCAATCTTAACGTGTTGTGCATAGGCACTTTCACCTAGTACATCAGAGATGATATAAGGCAGGTCGTCTAGGGTCACCTTTTGCTTTTTGTCTCCAAGGGCAATCACCTGAGCGGTAACCTTTTTCAGCTCCTCTTCTCCTAGAGAGATTCCGAGGCTATTGAGGTTTTTAAGAATATTGGCTTTGCCTGAAGTTTTGCCCAGGGCATAAGAGCGTTTGCGGCCGAATCGCTCAGGCAAAAGGTCGTTAAAATAAAGGTTGTTTTTAGCGTCCCCGTCTGCGTGTATCCCGGCGGTCTGCGTAAATACATTCGCGCCTACGACGGGCTTGTTTACTGGAATATGAAACCCACTAAAGGTGGCGACGAGTTGACTCACTTTATAGAGTGCCTTCTCTTTTACACGGGTCTTCACTTCAGGAATAAAGTCGTTGATCACCGCGATGCTACTCGCCAATGCGGCATTGCCGGCACGCTCTCCCATTCCATTGACGGTAAGGTGTAAGCCATTGACTCCGGCCTTAACAGCCTCAAGCACATTGGCTACTCCGAGATCGTAATCGTTATGGCCGTGAAAATCAAAGCGTACCTCAGGATAGCGCGAAAGAATCTCACGTAGATAACTTGAAGTCTCATCAGGGGTGAGTACCCCTAGCGTATCGGGCAACAAGATGCGTTCAACCGGCTGCTTGACCAAATGATCGAGATAGTCAAACACATAGTCTTTTGAATTGCGCATTCCGTTGCTCCAGTCTTCGAGATATACGTTTGAACGGATGCCTCTTTTTTGAGCTTCTTGAAGGTTATCAGCGACGTTATTGAAATGTTGTTCTGGTGTTTGTTTAAGTTGATGAGTGAGGTGATTTAATGAACCCTTTGTTAGCAGGTTTTGCACCTTAGCTCCCGAAGCCTCCATCCAATCTAGTGATACTCCTTGATCTACAAAGGTGAGTACCTCAACACGATCAAGTAACCCTTTATCAGAGGCCCATGAGGTAATGCGATTCACCGCCTCTTGTTCTCCTTTTGAAACTCTTGCCGAGGCGATTTCAATCCGATCTACCTGCAACTCTTCTAACAGTAACTGAGCTACGGTTAGCTTCTCTGCTGCAGTAAAAGAAACCCCAGAAGTTTGTTCACCATCGCGTAGGGTGGTGTCCATGATCTCAATAGGCCTTTGTTTCTGTTTCATTGAACGGGGCTTAAAAGGCCTATTAAAAAGGTCTTGTTTCGGCGAAACCTTCGATTGAAGATTTGATATTCAATAGGTAATCGATATCGTCGAATCCGTTTTGGAGATTTTGTTTTTTGTAGGCTGAAATCTCAAAAGTTTCTTGTGCACCAGTGGCATTGAGCGTCACCGTTTGAGTACCTAGGTCTACCGTTACTTCGGTCTTAGGGTCTTCTTTAACGGCATCAAAGATGGATTGAAGAAATCCTTCAGATACTTGAACAGGAAGCACCCCAATGTTAAGGCAGTTGTTCTTGAAGATATCGGCAAAGAAGCTCGAAATCACACAGCGGAACCCATAGTCGTAGATGGCCCATGCAGCGTGCTCTCGTGAAGATCCTGAACCGAAATTTTTTCCGCCTACCAAGATTTTTCCAGAGTAGGTGTCGTTATTCAGTACAAAATCAGCCTTAGGACTTCCGTCTTGATTGAAACGCCAATCGCGAAAGAGGTTGTCTCCAAATCCCTTGCGCTCCGTCGCCTTTAAAAAGCGGGCAGGAATGATCTGATCGGTATCTACATTTTCTATCGGTAGCGGAACTACAGAACTGCTTAGGGTGGTAAATTTATCGTAGGCCATGTGTTAGTCGATTAAGGTTCTAGGGTCAGTCACAACTCCAGTTACTGCGGTTGCCGCTGCCACCGTTGGGCTGGCGAGCATCGTACGAGCTCCTGGGCCTTGACGCCCTTCGAAGTTTCGGTTTGAGGTACTGACAGCCACTTTTCCGGCCGGAATCTTGTCTTCATTCATTGCAAGACAAGCAGAACAGCCAGGTTCTCTAAGTTCAAAGCCGGCCTCAGAGAGGATGTCGAACAATCCTTCGTCAATGATGGCTTGACGTACTTTGTGTGATCCGGGTACTAACCAAGCCGTAATGTGATCTGCTTTCTTACGCCCCTTCACGATTTCAGTGAACGCTCTAAAGTCTTCGATGCGTCCGTTGGTACAACTCCCTAAGAACACATAGTCGACTTTTTTGCCGAGTAGCTGGTCTTTTTCATTGAAGCCCATATAGTCAAGCGACTTCTTGTAGCTTTCTTTGCTGCCATCGGCCTGCTCGAGAGAAGGAATGCTTCCGCTGATTCCTGTTCCCATCCCAGGGTTGGTTCCGTAGGTGATCATCGGCTCGATTTCAGCGCCGTTTAAAATTATTTCTTTATCGTAGGTCGCTCCTTCATCAGTGTGCAGTGTGCTCCAATAGTTCATCGCACTCTCCCAGTCAGCTCCTTTTGGTGCAAATTCACGCCCTTGTACATAGTCGAAAGTAGTTTGATCAGGAGCGATCATTCCACCGCGAGCTCCCATCTCAATAGACAGGTTACACACGGTCATACGACCCTCCATACTCATCTTTTCGAAGACCTCACCGGTATATTCTACAAAGTGCCCTGTAGCCCCTGAAGTACTGAGTTTTGAGATGATAAATAGAGCAACGTCTTTAGGAGTAACGCCTCTGCCTGGCATTCCCTCAATGTGAATGCGCATGCTTTTCGGTTTAGGCTGCATGATACATTGGGTAGAGAGTACCATTTCAACCTCAGAGGTACCGATTCCGAATGCGATCGCACCAAAGGCTCCATGCGTTGAGGTATGAGAATCTCCGCAGACAATGGTTGCCCCCGGAAGGGTAATACCGTATTCTGGGCCCACCACGTGTACAATACCGTTTTTCTCGTGACCGAGTCCCCAATAAGAAATGCCGTGCTCTGCTGCATTGCGCTCTAGCGCAGAAAGTTGATTCGCAGATAGTGCATCGGCTACAGGAAGGTGTTGGTTGAGTGTAGGGGTGTTGTGATCTGCAGTAGCGAACGTGCGCTCAGGATACAACACTTTGATGCCGCGGTTTTTTAATCCCAAAAAGGCTACCGGACTCGTTACTTCGTGCACCATATGGCGATCGATAAAGAGTACATCTGGTCCTTCAGGTACAGAAGAAACCACATGCGCATCCCATACTTTGTCAAATAATGTTTTTTTCATGGAGGTTGAAAGCTAGGTTTATTGCTTCACTTGTTTTACTAGTACTTCGATATCGTTATCGTCGATTTCTTTTTTGGAATCGGCCATGATCAAGAATTGCTCATACATGGTATCGAGCATCAATTTGTCAAATTCGAACCCTAAGTTTTTAGCGCGGTACGCGAGGGCCGCACGACCGCTTCTGGCAGTGAGTACTATAGCCGAATGATCGACACCCACTTCTAGCGGATCGATAATTTCATAGGTTTCTCTATTCTTGATTACACCGTCTTGGTGTATGCCCGAGCTATGAGCAAAGGCATTGGCGCCGACGATGGCTTTATTGGCTTGAACAAACATGCCCATGCGATCAGAAACTAAATGGCTGATTGAATTGAGTAGTTTGGTATTGATGTCAGTGTATAGGTCAAGGCCTGGGTGTTGACGCATGATCATCACCACTTCTTCTAAAGCGGTGTTTCCGGCGCGTTCTCCGATACCGTTGATGGTACACTCGATTTGGCGCGCTCCGTTGCGTGCTCCTGAAATCGCGTTTGCCGTGGCTAGACCGAGATCGTTGTGGCAATGGCACGAAAGGGTCGCCTTTTCGATCCCTTTGACGTTCGCTTTCAGGTAAGCAATTTTCGCTCCGTAGTCTTCAGGCAGACAGTATCCTGTGGTATCTGGAATGTTGAGCACGGTAGCTCCGGCGGCAATCACTTTTTCGCACACTCGGGCTAAGAATTCATTGTCTGTTCGTCCGGCATCTTCTGCATAGAACTCGACGTCTTCAACATAGCGCTTGGCATGAGCGACGGCCTTTTCTGCCCGTTCGATGATTTGTTCTCTTGTCGCTCTAAACTTGTGAGTGATGTGAGAGTCAGAGGTGCCGATTCCGGTATGAATGCGTGGTCGAACGGCCGACTTAAGTGCTTCAGCAGCTACGTCAATGTCTTTTTCAACAGCACGGGTCAAACCGCAAACTCTTGCATTTTTAACCAATTTCGCAACGGCCTCAACCGCTTTAAAATCACCTGGGCTAGAGATGGGGAATCCGGCCTCAATGATATCTACCCCCAGAGCGTCGAGTTGTTCAGCAATTTCAAGTTTGCTTTTGGTGTCTAGCTTACAGCCAGGGACCTGCTCTCCGTCTCTTAGAGTGGTATCGAAAATTTCTACTTTTTCTTTGCCCATAGCGACTTACGCAAATATTAAACTCAAAAATAACCGCTCTTTGATGCTTTATTTGGGTATCACGGATTATATTACGAAATTCAACCCTACAATTATGATCCTATTTTACTAATATGCAGAGAGTTAACAAAAAATATCCGGCGACACCTAAAAATACGCAAGATCCGGTCTTTTTGCTCATAAAGTCACTGACTAAGGCACAAAAACGACAATTTAAGCTCTATGCGAATAGAATTGAAGGGCACCGCGATTCAAAATTCATCCAATTATTTGATTTTTTTGATCACGCTGAGGTGTACGACGAGCGTGAATTGCTCAAGCAATCTTTTGTATCTCGCACGCAGTTAGCAAATCTCAAATCACACCTCTACAAGCAATTGCTCACCTCGTTGAGGTTGAATCCGAGTATCCAAAATCCGCGCATGCTCATTCGCGAACAGCTTGATTTTGCCACGGTTCTGTATCAGAAGGGCTTGTACCGACAAAGCTTAAAGATTCTTGAGAAGGCCAAACAAATGGCGAAAAAGTGGGATGAGAAGTACACGCAATACGAAATTGTAGAGTTTGAAAAAATTATTGAATCTCAGTACATCACGCGAAGCATGAGCAACAGAACCGAAGCCTTAGTTTCTGATGCCAGAGAACTCGGAGAGGCCAATATGCTCTGCAGTCAACTGTCGAATTTATCGCTCTTGCTCTACGAGCGTTTGCTCAAGGCCGGATACGTTAAAAGTGATGATGAATACCGCGATATCACTCAGTTTTTCTTCAGAGAACTTCCGAAAGTCGATTACGAACAATTAGGGTTTAGAGAGCGCCTTTGGTACGCCAAGGCCCATGTGTGGTATAGCATGATCACTCAAGATTTTTTGGGGCTTTTCAAGCATGCTTCTCGTTGGGTGTACCTCTTTGAACAGTACCCCGAAATGCTCACCTCGCACCCCATTTTTTATCTAAAGGCAAATAACTATTTGATGGAGTCTCTACTGTTATTGAGACACCCTGAAAAGTTCAAAACCACCCTCGAGACGCTTCGTGAAACTATTGCCTCAGATGCTTTTCCGAAAAACACTAATACACAAGCCCTAGCCTTTTTATATCGGGTCAACAATGAAATGAATCTTCATTTCTTAAAAGGCACATTTAATGAAGGATTGAAGCTAGTGACTGAGGTGAAAGAGGGCGTAAAGACCTTTGAGAATCAGATTGATGCACATCATGTGATGATGTTGAATTACAAAATGGCGTGCATGTATTTCGGAGCTGCCGACTACGCGCAGTGCATTGCCTACTTGAGACCAATCATTGCGAATACATCGCTTACGATGCGTGAAGATCTCTTGTGTTTTTCGCGCATATTAGATGTGATTGCGCACTTCGAAGCAGGATTAGATGACGATCTTGATCGCCTCTTGTTAAGTACCTACCGCTTCTTGATTCGAATGAACGACCTGCATCAGGTGCAGCGACTTCTCATTCAATTCATACGCGAGCTCGGATCGGTTTATCCTCAAGATTTGAAAGAAAAATTTAGAGCGCTACACGGGCAGTTGCTTCCTTTAGAAGAAGACTACTACGAGCGGCGCTCTTTTCTTTATTTAGATGTCTTGTCATGGCTTGAAAGCCATATCAGTTCTACCCCTTTAGCTGAAGTGGTAGCACGCAAAAATGCCCAATCGGTAAAGGCCTCACGCCTTTAAAAGCGCGTGAGACTCATCACGATGAAAGAAATGAGTGCGATCATCCATACGGCCAGCATTCCGATTTTGACGCTGCCTGAAAGACGCCCCATATTCTTGAACAACAACTGAAGTGCGACCAAGAGTAGGCTAAATGCCGGTATTCCGAAGGTCAACATCATACTGATGTGATAGAATATCGGATGATAGGGTCCGCCCCAATTGGATTCCATGTATTGAAACCCAGGAAGCATTAAAATGTCATTGCCGATGTGAACATCGATAAAACTTCCGACAATGAAACTAACGGTTATGGCGATTAAGAATACGAGTGTCACCGCGATGATGAGCACTCCGAAAAGCTTTCCCACGATTTCACCTATGATACTTAGCAATCGCCCAATGGCTTTGAAGAGTGCACTGAAGAGCTCTCCGACAAATGCGAAAAATCCTTTTGCTCCTTCTTGAGCCTTGTGTTGGGCGCCTTTAAAGTTGACATTTTTAAGATCCTCTTTCACGTTCTGATAACTCTCTTTCACGAAATCCTCAATGTTGCTGAAAGTGGCCGCTTTTCCTTTCATCTCTAGTTTTTGTGAGATGCTAATGGCCTTAGGGATGATGATCCAAAGCACAAAGTAGAAGATGGCCGAGACGCCACTGAACAGGAGTGCCAAGAAAATAAGGCGTACCCAGACGGGATCTATACCGGTGAAGTGGCCGATCCCCGAACAGACCCCTCCGAGCACTTGATTGTCAGGATCTCTATAGAGGCGCTTTTTACTACTCTCATTGAAGTGTGTGCGCTCTTGTTTTGGGGTATCTTCTTCAGACACATAGTCTTCGGGTTGCCCCATGATCGCAATCACTTCTTCAACGTCTTCTATAGAGATCACTGATTTGTTTTTGCTCGAAAAGAGTTCAGCAATGCGGTTTTCGATATCCGCAATGATCTCATCTCTTCCGAGTGTATTGTCGAGATAGGCCTTGATCGAATCAAGATAGCCTTGCAGTTTGGTGTAAGCGTCTTCATCGATGTGATAGACTAGACCAGAAAGATTAATGGTTAACGTTTTTTTCATGATTTATTGGTTACCGTATTTATAGCGTGTTGCAATTCGTTCCAAGTGATTTTTAATTCATCTAAAAAGGCGACTCCTTCTTCGGTCAAGGTGAAGTACTTGCGAGGAGGCCCGCTCGTAGACTCTTCCCATCTGTACTGCAACAGATCGGCATTTTTGAGTCGCGTAAGCAGCGGATAGAGCGTACCCTCTACCACCAGCAGTTTGGCCTGTTTCAGGTGCTCTAAAATTTCAGAAGCGTAGAGGTCTTGATCTTTGAGAACTGCGAGAATACAATACTCTAAAACGCCTTTGCGCATCTGTGCTTTTGTGTTTTCTAAATTCATATACAGAACTATTTTATGCAAATATATAAATAAAAAAAGGTACTATGCAAAACAAAGTACTAAATGATGTAATTTAGCTTCAAGACCTTACCTATGGAATTGCTTTATATACTGCTCGGAAGCCTGCTTTTGATCGTAGGAATCATTGGCTGTTTTGTGCCCGTTATTCCTGGACCCATCATTGGCTATTTAGCACTCTTGGTATTGGAATTTAGCGGAGAAGGCGCTATCGGATCGACTTGGCTAAAGCTGGAACCATAGGATCATTTGTCGGATTGGTTTTAGGATTACTGTTCTTTCCGCCATTCGGCTTTTTATTCGGACCGTTTTTGGGTGCCTTTGCGGGTGAATTGTACGTGCAACAGTCTGATATCAAAGCCGCAGCCAGAGCTGCCCTCGGCTCTTTAATGGGAGTGCTTGCAGGATCGCTTTTGAAGTTGGCCTTAGTGTTGTGGATGGCCTGGATGTTTTACGCCGCACTCTAAGAAGAGTGGTCACTCACGATCACCCATTTTCTCCTTATTTTTCGAAGCAGTAAGGTGAAATGCCCTGTTGGGGTATCGTGCTCTCTGTAGAGTGTAAACTTACCAACGACCTGAATCGTACGCCTGTCCCATTGACGTTTTTCTAAGATGTCAAAGGCAAGAGTGCCCATGGCAGCGCGATTGGGGTAGCGCTTGTTGTATCCCTTTAATGTGTTTTGATAGCCATAGGTTGGGCCACTGCTGCCCACAAAGATCAAGCGATCGTCTTCCCAGTATCCCTCCATAAAGCGCTGAGTGTCTCCAGCATTCCAAGCCTCGATCTGATGCTCGAAAAGGGCATCTATGGTACGGCTTACCTTGGGGCTGGGTTGTTTTTGTGCGGTGGCGTGAAAACCTGTGCATAGTAGGGCGATAAAGAATAGCGTTCTCATAATTAAAGTGAGGGGTTTCCGAATAAATCTAGGGTATTTCGGCCTTTGGTGAGCTCGAGCATCACCTGGGTTTGCGACTTTATAGTAGTGTTGTTAAGAATGTGACTCAATGAAATGCCCTTTTCGGCTAGCACTTCTCCGATAAGCTTTGATCGATGGCATTGATGAGGTTCTACCTCTCCACACATCAAAGCCACACGAAAGCCTTTTTCGAGAGCGACCAATAAGCGTGCTATTCCTTGGGTGAAGGTCGGATGCAGTTTGGCTTTTTGATAGTCGAGCTTGCCATTTGTGTAACAGCTGTCGTCTTTCGGAATACCTCCGATCATATCGCCTATATAGACGTATTGGACTTTGTGTTCTTTGAGGTAAGCCGCAATGGGTTCTCTACAAAAATCAGGATTCCACTTTGAATAAGGGTTTGAGCGCACATCTGCGACAACATCTACCGCATGTGTTCGCAACAAATCGAGAAACTCTTCTGGGCTTCTCAGTCCGTAGCCTATACTGAAAAGGCAAGGCTCATTCGTATGGGTTTCAGATGATAGGGGCATGTGCAGGATTCAAAAAGTTCGCATATCTTGAAAAGAAAATTAGAACACCTATGAAAGGTATAAAAATCATCGCTTTACTCCTTCTTGTAAACAGCACCGCTCTGGGTTATGCTCAAGACTATGGGGCCATTTTGCCCATGAAAGAACGCGCTCGCGTCATCAATGAGTTACTTGAAGACAAGATTCAAAATTATCTACCCAGACTCATGGCCGATACAGGGATTGACATGTGGATTGTGGTTTCAAGAGAATACAATGAAGACCCTATTATCAAGACGCTTCTGCCGGCTGAGTGGTTGGCCGCCCGTAGAAGAACCATTTTGGTTTTTTTCAATAACGGTTCGATGATAGAAACGCTTGCTGTTGCCCGTTACGATGTGGGATCAGCCTTTAAAAGTGTATGGAACAAAGAGCAACAGCCCGACCAATGGGCGCGACTTCGAGAGATTGTAGAAGAAAGAAATCCCAAGGTTATTGGAATCAATCAGTCTGAATATTTTGGACTTGCAGACGGGATCGTAGCTACCGACAAAGAACAGCTGCTAGAGGCCTTGGGGACTAAGCTTGCTAAACGTGTGGTTTCTGCAGAGAAACTTGCCTTGGCGTGGCTAGAGACCCGAACCGACAAAGAAATGGCAATTTACCCACACATTGAACGTATCAGCCATAACATCATAGCTGAAGCCTTTTCAGAAAAGGTGATCACCCCTGGGGTAACGACTACTGAAGATGTGGTCTGGTTCATGCGTGACAAGGTTCGTTCTTTAGGATTACAAACCTGGTTTCATCCGACGGTTGACATACAACGTGCTGACCCTGAACGCTTTGATCATCTGAGAACCTTCTCGAAACGGCCCGACACTCAGGTCATTATGCCCGGAGACCTGTTGCATTGTGATTTTGGTATTACCTACTTGCGTTTGAACACAGATCAGCAAGAGCATGCCTATGTACTGCGTGCAGGCGAAACAGATGCGCCCGACTATTTGAAAAAGGCACTGGCCACCGGAAACAGGCTACAAGATATTTTCACCGATAATTTTAAAGAAGGTCGAACTGGAAACGAGGTGCTTGCGATGAGTCGTGCACAAGCCATTGAAGAAGGAATCACCCCGTCTATCTATACACACCCGATCGGATACCATGGCCACGCGGCAGGAACCACCTTAGGGATGTGGGACTCTCAAGGGGGCGTTCCGGTAACAGGAGACTATCCGTTGCATCTTAACACCGCTTACTCTATTGAGCTCAACGCCTCAGTTTTCATCAAAGAATGGGGAAAAGATGTGCGCATTATGCTCGAGGAAGAGGCCTTTTTTGATGAGAATGGGGTGCGTTATATCGACGGACGCCAGACCGATCTGATCATCATCAACAAGCCTTTTTCTACGCTTTAGGCAAAAAGATTTCGGCCATCATGCATCGGGCACTACCGCCTCCGCATTGTTCAATAAGGTTCAACTCAGGATGAATAATAGGATTGAACGATTCCAAAATGCGCAGCTGATCAGGTCGTAAACTGTTGTAAGCGGTATCGCTCATCACCAGTATCGGGTTTCCGTCTTGGTCGCCCACCTGCAGCATATTGCCGGCAAATTGATGCATTTGATCTTCGGTAATGGCCACAATGGTTTTACCAGAGTCTTTTAGCTGTTTCTTGAGCTGTTTGCGTTCAGAGGTATCATCGATGCATTCAAGACAAACCACTGCATAGCGATCTGCGACGCACATCATGACATTGGTATGATAGATTTGGAGTCGCTTATCCTTAACGCTTTGATAGGCGTTAAAGGTGCAAGGAGTGTATTCGAAGTCTTCACAAAACTCGATGAATAATTCTTCATCAGCGCGTTCAGAGAGTGCGCAGTAGGCGATGCGATTGATGTGATCAAGTATCATGCTTCCGGTACCTTCAAGAAAAAATCCTTCTTCTTCAGCGCTGGTATAATCTACGATTTCTTCGATCTGGAACCCTTCTTTTTCGAGCAGATCAAGTACCTCTTCACGGCGCTCTTCTCTTCGGTTCTCTGCATACATAGGGTATAAGGCCACTCTTTTGTCGGCATGCATAGAGATCCAGTTGTTCGGAAACAGTGCATCTGGGGTATCGCTCCCCTCAGGCTCATCGAAAACTACCACTTCAACTCCGGCGCTTCTTAGCGCTGTTACCATGGCGTCGAATTTTAAACGTGCCTCTTGAACAATGGCCTCAGCACCAAGCTCAGAATCGCTTTGAAAATAATTATTGACCGCCGTCTGCTCATTCATTCTAAAGCTCGAGGGCCTTACCATCAAGAGGTGAGAACTGTACTGTTTCATAGCTTCGTATTATGTGGATCTTCTTGAAAGCGGCAGGGTGGTGCAGCGGAGCAGCCCCTCTTGCTTTGCGATTTCTCTAAAAGAAATGGTCTCTACGGCAATACCTCTTTCTCTTAGCCACGCGTTAAGGCGCACAAAATGATGGTCAGAGACCACCACCTTGGGGCTGATCGAGAATATATTGCTCGTCATATCGTACATCTCTTGGGCAGAGATTTTGAACAGGTTTTCTTCTCCGAAGAGTTCGGTCAAAAAGTCCACGTCCTCAGGGTGTAAGAATCCCTCTTCGTGAATGATCCCGTAATGATCGCCCACCGGCTGAAAACAGCAATCAAGATGAAGCGCATTCGTAAAGGGATCGGTATTTGATTTACGCAATTCAAAGGCTTTAACCTCCTTAGTCGTGAAGACTGACTCCAGCCATGATACCGCGGCTTCATTGGTTCTAGCCGTAATGGTTTCTGGGTAATCGGCACCTTTATAGTAGCCCACAAAAAGATAGTCGTGGTGAGGCATTACGTCACCACCCTCTACATGGACTTCTTGAGGTGGGGTTAAAATTTTATGGGGATCGATGTGTTTAAGAATAGGTGCAATGGCCTCAATTTCACGCTCGCGATCGGGTAAGATATTGGCCCTCACAAAACAATCGTTGACCACGAAACCTATGTCACGAGAAAAAATCTGGTTGCAATTTTCTATGACTTCAGGACGAAATACCTCAACACCATGTTTCACCAGCACTGCAGCAAAGCCTTCGAGCTCTTGAACCATGTCGGCCTCTAGCGGATAGCTGCCTTGGGCAATATGAAAACGCGATTTAGGATCGTAGGCTTCTTCAACGCTTGGAGTGGGCCCATTGAGCGTCGCTGTACCTAAGATTACCGAACGCAACGTTGCCGTTTCGTCGTTCACGTTTAAGTGCATAAGAAGTCTTTTGCTGCAAAAGTACAGCGAAGTTTGGGAAGAGTCTTGGTCTATAATTTTAGTATTTTTAACCTTATGATTTCGTATGCCAACGCTTTACTTTACGCTATACCCGCCTTTATGGTACTCGTGCTTTTAGAGGTGGCCTATGGGCACTTTGTAAAGAATCAGAAGTATCGTTTTTTCGACACCTTGAGCAGTCTAAGCAGCGGCGTGACCAATGTGCTTAAAGACAGTTTGGGGCTGGCAATTGTTTTAGTGAGTTATCCGTATTTAGCTTCGCGGCTCGCCATTACTGAGCTTTCAGATACAGTAGCGACCTGGGTCATTGCCTTTGTGGCCATCGATTTCGCCGGATACTGGAATCATCGTTTAAGCCATCACATCAATATTTTCTGGAACCAACACGTCATTCACCATTCAAGTGAAGACTTTAATTTGGCGTGTGCGTTGCGGCAATCGATTTCGAACGTGATAGGTTACACCGCGGTGCTCCTGCTACCAGCGGCACTCCTTGGGGTGCCCTATTCGGTAATTGCCGTACTAGGTCCGTTGCATCTTTTCGGACAGTTTTGGTACCATACCCAGCACATCGGAAAGCTCGGATGGCTCGAATACATTCTTGTAACCCCTTCGCAGCACCGTGTGCATCACGCAATCAATCCAGAATACATCGATAAGAACCTAGGCCAAATTTTTTCAATTTGGGATCGACTATTCGGAACCTTTCAAGAAGAATTAGATGAGGTGCCACCGCGATACGGTGTGTTAAAGCCGGCGCGCACGTATAATCCGCTCTGGATCAATTTTCAACATGTTTACAATCTACTCATCGATGCTTGGTACGCAGAGCGTTTTGCTGACAAACTTCGAATCTGGTTTATGCCCACCGGATGGCGACCCGCCGATGTCGCAGCGCGTTTTGAGCGACCTATTATTGAAGACGTTTATACCTACGAACGATACGATCCGAAGAGTGGACTGATTCGAAAAGTGGTGGTCTTCATTCAGTTTTTAGCGGCCATTAGCTTGCTGTTTTACTTCTTTGCCATTTTCTCTGACTTGAGTAATGTACACAGGCTGATAATTGGCGGACTCATCTTTTTAATGGTAATGGGGTACACCTCACTTATGGACGGATCAAAATGGGCACTGGCCTTCGAAGGACTCAAATTGGTTTTTTTGATTGCGCTTTACTTTTTACAGCCTGATATATTTCTCGCTTTGGGCCTACCGTATGCATTAGTGATGGGCTTGAGTTCACTCTCTGCATTGGCAACTAAATGGGCCCTGGCTGATGAATAAACGATTTACCTCTGCCACCCTCGGACTTGTCTTGGGGCCTTTGCTTTTTGCCTTTGTTCAATTCGGGCCCTCTGCTGAAGGACTTTCGACAGAAGCTACGGCTGCACTGGCCGTTGCTTTATGGGTAGGTACTTGGTGGGTTACCGAAGCTGTACCTATTGCGGTGAGTGCCTTGTTACCCATTATTCTCTTTCCGCTGACTGGCGCCTTAGATTTAGGAACTACCACTGCTGCTTATGGTCACAAGTACGTCTTTTTGTATTTAGGAGGATTTTTATTAGCCATTGCCATCGAAAAAGTCAATCTACATAGACGCATCGCGCTACTCATCATTGCTTCTATTGGAACACGGATGCGTATGATCGTACTCGGATTTATGGTGGCCACCGCCTTTTTATCGATGTGGATCTCGAATACGGCCACTTCAGTGATGATGCTTCCGATAGGACTGGCCATCATCGCTCAGTACAGAGACCATCCTGATACTCCAGAAAATGAGCACACCGAATTCGGTAAAATGCTTATGCTGGCTATCGCTTATAGCGCTTCAATTGGAGGGATAGGCACCTTGATTGGCACACCACCTAATTTGGTCTTAGCCGGTATTGTGAAGGAACTTTACGGTGTAGAAATCGGATTTTTAGAATGGATGTTATTGGCCCTGCCGCTTTCTATTGTATTGTTGGCCTTGTGTTGGGTGTACTTGACGCGCTTTGCCATTAGGCTAAAGGCTGATGATTTTACAGGTGGGGTAGAAGAGATTAAAAGGCAGAGAGAAGCCCTTGGCACGATGAGTTCAGACGAGAAGAAGGTGGCGGTCGTATTTGTGCTCACTGCTGTGGCTTGGATCAGCAGGTCGTTTCTGTTGAGCCCATTTCTACCTGCCATAGACGACACGATTATTGCATTAAGTGCGGGCATTTCTTTATTCGTGATTCGAGGATCAGGGCAAGGCTCAGCTACTGCTATTTTGAGTTGGGACGACTCAAAGAGGCTTCCCTGGGGCATTCTCATCCTCTTTGGAGGAGGCTTAGCTATCGCTCAAGGTTTCAAAGATACTGGTCTTGCTCAATGGTTTGCCGAGCAGCTTATAACCTTGGAGTTCTTGCCTTTGCTAGTTATGACATTAGTGCTTGTGGCGGCCATCAATTTCTTGACCGAAATCACCTCAAACTTGGCGACCACAGCCATGATTTTACCCGTTTTGGCTCCTCTTGCCGCTGCGATGGGAGTGCATCCGTACATTTTTATGATTGGAGCAACGCTTGCGGCCTCTTGCGCTTTTATGCTGCCCGTAGCTACACCCCCAAACGCGGTGGTATTTGGTTCGGGTTATGTGAGCATGAAAGATATGATCAGGGCGGGACTAGGCCTCAATTTGCTTTCTATCCTTTTAATTACGGCGTGGGTATTTTACCTGCTCCCGATCTTCTGGGAGTTGTCTTAATTAAGATTTAGACTTGACCGATCTGTCAAAAGGGATCCCCAACTGCACCCAAAGATTTTGATCGTCTTTGTGGTCTGCAATGTCTACCCCATAGACCACTTTCGAAACATCACCATATACAAAGGTACCAAATAGACGATCCCATACTGAGAGCATGTTTCCGTAGTTTGAATCGGTCCATGGCAATTCATTGTGATGGTGAAATTTGTGCATATTCGGGGTGACAAAGACGTACGAAATGGCCTTGTCAACCACTAGTGGTAAGGCAATATTAGCGTGTGTAAAATAGGTAAACAGCACGCTCAAAATGCGATAGAATAGATAAAAAGATATGGGCATCCCCGTTAGCGCAATCGCAATGAGTGCGAAAGTTTCTCGAAGCAGAAAATCTAGCGGGTGGTGACGTGTTCCGGTAGTCACATCCACTTTCTTGTCACTGTGATGCACTAGATGCAGCCTCCAAAGCGCGGGCACCTTGTGAAGTAAGAAGTGAACCAAGTATTGGGCGATAAAATCAAGTACTATCAGCGCAAGTATCAACTCTACCCACACAGGCCAATCGACTAGTTGAAGCAAGCCAAAAGAGCTACTGTCTAGCCATTGGTAGAGCAAAGCGGTTAGTGTTCCAAATCCTACGTTGATGGCCATTACCATTAACAGAAGCGACCCGTTTACACGAGCATGCCGCCACTTTTTGTAGTTGAAATTTACTTGGGCGTAATACCCTTCTGCAATCCAGAAAACACCGAGTACGATAAAGATCCATGCCGCCTTCATCCAAACCGGCATGAGTTCAAAGAAGTTCAAAAAAGATTCCATAGCATCACGAATATACGCAATAACAAATTTGATCTAACGCTCTTCAAGAGGGTGGTAACTTCTCACCGCGTTCTGCAAGACGTCTTCGCGATCAAACGACATGGGCTTCGTTTGAAAATTTTGATACAGTTTCATTTGATCGTCAAAGTGTAATCCGTCTTCACGATTGCTGTTTCCGTATGAGATGACCGATTGATACTGCGTCTTGTTCTCTCTGAATTGAATGAGTGCGATATACGATTCGCCGTTGGTGATGCGGTAGCGTCCGTCTTTATAAGGCGCACCGTGCATGGCGGTAACTACGTCAGGAAGCCCCCAGATGGGTATGTTTTTATCGCCACGAACTAGTTTTTGAAAGTCACCGAGGGTGATGTCTTGGCTATTGAAATGCTTGTCCATGTAGCGGCTAGTTTTCTTCAGAGCCTTGTGAATGGTGGCTGCATCAAAGGTCTTGTCTGGGCCTAATTGTGACCAGTATTGGCGCAATTGATAATACAGGATAGCATAAGCTGCGGCTCCTTTTGAGTCGGCAGAGGCCACGCGATCCCAGGTCTGTATTTTACGTAACAATCCTCCAACACCTGGGTAATCAGCAGGATTCATGTCAAACAGTGCATTGAGGTTGACATAATTGTAGTTAAGGGGATCGGGCAAGGTGTGGTCGTATTTGATTTTTTTGAAGGTTTGAAAATCTATGGTCTTATGCGCTTCTAAAAGCTCAAAAAGTCTGGTGCTTCTATTGTTGTCGTAGCGTTCGTAGCCCATGGCTTCAGGATAATCGTTGGGGTCAGGATTGTCGGCTAATGAAGAGGATTTAAATGGGCTGTGATTCGCATTGTATACATACCCTGATTGAGGCTGTATGACTTGCGGAAGATCTTCGGTGTCGTAATAGGTGTCCCATAGCGTGGCGTAGGTGTTTCCGGGTACCACACCCTTCCAATTGTATCCTTCTGCGCGCATCGGCATCTTGCCGTTAGAGATGTAAAAAATGGTATCGTTACGGTCTGCATAACCGATATTATATCCTGGTAACGCATTCATTTTTAAGGTGTTGTAGAATTCTGTGAACGAGCGTGCCTTATTCATCCGCCACCATTGTTCTAAGGCCAATATGGTAGTAGTGCTAGGGGTTCGTACGGCATAAAATCCTTTGGCGTTTCTTAAGGTGGGCCCATAGATGCTCGTGTAGAAGGTGCGGTTGATACCGATTTTTAAACCAAAGAGTTTTACATAGACCTTGGCCTTGTGTTTTTCTAGCGTTAGTTCATCCTCATCTACGCGGTAGGTTAGCGCTTTTTTATCGAGCATTTCAAGCTTGTACAAGTCGGCCTTGTCTTGAAAATTCACTGTGTGTGTCCACCCTAGATATTCGTTAGCACCTGTAAGTACACAGGGGGCTCCAGGAAACAAAGCACCAATGATATTGGTGCCCTCTTCACTCACCAGGTGGGCTTCGTACCAAGAGGTCGGGCCTTCTAGAGGTTGATGCGTATTGATGGTGAGGTAACTGGCATTTTCTCCTGTCTTCGCGCTTGATAGAGCGATAAGGTTTGACCCTTGTACGTCTTCATCTGGAATCTTTTTCGGGGTTTTGTTGCTTACAATTTGGCTGACTAACTGATCTGCTGCATTCGAAACAAAAAGCTGCAATTGCGAATATGCGATCATTTTAATAGGGGTTACCGGGAACAGTTCTTTTAAGATAACTTCTTCTTCATGGGCCTCGGCATAAGCGTTCAAGCCCGCAGCGTAACCCTTGATGACTGCCATAAAGGCATCGCTCAAGGTGTGTACGTGTTCTCTTGCAGTTTTTTCGGCCTGGATGAGTTGCTGCAAAAAATCTGCAGGTGCTCCTTTGAGCCCAATAGCTCTTGAAAGCTTGGCATCTCCTGCCAAATAGCTCAATTGAATGGTTTGGAAATCGTCTTCTGCATGTGCCCAAGCAAGCCCATAGGCTACCTCAGCATCGGTTTTGGCATAAATGTGTGGCACGCCATAAGCATCTCTAATGATCTCAATATTCTCTGGATTTATTTGCGCGAAAAGCGTAAAAAGAGGAGCAAAAAGCAACCCTAGAAGAAGGTGGTTTTTCATCGTATTTATTTGCAACTTGTAAGTTATGAAAAGATTGACTGAGCAAGAGCAACTAAAGTGGCTGAATGAGCGACTTCGGTATCCGTGGAAACTGAAAGAAGAACAAATTTCACTAATGGTCTCGATGCATTCAATGCAAGAGGTGCATGAGCTATTGACCCGTCTTTCAAGAGTTTCCTATGAACTCAATCACCATCCGGACACCCTTGTAAGCGCCAAGGATATAGAGGTTTCTTTGACCACGCATGATGCGAACGGATTAACGCTTCTTGATTTTCAATACGCCCAAGAGGTAGAACAAATTTTGGACAATATCGAGCGTCTAAGGACTATCTAAATTTCTGCTTTAAGAAATGCTGAAGGTCTTTGTTTGCCCCGTAAAGCACCAAGATGTCACCTTCTTCTAAAACGTTCTCAGCAGAGGCGACTCCTTGAACCTGGTTTTCAACCTTGCTGTTCCCGAGCAGTGAGGTCACTTCTACCTTCTTAATAATGGTTAACACCAAGAGGTTGTATTTTGACCTGAACCCGACATCTTTTAACGTTTTACCGACGTACTCTTTAGGCACTGTTGCCTCGATTATGCTGAAATCGTCATTGAGTTCAAATGAATCAACTACGTTGATGAGGCATAACTTCTTAGCCCATCTCTCAGCGGTTTCTTCTTCAGGTCGAACGATCTCATCGACACCAATGGCCTCTAGGACTTTTTCGTGAAGTGGATTAATGGAGCGACTGATGAGGCGCTTTACTTCTAAATTCTTGAAGAGCGCGGTAGCCATCACATTAGCTCCTTGATCTTCGCCGATACCAATTATGACGATGTCAGTGCTTTTCAATGGCAATCCAGATACGGCGAGCTCATCGGTAGCGTCCATCTCCATCGTATAGGTGATCTTTTCGCGGTAGGCCTCGACTTTGGCAGCGCTAGTGTCAATTCCAATAACCTCGTTTCCTTGGCTAGTAAGTTTCTGACCTAAAGAGGCCCCAAAATTTCCGAGTCCGACAATGATGTATTTCATTTTTTAGTGAATGGTTATTTCTTCTTTTGGATATCTGTAATTGCGCACCACCTTCTTTCTGAAGATAGCAAAAAGAACGGTTAAGGCGCTTACCCTACCGATGAACATGAGAAAGATTAGAACCAACTTGCTCACCGAGCTTAGCCCCTCTGTGATTCCCATACTGAGTCCGACCGTGCTATAGGCCGAGATACACTCAAATGCGATTTTTAGCATTTCAATCTCTGGTTCTTGGCTTGAGATGAGCACAATTCCGATGCTGATGACAATAATGGACAACGAAATCATAGCGAAGGCCCTCTTAAGGGTTACTTCAACAATCTCTCGTTTAAAAATCTCGATACGTGAACTGCCTCTAACCAAGCTTAAAATGTTCAATACGGCTATGGCAAGGGTTGTGGTTTTGATTCCACCTCCGGTGGATTTCGGAGAAGCTCCTACCCACATCAGAAAGAACAGTAAGAGGGTGGTCGGAAAAAGGAGTGAAGCGGTATCGACGGTATTGAATCCGGCTGTACGCGGTGTAACTGCTCCGAAAAATGCGGTAATCAGTTTTCCGGAACTGCTGTGGCGCACAAGGGTGTTGTTAAATTCAAGAAAGTAAAAAGCAATAAAGCCCCCTGCGGTAAGTACGGCTGAGGTGATTAATGCGATGCGACTATTCAGCGTAAGCACCCAAGGCCTGTGATTCATGTTCTTGGTAAATGAAAGGGCACGCTGGGTTTTGTATTTAAAATAAGAGGTAATGTTCTCTACTATAGGGAATCCTAATCCGCCTAAAATAAAAGTCAGGGCTATGATGATCTGTAATCCGTAATTGAATTCAAAGGCTCCTTGTTGCAGCGAGTGTTCAAGGGTTGAAAATCCGGCATTACAAAAGGCAGAAACGGCATGAAATACGGCGAAAAACACCTGATCTCCTAAGCCGTTAAAGCTGGCCCTGTCGACATTGTAAAAGATGAGTACTCCAGAAACCGCTTCTATGAGCAGGGTGATGATGATGATGTGCTTGAGCAAGGTCAATTCTTTCCCTATCGTGGCGTTTGAGTTGATCGCGCTCATTGCGATCTGTTTTTCGTAACTGATTTGTCCTTTAAAGAAGTAACTGAAATAGCTCACAAAGGTTAAAATTCCGAGACCCCCAATTTGGATGAGCAGTAGGATGATTCCCTGACCAAACACGGTAAAATCAGTTGCTGTATTGACTACGATAAGCCCCGTGACACAAACCGCACTAGTCGCCGTAAACAATGCGTCTAGAAGCGAGATACCATTGTGAGTGGCACTTGGAAGTGATAGCAATAGCGTTCCGAAAAGAATGATTGCCACAAAACTGATTAAAAACAGCTGGGCAGGGTTAAGGTCGGTCCTTTTGTATTCTACCTTAAGATCGAGTAATCCTTTGAAAAAGAGTAGGCCGGCTGAATACTTTTCAAGATGCAGGCGGGCCAATTCTAGCGTAAGTTCTGCAGACGGATCTCCGAAGAAATGCACTCCTAATAAGAACAAGGCGAAACTCACCCCTAAAAGGTCAATAAGGGCTATGTTTTGCCGTATCCTTTTTCTGTCTAGAATGTAAGAAAGCGCCGTGGTTACCACCCCTACTAGAAGCGCATAGTAATAGTAATTTTCGATTTGAGTTTCGACCTCAGCAGATTGCTTAAAGCCAAAATCTACCAGTAAAAGAATGAGTATAAAGAGACTCGTCCAGAATGAAAACCTGTACAGGTATTTAGGATTAAATAACATGGCTAGCGCAGCTGGATGGCGTTTGGTGAACCACTAAAGACACTATTAAATCTTTGAAAACGAATGGTATAGCTCAGATTTGTTAGGTCAAAGGTAGAATAAACGCAGCATTCAGTGCGAAAAAGATCAATTTTCTGCTTCTGCCTTAGTTCTTCTGGCGGATTTTTGAGAGTTTATTTGAGCCCACATTTGGTGGTGTCTCAATACTGCTCGTCTGAGCATTTTCTGTTGAAGCATTCTTAACAGATCCACAAGAAATAAGAGATATACTCAATATCGCAATGAGTATCAGGGGTATAATTGGTTTATTCATAATTTTTTATATACAAATTTACGAATAAAACAATATTAGTCTTGCACAATAAATTCTTTTGGATCTTTTTTCTGAAATTCTGGTTGAAGCGTCACATGATTGATACCGTATTGCTCAAGTAATAGCGCTTCAATTTCTTGCTGAAGCGCCGTGAACTCTGAAATATTGAGATCGACTTGAAGGTCGATGTGTGCCTCGAGGTGTATTTCGGTGTCGTTTAACTTCCAAAGATGAATGTGGTGAAGTTTTTTGACTTGCTCAAAGGCGTGCACGGTTTCAATCACTGCCGCTAAATCGACTTCATAGGGCGTGTACAACATTAAAATCTGAGTGGAGTCTCTCAAAAGTTGGTAGCCTAGATAGATGAGGTATAGCGAAATTAAGATGCTTAGAATAGGGTCTATGAGCTGCCAGTCGTAGAGTGAGATGGCAATGGCTCCAACCAGTACAGCTACACTCGCTAACAGGTCTGAAAAGAGATGCACATAAGCCGAGCGAATATTGAGGTTGTTGCTCTGTTGATTTTTTAAAAGCAATACACTGAGGCCATTACCCACAATGGCGACTACCGAAAGGTAGATAACGGTTTGTTCTTCTATAGCGCTCGGAGTCAGAATGCGCTGAATCGATTCATAAATCAGCCAAAATGCAATAAGTATCAATGAAATGGCATTGATAAAGGCGGCAATGATTTCGGCTCGTTTGTACCCAAAAGTCTTATCTGTAGTTGCTTTTTTGTGTGCAAGCCTATTCGCGGTATAACTAACAATGAGTGAAATCACATCACTCAAATTGTGCACCGCATCCGACAGCAGTGCCATGCTCCCGGATAGAATACCACCGATGAACTGTCCGACCGTAATACTGATGTTCAGAACTATCGTCCAGAATAGTCTTGTTCCAGAAACCATGTGATCGTGGTGGTGATGGGCGTGCTGGCTCATGTCATAAAGCTATTCAGAAAAATGCTTTTTAATGATAGCTGCTTTGTTTTCTTTTAGATACGATAAAAAGGTCTGTGCTACGGGCGATAACATTTTTTGACGATTGTAAACGATGCGCCACTGCGTTATGATGGGTAATTTTTTTTGCGGAATAACGTGAAGTGTGCCTTCAAGGAGCTCTTGGGCGATGCCTATTTTAGGAAGTATAGAATACCCAAGCCCCGCCTTGACGGCCTGCTTTACTGCCTCATTTGAAGTCAATTCGAAGGTTTTACGGCCTGTGGTATTCCTGAAGTAACGGTCCATAGCTTGACGTGTAGCGGAACCTTTCTCTCGATAGATTAATGGCCGCAAAGGGTCGAATTCAGGCGTATTACCGACTAAATACAATTCATTATTGAACAATACTTCTTCATTAACCAGCACATTGTTTGGGATGACCGACACCAATGCAAAATCGAGATCCTCGTCTTTGAGGCGATTAACGACATCCTCTTTATTCGACACCTGAATGTTGAGGTCTACCTTGGGGTAATGATTTAAAAAATCGGCAACGATATAGGGGATAATGTATTTTCCGGTTGAAACCGATGCGATTCTCAGTGACCCGGCTTCAAGATTCCTAAAGGAGGCTGTTAAATAATTCATCTCCTCAGCCTTGCTCAAGAGGTCTAAAGCGCGTTGGTAGATTTGCATTCCGTAATCGGTCACCTTGATAGACCGTCCTTTGCGCTCCAAGAGTTGAAACTCGAATAGGCTGCTAAAATTTTTCAGTTGAATAGAGAGTGCAGGCTGTGTCATATTCAGGTTGCTAGCGGCCTTGGTAATGCTTTTTTGGCGAACAACCTCTGCGTATATTCTTAGCTGATGGAAGGTAAATTGCATAAATTTTATTAAATCTATTTTTCAAAAATAATTCATAAATATTTATGAATAAAAAAGAACACCTTCGCAAACAAAAAAATGCAGTGGGACCTTCTTCTCGAAAACTTTAGAAATCCAGCACTCTTATTTTTTATTCTTGGGATTGCAGCCTCGCAACTCAAGAGCGACTTGGCCGTTCCACCGAACTCCTCCAAGTTTATTTCACTTTATCTCTTGTTTTCTATTGGTTTTAAAGGAGGGCAAGAACTGGCTCACAGCCCATTCAATACTCAAATTTTGTGGGCGCTTATGGCCGGGTTTTTGTTGGCGCTCTTGGTTCCGCCTTATGTGTTTCTACTCACTCGAAAGTTCTTTGGTATACAGACGGCCGGGGCCGTTTCTGCAGCCTATGGCTCAGTGAGTGCTGTCACCTTTGTGACCGCTATCAGTTTTTTAGAATTGCAAGCGATCTCTTACGGAGGTCATATGGTCGCGGTAATGGCATTAATGGAGGCGCCTTCTATCGTAGCAGGTGTACTATTAATCTCACTCTGTTCATCTGATCGCTTTAATCTGAATGCCCTTTCACCAGTCTTGCGCCACGCCTTGACAAACGGAAGTGTCATTTTAATCATGGGAAGTTTAGTCATAGGATTCGTCTCGAGTGATTCTCAGGCTGAAGGGATTACACCTTTTACCACCGATATTTTTAAGGGTTTTCTGGCCATTTTTCTGCTTGATATGGGCCTTTCGTGCGGCAAACATCTCAAGGGATTTTTGAAGAAAAGTTCTACTGCCCTTATGGTTGCGATCCTTATACCTCTGTTTAATGGGGTGGTGACCGCCTATTGCAGTGGATTCTTTTTAGAACAGACAGGTGATCGTCTGTTGTTGACCATTTTGGCCGCTAGTGCCTCATACATTGCAGTTCCTGCTGCTATGCGGCTGGCTGCTCCAAAAGCAAACCCCGGCATCTATCTTACTATGGCTTTGGGGGTTACCTTTCCGTTAAACGTCATGTTTGGCATCCCATTTTACCTCTATTTAATACAGTCGTGGACTTAATAAGAGGCGCGCTTCAGCTTGTCGTTTAGGGTTTGACCCAAGCCTTTGTCTTCAAACCATTCAGCGACAATAAGATCGACATTCGCTTCGTCGAGCGCATATAGGCTCTGATAAAGTCTTTGAGAGCCTTCTTCTAAATCTCTATTTTGCGAAAGCTCAACTAGGGTATGTGGGCTAGGGGCAAGGCCCTGATGCCCGAAAGAAAGCACGCCTAATTTTTGATTCCCTGAGTAGTTTTCTAAAAAAACCCTAAGGTCATCGACCACCCTAAGCGCTGTTTTTGGAGCGTAGTGTTTTTTAGCCATACCAGGCGAGTGTGCGGGCTCAGATAAGGCCGATTCATAGACTCCCGCTTCAGGCACTATAGCTTGAATGGCCTCTAGGGTGACGGCACCTAACCGATAAATGAGCGGACGGTCATTGGCGTCAAAACCCACAACCGTTGATTCGAGACCTTTCTCACAGGGTCCTCCATCGAGTATCAGAGGAATGCGTTCTCCTAGATTTTTTGCTACATGTTCGGCAGAAGTTGGGCTTACTGTGGTGTAGCGATTTGCACTTGGAGCGACGAGCGGAAATGCTACTGACTTTAGAAGCTCAAGTGTCATAGGATGTTTAGGCATGCGGATAGCGACCAGTGGGCTTCCTGCAGTAATCTGATCACTTATGCGATCGGTTTTTTTCAATAGTAGGGTTAGTGGACCGGGCCAAAAGTGCTCCGCCAAACGTTGGGCGTTAGCTCCCATTTCACTCACCAATGGGGTCAGTTGTTCGATTGCGTGTATGTGCACAATGAGCGGATTGGTGGCCGGACGTTCCTTTACCTTATAAATCTCTAATACGGCAGTAGGATCAAGCGCATTTGCCGCCAGTCCGTAGACCGTTTCAGTCGGTATGGCAATGACCTGACCTTCTTTAAGAAGTTGAGCAGCTTCAGCAATGTCTTTAGAGATCTTCACAGCGCAAAGATAGATGCTGCTTAGCTTAAAACCCTAGCGGATTAAGTTGGTTGTGTAACTGAGGTTACTTAGCGATAGAAAATCAGAACTTACTTTTCGCTACATTTAGTAAACCAACCCTTGTAAATAAGATGCAGTCAAAGAAGTCTAAACAAGAACTTGAAGATCTCATCAGTAGGCTTTCAAAAACCATAGCAACGGCCGGATTGACTCTGGTACTTCTCGTATCACTCTTATTCATAGGAACCTTCTTTGTAGACGTGCCACAAGTGCGTATGATGGCTGCACCTGCCTCTGAACTTCAAGATCTTACCGAAGAAAAACTCCCCCTATTTGATGCAGTGGCGCAGTCAGGTGACGAGCAACTTCAGTTCGGATACGCACTGCTCACTCAAACCGACGAATTACTCGGACCTTTGGCTGATGACCCAGGCAAACGCTATACAGGAAACGCCTTACAATGCACCAGCTGCCACCTCAATGATGGCGCTAAAGATTACGGTATTTCATTGGTTTCAGTTGATCAGCGATTTCCACAATACAGAGGAAGAGAAGATAAAATGGGGACTTTGGCTGAGCGCATTAACGGATGTTTCACCCGAAGTATGAACGGAAGGCCTTTGGAGGTCGACCAGCCTGAAATGCTCGCTATGATTGCTTATATCGAATGGTTGGATGATTACCTTGAGGTTGATCCTGCTACGGTTAAAAAAGGATTGAAGCCTATAGAGCTACCGAATCGCGCAGTCAATTTAGAGCAAGGGGCAGCAGTTTACACCGCTCAGTGCGCTGTTTGCCATCAACAAGACGGCCAGGGCTTAAAAAATCCAGATGGATTGACCTACACCTACCCGCCTTTATGGGGCCCTAATTCGTATAACAACGGTGCTGGTATGAATCGCGTCATTACTGCGGCTCAATTTATCAAGTACAACATGCCCTTTGGCGTTAGCCATGACAATCCGATCCTCACTGATGAGCAAGCCTATGATGTTGCGGGTTACATGAATCAACAAGAGCGTCCGCAGCGCGCCAATCTAACGCTTGACTTTCCGGATCGGGTTAAGAAACCCATGTCAACGCCTTACGGACCCTATGCCGACAACTTCTCAATAGAACAGCACCAATTGGGGCCATATCAACCCATTATGGCGTTCTACGAGGAGAATTTTGGGGTCAAAAAAACCAAATAGATTAGACAGATTCGGCCGACGCAATAATTTCTTTGAGTCGGATGAGATCAGAGGTCGGATAACCGTACTCTGCGAGTAAGCCTTGTGTGATAAAAGGAATTTTTGGTGCCGTGTTGGGTTCAGGGCTCATCACCGTTCCTGAAAAATGAACCTCTTCAAAACCGTTAGAAACAAAGGTTTTGATGTTCGCAGCATTGACTCCTGAACCAGGCATCATACGCACGCCTCCTCGTTCATTCAATTGGGAGAGTAATGGCAAACCGTCAATCGCCTTTTGCTGCTGACCTGAGCTTAGAATTCGATCTATCCGATGCGTAGCCAATAGATCATAAGCGGCTATAGGATCTGGGGTGAGATCAAACGCACGGTGAAAGGTAAATTCTACACCCGACGAGGCGTTGAGCATGGCTTCAAGCTGCTTTTCGTTTATCGAACGGTCTTCATGTAGCGATCCGCACACAATACCGTTTACTCCCAGTTCAACGGCCATATGAATGTCTCTTAAAATGATATCCAGTTCATCTGCACTGTAGACGAAGTTTCCACTTCTCGGGCGGATGAGAACATTCACCTTAAGTGTCAGTTCGTCGCATACCTTTTTTATCAAACCAAACGATGGAGTCACGCCACCTACTCCAAGCTCGGCGCAAAGTTCTATTCGATGGGCACCTGCTTCTTGGGCATTTTTGGCAGAAGTGAATGAATTGGCACAGACTTCAAATTGCATGGTGGTTTGTTTAAAAGGTTGCGCTGGTGCTTCCGCCCTCGCAAAAAATGACAGAGCCATTCACTGCGCTTGACTGAGCACTGGCATAAAAGGCAATAAGTGCAGCCACTTCTTCGGTACGGGCAAAACGCTCGATTAGCGACTGAGGGCGCTCAGATTTTATAAAGGCCTGGGCTACCTGATTAGGATCCTCGTTTTGTTGTGCGGCTTTTTCTTTAATAAAACGCTCTGCTCCTTCGGTATAGGTCGATCCGGGCACTATGGTGTTGACGGTTACCCCACTGTTGCGTGTGGTATTCGCCAAACCTCTTGAAAGGGCATGTAAGGCAGCTTTTGTGCTACTATATGAGACCATGTCTTCAGGGGCCAGATAGGCACATTCGCTAGAGATAAACAAAATGCGTCCGTAATTTGAGGCCAGCATCTGAGGCAAATAATGTCTGCTGAGCCGCACCCCACTCATGCAGTTCACCTCGAATTGTGCATACCAATCTTCATCACTAGTGACTGAAAAATCTTTTGAGGTATAAATGCCCACATTATTGATGAGTACATCAATGTTTGACGGAAAAATGCCTAAATCGATGGGCTTTGAGAAATCACAAACTACGCCATCAATGTCAGCTTCTTTGCACAAGGTGCGCAAGCGCTCCACGGCGGCAGAGGTGCCTTCTTCGGTTCGTCCATTGAGGAAGATCTTGTGCCCTTGATTGGCGAGCACTCTCGCAGTTTCAAAACCTATACCGGCAGTTGATCCAGTGATCAGAACCCTTTTTTTCATGCTTTGTGCTCGCTCAATTTACCAAGAATCTAATCCTAGCAGCTTACGTCCTAATTCAGATAACTCTGCTCTTTGGTATTTGGTCTGTTCCCATTTTCTGGGGTCTCCCGGAAAGGCGTAACCCTCTGGGGCAATCCGTTCGCTCCAAGAGCGCACACGCCAATCGACAAGTGCCTTATTGGCGGGGTCTGCCGGCATCATTGAAATGTATTGGGCAATGCGAACCTTGTTCTCTGACTTGTTTGGTCGGATACCGTGGGCCAGTGTGCTATTGAAAATGAGCATATCACCTGCCTCTAACGGTACTTTGACCAATTCGTCTTCAAGCCCTGTCATATCGGGTTGAAAACGGTTTCGGTCTTCGGGCTGTGTAAGCTTCCAGGTATCGTAATTGCGGTAAAGCCACGGAACACACTGAAATCCTCCCATGTTAGGGTCATTTTGGTCCGCTAGGGCTAACACGCCCTGTACGTTTTGAGGCCGAGTTTCAGGGTCGTAATCCCAATGAATAAAACCCTTTTGCTCATGGCCAGGCTTTTGCGGAAAGTTGAGATTTGCGCGATCGATGGTTACCCAAAGTTCGTCGCGTCCCCAAATATCTCTGAAGGCATTGTAAATCTTCGGACTTTGACGGTTCTCCCACATCAAGGGGTGATTGTAGGCCTCAACCATTCCTGTTCCGATCAGCTCTTTCATTTGCATCTCTGCACGAGCCGGCGCGTACCAGGTAGCAGGGTCGTTAGGATCTTTTTCTTCAAACTCCCATAGAAATGACGCAGTCTTGGCGGCCTGTTCTCTAGAGATGGCTTGCTTGATCACTACATATCCGTTCTCTATCCAAAAGTTCCACTGTTCTTCGGTTAAAGCTTTAAGAGGTTCTCCATTTTCGCGTTGATTGAGGCGGTAGCTACTTGATTTATCTACCGATGGATTACCTGGAATCTCAAGATGTTCGTTTTTCAGTTCCATAAAAGACGGTTTTAAAATCCTTCTCTACTCTGAACCTTTGTAATAGCCAATCTGCAATCGATCTAAAACCTTTAAGTGGTTCTCGAGCCGTGTTTTGTACGCGTCTAAATTGCGCTTGTCGGCCGAGGTCCATCCTATTTCAGCGATTCCGAGTACTCTAGGAAACATAAGGTACTGAATATCTGCAGATGTTGATACAGTTTCTGTCCAAAGAAGGGCTTCTGTTCCGATGATGCGCTCCGTAGAAATTCCTTCGACGAGTTGATCGGGAGACCAATCGTAGGCCTTGTCGATTGGCAGGTATCCTGCCCATTTCAGCCCGATTGGGGTCAGTGAATCGTATTTCATGTCGAGGTAGGCATGAATGGCCGGCGATATAATGAGTTGGGCTCCTTTATCGTACGCTTTTTTGGTGTTTTCTGAGCTAGCCCAATATTGAGAAACGGTATTTTGATCAACGTTTCCGTGCGAGATTTCATCCCATCCAACAGGGGTTTTGCCCAAATCTTTAACGGTTTGAAGGGCAAAATTGACCATTTTGACGTAATCGTCTTCTTCAGTGACATGAGACTCGTCCCCGCCGATATGAAGGTAAGGTCCGGGAGTCATTTGTGCCAATTCTTCAAATACATCCTCTAAAAAGGTGTAGGTGATTTCTTTATCTGCGCACAGGGTAGAAAAACCGACTTCGATTCCGGTGTATAACTCAGGAGCTACACCGTCACAGTTCAATTCTGGGTAGCTTGAAAGCGCTGCGTTGGTGTGTCCAGGGAGATCAATCTCCGGAACTATGGTAATGAACCGCTGCTGCGCGTATGCCACTAAATCGTTGTACTGTTCTTGAGTGTAGAATCCGCCATCAGTTCCACCCACTTCGGTCAGCCCCCCGTGGGCGGTTAGGTTAGGCCACTTCTTAATTTCAATACGCCATCCTTGATCGTCTGCAAGATGCAAATGCAAGGTGTTCACTTTGTAAAGGGTGATTTGATCGATGAGTTCTTTTACCGTTGGGGCATCAAAAAAATGACGCGCAACGTCTAGCATCACCGAACGATAGCTGTAGGTGGGTTGATCTGAAATACGCGCTGCCCTTAAGTTCAACGGCTGCTCGGTATCGGCTTGCAGAAAGAGGGTCTGTCGCAGTGTTTGCCAGGCGAAATAAACGCCAGCAGGACTTCCGCCTTTAAGCGAGATACCATCTGTATTGATCTCTAGCAGATAGGCTTCATTCGCTAAAGAGGGGTCAACAGTGAGCTGAACTACCGCTTCTGCACCGCTAGCCTTAGTCAAGGCTAAACCGTGAATACTTGCCTGATCTGTCAAAACCTTGTCGAAAGAGTCTGCCTCTTGTTCTGAAAAGCCATTCAAACTGTAGGATGCGTTTTCTTGAAGTGTAAAACTTCCGTTCTCAAGTGTTACCGCATCGGCTAACGGAATCAGCTGCTGATAAGCGGCTCCATCTGACTCTGGTTGGGCGCAAGAGAATAGCAGAAATGCGCAAAGCGAAAAGAAGGGCAGTGAACGGATCATAGTTTTGCAATTGTATTAGTAATAATAGCGCTTGAAGGCTTCGATGGCAGCGTAATCAGACAATCCTAATTGACGGTAAATGTCTGCGGTTTCGCGGTTGCGGTCCTCGGCTCTAACCCAAAATTCACGCGGATCGTTGCCCTGGAACATGACGCCGTCTTTCTGTGTTTGGTGGAAGAAAATGGCACGGCGCTTTCTTCTTACCTGTGCCGGACTCATTGGTACCGCCATATCGATTTCATAAGGCTCGTATTCGTGCCAAGCACCGCGATACAGCCATACCCAACAGTCTTTTAAGAAGGGTTCTTTACGCAGTTGACTCAACGATTGTTGAAGGGCGTCGATACACAGGCGGTGCGTTCCGTGCGGATCTGCTAAATCACCCGCGGCATAGATCTGATGCGGACGAATGCTTTTGATCAAATGATTCATAATGTCGATGTCGTCTTGTGAGATCGGTGCTTTTTTAACAGCCCCTGTTTCATAAAACGGCAACTTCAAGAAATGAACGTTTTCATCGGGTAGACCAAGGTAACGCGTCGCAGCAATTGCTTCGCGCTGTCTAATGATGGTTTTGAGGTTACGTATCTCAGCCGATGGGATCTCTCCGTCTTTCAGCTTGTCAATTTTAGCTCGCAACTCTCTTAGGGTATTGCTCTCTGCCCCCAGCATCATGTCACAGGCTACCTCAATAAATTTTAGCGCTTCTTGATTCGACACCGCGATGCTTCCAGAAGTCTGGTAAGCGACGTGAACCTCGTGACCTTGTGAAATGAGTCGATCGAGTGTTCCGCCCATAGAAATCACGTCGTCGTCGGGGTGAGGACTGAAGATGATGACTCTTTTCGATTTAGGACGGGCACGTTCTGGTCGGTGCGAATCGTCAGCATCGGGTTTTCCGCCAGGCCATCCGGTGATTGTGTGTTGCAGACGGTTAAAAATTTCAATGTTTAAATCGTAAACAGATTGTGTCTCTAACAAATCGGCGAGGGCATTTTCGTTATAGTCTGATTC
>JALQTJ010000119.1 GCA_023264015.1 Flavobacteriaceae bacterium | reverse complement strand
ATCGCTCTTGGTCAGCAATCGTTTGTGCCGACCAAAAGAGGAATCTTGCTTTGAATCGGTCACAGAACCAAAGAAGGTCCGATACGATTAAGCAGACAGACGCTTACGACCTTTAGCGCGACGACGGTTAATAAGCTGACGGCCCGACTTTGTAGCCATGCGAGCGCGAAATCCGTGAGTGCGTTTGCGTTTTAAGACGCTTGGCTGAAAAGTTCTTTTCATGATTTACACCTAAAAAGTATATTGGTTAAGGCCAAAGACCCGTTTAAAGGGCGCGTATTCTAGAGCCTTTCTATCCCCTAAGCAAGCATAAAACATCAGTAAGCACGTAAAAAAGCGCAAATTGGGTGTGTGGACAAACAAACAAGAAACCCACGCTTTGTAAACAGTTTATACAAAAGTTATCCACAGAAAAAAGATCAAATGTTTGTCTTGATTTCTTTTAAATTGAACTAAGTCTATGTTTATTATGAAAAAAATAAAAACTTTAAAAGGGTTGTGGATAAATCAGTTAAAACACATTATGATTTGCCCACAGAGATAAGAAGCATAGGTGACATATGACATTGGAACGGCGTGATGGCCGTCCCGGAGCGGGGGCAGATGTGATTCAAATACGTTGGCAAGATTGTTTGGCGAGGTTGTCCGAGCAGATACCTGACCAACAATTTAGAACGTGGATTGCACCTCTCCAGTTAGAGCAACATGATGCTACCT
>JALQTJ010000118.1 GCA_023264015.1 Flavobacteriaceae bacterium | reverse complement strand
CCAAAGATCTTGATGAAAATGGTATGATCCGCATTGGTGCGGAGGTGAAACCTGGTGATATTCTGATTGGTAAAATCACTCCGAAAGGAGAATCTGATCCGACTCCAGAAGAAAAACTGCTTAGAGCCATCTTCGGTGATAAGGCGGGTGATGTGAAGGATGCCTCGCTCAAAGCTTCACCTTCATTAAGAGGGGTGGTTATCGACAAGAAGCTGTTTGCGCGTTCGATCAAAGACAAGCGCAAGCGTTCTGAAGAAAAAGAAGCTATCCAAGCATTAGAGCTTGAATACGAAGTGAAATTCCAGCAACTTAAAGATCGTTTAGTCGATAAGTTATTCACAATTGTCAACGGAAAGACTTCTCAAGGAGTGCTTAATGACCTCGGAGAAGAGGTGCTACCAAAAGGTAAGAAGTACAGTCTTAAAATGCTTCATGCCGTGGATGATTTTGCACACTTGGTTGGTGGAAGTTGGACGGTTGACGAAGAGACGAATGCCCTTATTGCTGACGTTCTACACAACTACAAGATTAAACTCAACGACCTGCAAGGAAACTTGCGTCGCGATAAGTTTACGATCTCAGTAGGAGACGAACTTCCTTCGGGTATCATGAAATTGGCTAAGGTATATATCGCCAAAAAGCGTAAGCTTAAAGTAGGTGATAAAATGGCTGGACGCCACGGAAACAAGGGTATTGTTTCACGTATTGTTCGCGACGAGG
>JALQTJ010000117.1 GCA_023264015.1 Flavobacteriaceae bacterium | reverse complement strand
AAAGTGCAATTAAAATGCGTTAACGAATGGGTTGGAGGAGTGAACTATTTCACGTTGAAATAAAAGACCCGTTTTCCTTCCAAATAAAGTTCCAATAAATCGTTGCGTTTTACAGGGCCAACACCGGCGGGTGTTCCTGTAAAAATGAGATCCCCGGTCTTCAGTGTAAAATACTTCGAAACATGGCTAATAATCTCGTTCACAGGGAATAACATCATGCTTGTATTGCCTTGTTGGACGGTATGGCCATTGATATCTAGGTGGAAGTCGATGTTTTGAATGTCCTTGCCCAAGGATTCCAAGGAGAAAAATTTAGATACTGCCGCAGAGCCATCAAAGGCTTTGGCCTTTTCCCATGGCAATCCTTTCTCTTTGCACTTTGCCTGAACATCACGTGCGGTAAAATCAATGCCAAGCCCTACTTCTGTGTAGTACTTATGAGCAAATCTTGGCTCAATATGTTTGCCAAGGCGGTTGATTTTAATGACCAATTCTACTTCGTGGTGCACCTCATTGCTGTGCTCAGGAATGAAGAACGGATGCTTCTTCAAGAGCAAGGCCGTTTCTGGTTTGAGAAATACAACTGGCTCTTCAGGAATAGGGTTATTCAATTCCTCCGCGTGTTTCGCGTAGTTGCGTCCGATGCAAATGATTTTCATAATTCTTAGGCGCCTTTATTGAATGATTTTAATCTGATTTTGGTCAATACTTGCTTGGTGTA
>JALQTJ010000116.1 GCA_023264015.1 Flavobacteriaceae bacterium | reverse complement strand
GTTAGCAGTAAGGCTAACAGGAGTCATACTAGATACTATTTGATCGTAATACAACGCGCTGATACCTTGATCTTTTATCGCAAATTTTTTGAATTCTTTACCGTAGTCCATAGCTGTTAACTGCTTTTACTTTAAAGATACTCTAATTAGGCGTATGCTTCCTTGATGAAGTCTTCAAAGCTGATCGCTTTCTCTTTAACTTTTCCTTCTTTCTTGAAAAGGTCTAACAATTTCTCATTCATCACCTGGGTAGATAGTCGACGAACCTCTTCTTGATTTTGCATGATAGAGGCAGTGATTTGATCTACTTCTTGGTCGCTAGGATTCATTCTTCCGAATTGAGCCATTTGACTGCGAATGTAGCTGCCGGCATAGTCTTTCAATTCATCAAATGAAACTTGAAGGTTGTGAGTTTTGATAAGCTCAGCCTCTATCAATTGATAGCGAATCCCTTTTTCTGAACGCTCGTATTCAGCTTTTGCTTCATCTTCTGTAAGTTCCTTCTCTCCTCCGAATTGAATCCAACGGGTTAAGAATTCAGCGGGTAAATCAAATTTCGTCTCGGCGATAATCGCTTCAGTAATGTCATTCATGAACTTTTGGTCTGCTTGTTGTGCAAATTGCACTTCAGAGTCTGCCTTGATTTTTTCTTTCATTACTTCAACAGACTCAACAGCGCCTTCTCCGAAGAGTTTGTCAAAGAATGCTTGATCTAAGGCAGCA
>JALQTJ010000115.1:467-731 GCA_023264015.1 Flavobacteriaceae bacterium | reverse complement strand
AGATGTTACAGTTACTGGCTTAGAGGCCACCTCGGCTCTGGGTACAGCAGAAGTAGATTTACAGCTAGATGTTCCTGTTACCGGCGTACAAGCCTTGGGGCAGGTTGGGGCAACCGTAGTATCCGCTTCGGCAGAAGTCTCGCCTGTTGGGGTATCCGCTACGGGCCAAATAAGTCCAGTAACCATACTACTTTCTCAGAGAGTGCGGGTCGCCGGCATACAGGGCACTACAGCACTAGGCCAAGAGCAAGTTATAGCGGACGC
>JALQTJ010000115.1:0-458 GCA_023264015.1 Flavobacteriaceae bacterium | reverse complement strand
AAGCCACAGGCCAAGTTGGAACAGTTCTAGTTTGGGGCGAGATTGTACCTAACCAAAACGCAGGGTGGGTAGACGTAGACGATAGTCAAACATCTAGTTGGTCAGACGTAGACAATAGCCAAACACCTAATTGGACGGATATAGCAGCATGAAGATAGTAAACGAAGCAAAGAACTTGGGTACTACAATAGACCCAAAACATGAAATTGAAGTGGTATGCAGCAACTGCGGGTATGATGTAAACGAGGCGGAACTACGCGCCGATACTTGCTCAGATTGCGGTGAAGCACTAAACTTGCGACAGAATACAAAGATTTACGCGACAAGCATCCCCGCCGCTGGCGGCAGCACGTTAGTGTAGATACTGGAGAAATTAAATGGCTACTTATGTAAATAACTTACGGCTCAAAGAAATTACCACAGGTGATGAAGACGGCACTTGGGGCACCAGTACTAAT
>JALQTJ010000114.1 GCA_023264015.1 Flavobacteriaceae bacterium | reverse complement strand
GGTACACCAGCGTTTCTCAACCAATACCTTCCCTACCTGGGATCTTGCGCAGCCGTTCAGATTCATCTGCCATAACGGAGAGATCAACACCCTAAGAGGTAATGTATCGCGCATGCGCTCGCGTGAAGACCTCATGAAGAGCGATTGGTTCAATGATGAGATTAAGAACATCATCCCTATCGTACTTCCAAAAAAATCAGATTCAGCGAGTCTTGATATGGTCGTTGAATTGCTTTTGATGACCGGCCGCACACTTCCTGAAGCGATGATGATGCTTGTGCCAGAGGCCTGGGAGCGCAATAAATCGATGGATCCAGACAAGCGCGCCTTCTATGAGTACAACTCGTGTTTGATGGAGCCTTGGGACGGACCAGCCTCTATCCCCTTTACCGATGGTAGCTATATCGGTGCGGTGCTGGACCGTAACGGGTTGAGACCTTCACGATATTCGGTTACAAAAGACGGATACGTGATTATGTCTTCTGAAATCGGGGTTGTTGACCTCCCGGTCGAAAACATTGAATCTCACGGACGACTTGAGCCAGGTAAAATGTTCTTAGTCGACATGGAGGCCGGTAAGATCATTCAAGATGAAGACGTCAAAAAAGAAATCGTAAGCAAGCATCCGTACAAGAAATGGATTGACGCTAATCTCAAACACCTTAAGGATATTCCTTATGGGGCTTGTGAGGTACACCAGCCTAAGGCAAGTCTTGAAACACGTGCAAAGTTTTT
>JALQTJ010000113.1 GCA_023264015.1 Flavobacteriaceae bacterium | reverse complement strand
TGTGGGGTGGTTCGATTTCATTTAAAACTCCAATGGTTTGGGCTTTAGGATTTATATTTTTATTTACTGTTGGTGGAGTAACTGGTGTAGTTCTTGCAAATGCTGGAGTAGATACCGCAATGCATGATACTTACTATGTTGTTGCTCACTTTCATTACGTGCTATCATTAGGAGCTGTATTTGCAATCTTTGCAGGATTTTACTATTGGTTTGGAAAAATGTCTGGTTACGAGTACTCAGAGTGGATGGGTCAATTACACTTCTGGTTAACGTTTATTGGAGTAAACTTGGTTTTCTTCCCACAACACTTTTTAGGCCTTGCGGGAATGCCAAGAAGATATGCTGACTATCCAGATGCTTTTGCAGGATGGAATTACATTTCTTCAATTGGTTCTTATATTTCTGTAATTGGATTGGTAGTATTTTTTATAAATCTTGCTTATGCATTTTATAAGAAAAAGGCTGCAGCACAAAACCCATGGGGAGAAGGCGCTACAACTTTAGAATGGACTGTACCATCTCCACCTAATTTTCATACTTTTGAAGAATTACCAAAGTTTGAAGATGAAGAGGGTGTTGAAAAATCTACTAGCTAAATTTAGCAAATAAGATTTTTTAACTTTAAATTAATGATTAAGTCTAAATTAAAAAATAGAAACTTATCTCAAGAAGACGCCTTTAATTTATCTGAATTATTTAAATTAATGAAACCAAGAGTAATGTCTTTGGTTATCTTTACTTGTGCAGTTGGATTGTTAATGGC
>JALQTJ010000112.1 GCA_023264015.1 Flavobacteriaceae bacterium | reverse complement strand
TAGTTCTGGAACACCATGGCAATGTCGCGCTGCGAGGGCTCAAGGTCATTGACCCGCACGCCATCAATGCGGATGTCACCAGACGTGACCGTTTCTAAGCCGGCGAGCATTCTGAGTAGCGTCGATTTGCCGCAGCCCGACGCGCCAACCACCACCACGAACTCACCATCGTTGATTTGGCCATTAATGCCGTGAATGACGTCGGTGTTGCCGTAGGATTTTTTGAGGTTGTCGAGGACGATGTCAGCCATGGTGTGTTGTCTTGGGTGTTTACGCTTTGCGTTTGATTATTTGTCAGTCTCGGTCAAGCCTTTGACGAAGAGCCGCTGCATGACGACTACCACCAGGAGCGGCGGCAGCATGGCCAGAATAGAGGTCATCATGATCAGGTTCCACTGCGGTGACTGCTCGGCGGCTGCCAGCATCTGCTTGATGCTCATCACAATCGTGGTCATCTGCGGCTCAGTGGTGATCAGTAGTGGCCACAGGTACTGGTTCCAGCCGTAGGTAAACAAGATCACGAACAGCGCTGCAATGTTGGTGCGCGACAGCGGCAACAAAATGTCCCAGAAGAATCGCAACGGTCCAGCGCCATCCATGCGCGCACTCTCAAGCATTTCTTCCGGGATGGTCAGAAACACTTGGCGAAACATAAAGGTTGCCGTGGCAGAAGCAATCAAGGGGATGGAGAGACCCGCGTAGCTGTTCAGCATCCCAAGATTGGCAACCACCTCGTAGGTTGGCAGGATGCGGACCTCGACAGGCAGCATCAGCGTCACGAAGA
>JALQTJ010000111.1 GCA_023264015.1 Flavobacteriaceae bacterium | reverse complement strand
CCTCCTTCGATAAAAGTTTTATCTACGAATTTAGCAAATTTTCTTAGCTCTAATTTCATTTTTTAATTCTATGTTGAAAACTATCTCTTCTAAAACTGTATAATGCTTTTGGATCTACATCAACATCTATCACTGAAGGTTTTTTACTTTTGATTGCAGCTCTAACTGCTTCATTTATTTCAGAGATTTTTTTAACTTTAAATCCTTTTGCTCCATATAATTCAGCAACTTTATCAAAAGAAGGACTAGTTATATCAGCACCCAAATATCTTTTACCAAAAAAATCTTTTTGATAAGCTTTCTCTGCCCCCCAACTTTTATTATTCATTACTATTGTTGTTGTATTTATTCCATATTCAACAGCTGTACTTAATTCAGAAATAGTCATTCCAAAGCCACCATCACCCATCAAACTTACAACTGTTTTTTTTGGTTTTGCAACTTTAACTCCAAGTCCACAAGCAAAAGAAAAACCAACTAGGCCAAAATCTAAAGGTGTAAATAGAGAAGGGGGATCATAGTATTCTAAAGCGTCTGTTGCTTGTAAGCACAAGGTTCCTGCATCTAAAGTGATGGCCGAATTTTTAGGTAAAACTTTTCTTAGTTGTTTAAACAAACCTTTTGGTTGGATTGGAAAATTTTTTCCTAAATTTTCATTTTCTCTATTATTTAAAAATTCTTTTCTTTCTTTAATATACAAATCAGTCCATTTTTTTGCATCTAATTTGATTTTTTCTTTTTTAATTTCTTTATATAATTGAACAGTTGCTGTAGCAGCATCTGCATGAAT
>JALQTJ010000110.1 GCA_023264015.1 Flavobacteriaceae bacterium | reverse complement strand
TCAATGTGTTTAAGATGCAGTGTGAGTTGTTCGAATACTCCTCAGAAGTTATCAATACTGGTGTTGCTGTTATTGATGCTATCTATGCTGAACAAAATCTTGATATGTTCTTGTATCAATTCTTATTAGAAGACGGAACACTGTTATTACAAGAAGATGGCACATCTATCATACTCGAAGATTACGCTCTTACTAAATCGACTGCGAATACAGATAATACAAACTTTATCACAGATAATGAAGCAGATGATATACTTGACTTCTCGGAAGTTAATCCGTTCGGGGAGATTGGATAATGTTTAAAGATAAGCAATTTTACCATGAGCATATCAGAAAAGCAATTGTTGCTTTCGGTATGATATTTAACAATATTCGAATTGAAAGAAAGACTTCAGCGGGTGAAGTTGCTCAAGTTATGCGTGTGCCTCTTGCATACTCAACAAAACAAAAGTTTTTATCAAGAATCGCATTGATACCTGATGCAGAATCTCGTGGTGAAGTAGCGATTGTTCTGCCTCGTATGGGATTTGAGATACAACAATTGACATATGATCCTTCTCGTAAAGTTTCTCCAATACAAAGAAACAAAGCGGTAGGTGAAGGCGAAGACACAAATACAGTAAGAACTTCTTATGTTGCTACTCCCTACAATATGTCATTAGCATTGTATGTATTTGCTAAGAATCAAGAAGATGGATTGCGTATTATAGAGCAGATACTACCTTTCTTCAATCCAGATTTTAACATTACTGTCAATGAACTTCCTTTATTAGGAATCAAAAGAGACATTAAAATTACT
>JALQTJ010000010.1 GCA_023264015.1 Flavobacteriaceae bacterium | reverse complement strand
CAATGCCTATGAGGGACTTTCAAAGGGAGAGACGCATAGCGGATTTCCACATGAAATTGATAAGGTATGGGATGAAAACGGAAGGTTTAGCAGTTTAGCAGCTACCCCCTTTGGAAACAGTATTCTGACGGACTTCGCCCTAGAGGCCATAGAAAATGAAGAATTGGGTGCCGATAGCACTCCTGATTTTTTAGCGATCAGTTACTCTTCGACCGATTATGTAGGGCATAAGTATGGAGTAAATTCTGTTGAAGTTCAAGACACCTACATGCGCTTGGATCTTGAGCTCACTCGACTCTTTAACTATTTAGATCAGCAGGTAGGCGAGGGCGAGTACCTTGTCTTTCTCACCGCCGATCATGGTGCCGTTCACGTTCCTGCCTTTTTGAGTGATCATAAGATCCCTTCGGGCTATGTAGATAACAGTGCCATGGCCAACGTCTTAAATAAAATGGTTGTTGAGCGCTACGGACAAAGTGATCTCATCGAAAAATTGAATTACAACGAACTGTTTTTAAATCACGGATTGATCAAAGAGTTAGGTCTTGATCTGCGTACGGTACGTGACAACATTGCCGATATGGTTATTCAATTAGACTATGTTGAGCAGGTGTTTACCGCTCATGAACTCGAGCGACTGGGAACAGCAGATCGCATCAAAGAATTGGTCCGTAATGGCCATAACGCAAAGCGATCAGGAGATATTATTTTCACTATGCAGCCTGCCTATATCTCTTACTCTAGAACAGGGTCAACGCATGGATCTCCGCATATTTACGATACGCATGTGCCGCTTCTTTTTTACGGAACGGGTATACCTGAAGGAAGCTCAACCCCTGAGCGCACAGAGATTCCAGATATTGCACCGACATTGGCAGTGCTTCTTGGAGTGGGGATGCCAAACGGTACCACTGGAACTCCTATAGAAGATCTTATTGAGGATTAACTTTGACGGAACGCTCTGAAGAGTTTTCGGTAGCGTATTTTAAGGATGTCTTTACGTGCCTGGTCAACGACCAGGCGCTTTCCTTTTAGAAGGGCGCTGAAATAGCCGCGTAGGAGAAGCAAAAACATCCTAACGCTCTTTTTCTTTAAGGCCATCTTTAAAGCGCTCAGCCCGCTTATCGCAACATCATACCCAATGTGATAAAAGCTAGCGCCTCGGTTCATTAAATAAGAAGTGCTGAGGTAGTCGTTATTAGTCGGTCTTAGGTGTTCTACCACTAGCGTTTCATCGGTCTTGACCCCATAACCTCTAGCCTCCGCTAGCAGGGTGTCTATGCTGTCCCACCCTAGTGCTGGAAGCAGGCCATTGATGGCTTCGAAACAGGCTGCAGAATACAGCTTAATTGGACCGCGCACATGCTGACGATTTGAGATGTTTTCATAGGTAAGGGTCCCATTCGTCTTGGTATGCAATAGGCCACCAAAGATTCCCAGGTTGGGATCATTTTTGAAGGCTTGTTCGCAACGTGCGAAGTAGGTAGAGGGGAGTACTACATCAGCGTCAAACTTTCCGATGAGATCGTATGAAGTGGTACTTTTGAAACCTTTATAAAATGCTCGAATAACCTTTTCACCTGGAATTTTAGCAGGTGCTGAAGGTTGTGAGAGGAGTGAGATAAACGAATACTGATCGGCGTAGCGCTTTGCTATTGCATGACTATCGTCAGTGCTTGAATCGTTTACAAGAATGAGCTGGTCGGGTTGCCTGCTCTGTGCAACAAAGCTTTTGAGACAGGTGTCGAGATGTTCAGCTTCATTGTGAAAAGGTATAATGATGCTGATGCGCATGAGCAGCAATTAGTAGCGGTAAACGATACAATTGATGTTCATTCCGGCTCCCACACTTGCAAGCAGAATGACATCGCCTTTTGAAAGTCGATGCTCTTGGTAGGCTCCTTTACGTACCATGTCTAAAAGAATGGGTACGGTTGCCACGGAGTTATTCCCCACCTCTTGAATATTCATGGGCATGACATTTTCAGGGGCCTCAGTTTTGTAGTGTCTGTACAGCCGTTTGACCATGGCCTCATCCATCTTTTCGTTGGCTTGATGCAGAAAAACTTTTTTCAGCTCTTGAATAGATACCCCAGCCTGATCTAGGCATTCGGCCATTGCTTTGGGAACTTCAACTACTGCTAATTCATACACTTTTCTTCCGAGCATCTTGATGTATCGCGTATCGTCTCCTGGGGTTGCACAATTTCCCTTACCAAAATACAGATAGTAGGCTTCGTCATTGGCTAGTGTTGCGCTCGAATGGGCTAAGATTCCTCGGTTTTCTTCAGTGGCCGAAACAATACAGGCTCCCGCACCATCGGCAAAAATCATACTGTCTCTATCATTGTGGTCTACCACTCTTGAGAGGGCTTCTGCTCCGATTACAAGACAATTTTTGGCCATGTTTGAGCCGATAAATGCTTTCGCTTGAATCACCGCCTCAATCCACCCTGGGCAACCGAAGATCATATCGTAACAGATACATTTGGGGTTTTTAATGCCCAAACGATGCTTTACACGAGAGGCTAGACTCGGAAGCATATCTGTTTGTGTTTCTCCGTGACGTACGTCACCGAAATTATGTGCAAAAATGATGTAGTCTATTTGCTCTTGATCTAAACCTGCATCAGCAATGGCCTGCTTAGAGGCCTCGTACCCCATATCTGAGGTAAGCATAGCAGGATCAATATAGCGTCTATTTTGAATACCTGTGATGGCTTTGAATTTCTCAATAATCTCTTGATTAGAATTTGGGAAACGCTCTCCATCTTCAGTGTAGAATTCATGTGCCAGAAAGTCTTCGTTCGACTGCACCTTTTCTGGTAAAAAGTGACCAGTTCCCGTAAAGCATATATTCATTAAAGCGATCTTCTAGCGAATGAAGTTAAAAAATAATGTGCTGCCTTAAAACAATTGATCAGGATTCGTAGGCTTCCATCGGTGCACAGGTGCATATTAGATTACGGTCTCCGAAGGCTTCGTCCGCTCTTCGAACCGAAGGCCAAAACTTATTCTCTTCAACAAATGGAAGCGGATAGGCCGCCTGTCTTCGTGAATAGCTATAGGGCCATTGATCTGCCGTAATCATAGCTAAAGTATGCGGTGAATTCTTTACCACATTATCGGGTTGCTCGATGTCAACGTGATCGATCTCGTCTTTGATGGCTAGCATGGCCTCACAAAAGCGATCGATTTCGGCCAGCCCCTCACTTTCAGTAGGTTCGATCATCATCGTTCCTGCAACTGGGAACGATACGGTAGGAGCGTGGAATCCGTAATCCATTAAACGCTTCGCAATATCAGTTACCTCGACTCCTTTTTCTTTGAAGGCGCGGCAGTCAATGATCAATTCATGTGCGGCTCTGCCTTGTTCTCCGGTATAAAGGATTGGATAGCTCGACGATAAGCGGTCTTTAATGTAGTTCGCATTGAGTATGGCTATTCGTGTTGATTGCGTGAGTCCCTCATTACCTAACATTCTGATATAGGCGTACGAAATAAGACAGGCCAAGGCGCTTCCGAAGGGTGCGGCTGAAATGGCAGTGATGGCTTGTTTTCCGCCGGTTTTAATCACGGGGTTGCCTGGTAAAAACGGTGCGAGCTGCGGGGCTACACAGATAGGTCCTACTCCAGGCCCTCCACCTCCGTGAGGAATGGCAAATGTTTTATGAAGGTTTAGGTGACATACGTCTGCGCCAATTATTGCGGGATTCGTAAGGCCTACTTGAGCATTCATGTTAGCGCCATCCATGTAGACTTGACCTCCGTGCGCATGAATCAATGAAGTGATCTCTTGAATTGAGGATTCAAAAACCCCATGAGTCGAAGGGTAAGTGACCATTAAAGCGGCCAGGTTATCAGCATGCGCATCTACCTTTTCTCTCAAATCTTCGAGATCAATATTTCCTTTGTCGTCTGTTTTAGTTACTACAACCTGCATACCTGCCATAACCGCTGAAGCCGGATTTGTGCCGTGTGCTGAAGATGGAATCAGGCAAATGTTACGATGCGATTCTCCTCTAGAGGCATGGTAGGCTCTAATGGTCATCAATCCGGCATATTCACCTTGTGCACCAGAATTTGGCTGCAACGAGGTGGCGGCGAAACCGGTAATCTCATTGAGGTAATTCGCGAGTTCGTCTAATACAATACGGTATCCTTCGGCCTGATCTTCAGGTGCAAAAGGATGAATGTTGGCCCACTTGGCCCAACTTAGTGGAAGCATTTCGGTGGCTGCATTCAGTTTCATGGTGCAGCTTCCGAGTGCGATCATCGAGTGATTAAGGGCGAGGTCTTTACGCTCTAAACGCTTAATGTAGCGCATGAGCTCAGTTTCACTTTGGTAGCTTTTGAACACATCGTGTTCGAGGAAAGAAGTAATGCGCTTATGTCCCGCCGCGATAGTTGAAAGATCTACCTGATTGATGGTAGACTCTACTTCATCGACTGTGCACGAAGTATCAGTAATGACTTCAACTAATTGCGCTAGGTCTTTAACGGATACCGTTTCTCCTAAAGAAAGCGAAAGACTGGAGTCGTCGATGTAATTCAGATTGACCTCATGCGACAGGGCTCTTTTTTGAATGGCTTTAGCATCACTATTTACAATGTGAATGGTATCAAAAACTGGAGTATGCGCTAACGCTATTCCTTTTTGAGTTAAGAGTTGTGCCAAGCCAGTGGTCATTTTTTGAATGTGAGAGGCAATGGCCTTCAACCCTTCAGGGCCGTGATATACGGCATACATTGATGCCATGACAGCTAAAAGTACTTGGGCAGTACAAATGTTTGAGGTGGCCTTATCACGTTTAATATGCTGTTCACGTGTTTGGAGTGCCATTCTCAAGGCAGGATTACCGTCAGTATCTATGGTTCTTCCGATGATTCGTCCGGGTATAGCGCGCTTGTATTCTTCTTTTGTTGCAAAGAAAGCAGCATGTGGTCCACCATAACCAAGCGGAATACCAAAGCGTTGAGTGGTTCCGACAACAACATCGACTCCGTACTGTCCGGGAGCTTCGAGCACCACTAAACTCATAATATCAGCGGCTACAGCGATCTTAACATCGTGTGCTGCGCAGCGTTCTTTTAAAGAAGCAAGATTTGGTAAAGCCCCGTGCTTACCTGGATATTGTGCAAGTACACCAAAGTAATTTTCGTCTAAAGTCGCCCCTTCTAAAGAACCTACCACGAGTTCAATGCCCAACGGTGTTGCTCTTGTTTGAAGCAGGCTTAAGGTTTGAGGTAATATCTCTTGATCGACATAAAAGCTTAAGACGCCTTCTTTTTTCTGAGCTCTTGACCTTAGATCATACATCATGGTCATCGCTTCAGCTGCCGCCGTACTTTCATCGAGTAACGAGGCATTTGCGACTTGCATACCCGTCAACTCGGTAATCACCGTTTGATAGTTCAGTAGGGCCTCTAATCTACCTTGTGCAATCTCGGCCTGGTAAGGAGTGTAGGCGGTATACCAACCTGGGTTTTCTAAAATATTGCGTTTGATAACCGAGGGTAGGATGGTTTCGTGATACCCCAGCCCTATGTATTGACGATAGCATTTGTTCTTTTCTGATAGCTCTTGAAGGTGATCGAGTACCTCAGCTTCGCTCATTGGCGCTGGAAGATCCATTGGCTTTTTCAATCGAATGGCGGCCGGGATAGTCTCTTCAATGAGCTGTTCAACAGAAGATGCGCTCACTTGCTGGAGCATTTTTGGAAGATCAGAGGGTCGAATTCCAATATGGCGATCTGCAAAGGTTTTCATAGCAAAACAGAGGTATAGAAAGTACAAAATTATAGATTTAAGGACTCTAGAAAGCCCAATAGAGGTGGTATTTTTTGTCAGTTATCAAACAAGTGTTAAGAAGTGTATTTTTGTTCAATGGCATTTCTGAAGCAAGCCCTTGATTTTTACCTGAAATCTAGTATTCATGTGGCCTTAGCAGTTGTGGCCCTGAGTGTAGTGAACGGATTGTTCTTAAACAAAATGCCTGATGAGAACGTGCTGTTTTTTCAGTTTTCGTCAACGATTTTCTACTATAACAGTTTGAAATACGGTCAACTGCTTTTTAAAGGCACCTTGAGGCGGCTTTGGTTTGCCTTTGCATTATGGGGTCTTACCGGTCTTTCTCTAGTTGTTTCCTTATATACGCTGATTCATTTAAGTTCCTTTCAACACCTCATGATAGGCGTAGCACTAATTCTTGGTTTGAGCTATGTTTATTTGCCTAGCTCTGTTTTTGGAAGAGAAAATGGCACGTTTAAGACATTAACTGTCGCGCTCGTTTGGGCCATTGTCACTAGTGCAATGCAGTCTGCGGATGTTACAGAGGTAACTGTAAGTAGTGCCGTTCAATTCGTCGCGACGCTATGTTGGGTTCTTGCCCTTATGTTCCCCTTTGAGTTTCGAGATAGAAACGACGATCAATTGAGGCATCCGACATTAGTACAGCGCTTTGGATGGAGTGCGAGTCGTTGGTTGGCACAGTTTTTTCTCGCTTGCTGGGCACTTCTAACCCTTGTTTCGGTAGATTTTGGGCTTCCATTTATTGTTGTGCTTTCAGTATCATATGCCCTAGCCGCTCAAACGGTTGCTAAGGGTATGAGAACTTCTTCGCTTTTTTACACTGAATTTTGGGTAGAGGCCTTACCACTTATGGTACTGCTGACTTACGGGCTGACGCTTCTTATTTTTTAAGAGCGGCAGCTCCTTCTTCTACTTTTTTCTTGAGCTCTTCTTTATAAGCAATAATTTTTGCTAAGAGAGAGGCGTCTGATGAACCTAAGATTTGAGCTGCTAAAATTCCGGCATTTTTTGCACCATCAAGGGCAACTGTTGCTACAGGTACTCCTCCTGGCATCTGAAGTATAGAAAGTACAGAATCCCATCCGTCAATAGAATTTCTACTCTTTACGGGTACCCCAATGACTGGGAGGGGAGAAATAGAAGCTACCATTCCTGGGAGGTGGGCGGCACCTCCGGCCCCTGCAATGATCACTTTAATGTCTTTTTGATGTGCCTCTTTGGCAAAAGAAACCATTTTTTCTGGCGTGCGATGGGCTGAAACTATATCTGTAATGACTTCGATATCAAATGACTGAAGAATATCTATGGCTTCTTGCATGACGTTGAGGTCACTCGTGCTCCCCATAATTACCGCTACTTTACCCATTGCTTTTTACGATTAAGGTTTCTTTGACTTTTTTGGCTTTATCGTAAGCCGAATCACGGGCTTGATCTACCACTGTGACATGCCCCATTTTTCTAAAGGGCCGTGTTTGACTTTTACCGTAGATATGCACCGTTACGCCTTCGAGTTTCATTACCTGTTCTATATTTTCATAAACAACAGGCCCCTCATAACCCTCGGCACCTACTAAATTAACCATTATTCCGATGGCCTTAGAATCTGTACTCCCTAGGGGTAATCCCAATATGGCTCTAAGATGTTGTTCGAATTGATTGGTGAAACTGGCCTCGATACTGTAATGCCCGCTATTATGAGGTCTTGGGGCCACTTCGTTGACCAAGATGTGATCGTTTTGGTCTAGAAAGAGCTCTACTGCAAGCAAACCAGTTATTTTAAGGTTCTCAGCCACCTTTACCGCAATTTGACGCGCCTCATTGGCAATGGTATCATCAATAGCTGCCGGACAAACTACATACTCTACCTGATTTGCAGTCGGATGAAAGTCCATTCCTACCACGGGGTAGGTGGTCATTTCTCCGTGCTGATTGCGCGCAACGATTACGGCAAGCTCTTTTTTGAAGGCCACTTTCTCTTCGATGAGACATGGAGTGTCTGGCAGGGCCTTTAGGTCTTCAGCGTCATTGAGCACTGAAACTCCCTTACCATCGTAGCCGAATTCTGCGCTCTTCCACACACACGGAAAGGAGAGGTGAGCTTTTAAAAGGGCTTCTTTTGAATTGAAATTTTGATGAGATGCAGTGGGGACCCCTTTTTCGAGGTAGAAATCCTTCTGTTTGCTCTTATTGCGTATGATTTCAAGTGCTTCGGGTTCAGGAAATATCTTAACACCTTGGTTCTTTAAGGTTTTTAGCGCCTCGATATTGACATTTTCAATCTCAATAGTCAGAAGGTCTAGTCCTTGACCAAAGTCTACTACCGTTTGGTAATCAAGAAGGTCGCCTTGAACGAATTCGTTACAACTTATACGGCAAGGTGCGTCGGCCGAAGGATCTAAAACTTTGGTGTTCACATCCCATTTACGGGTTTCGTACAATAGCATCTTTCCGAGCTGCCCTCCACCGAGGATTCCGAGACGAAACGAAGACGAGAAATACTGCATAATGGCTATTTCAAGGCAAAAGTAGCACAATTCTAAAATTGTATCTTTGACAGCCTAAAAGTACCCACACATGCGCCTTTTGGATCAAGATTTTGAACTCTTCCTGACCCAGGCAGAAATTGAATCGGCGATTGCCGTGATGGCACGTCAACTCGCTGAAGATTATCGCGGAACCTGTCCGCTATTTGTGGGAGTGCTCAATGGATGCTTTCGTTTTGCGGCAGAGCTGTTTAAGCATTATGATGCTCCTTGCGAGGTGAGTTTTGTTAAAATGGCCTCTTACCAGGGATTGACCTCTACTGGAATTGTCGAAACCTTATTAGACGTTTCTGAATCCGTTGAGGGGCGTGATGTGGTGATTCTTGAAGATATTGTGGATTCAGGACACACTTTACAACATTTAGTTACCCATTTTGCCGATAAGAATATTCGCAGTTTTAAAATTGCCACTTTATTCTATAAGCCTGCCTCTTACGATAAAGAGTATGAGATTGCCTACAAGGGCATCGATTTGCCAAGTGAATTTGTAGTAGGTTATGGATTAGATTACAACGAAAAAGGAAGAGAACTCAACGACCTATATATTTTAAAGAACACATGAAAATCATAGTATTGTTCGGTAAGCCAGGAGCCGGAAAGGGTACCCAGGCGGCACTTTTGAAAGAAGCATTTTCTTTAGTTCACATCTCAACAGGGGACGTGTTTAGAGCAAATATAAAAGGGAATACACCCCTTGGTGTAATGGCTAAATCGTATATCGATAAGGGAGAGCTTGTGCCCGATGAGGTCACGGTGGATATGCTTAGCGCTGAGGTGGAGAAAAATCCTGATGCAAAGGGCTTCATCTTTGACGGTTTTCCGCGTACGACGGCTCAGGCAGAGGCTCTAGATGCACTGCTTGCGGAGAAAAACATGAAAGTCGACGCTACCATTGCACTAGTTGCCGACGATGAAGTGTTGATTGAACGCCTTCTAGAGCGCGGAAAAAGCAGTGGTAGGTCTGACGATACAGACGCCTCAAAAATTCGTACGCGATTTGAAGAGTACAACCTAAAAACAGCCCCATTAATCAGCTATTATTCTCTTCAGGGTAAGTACCAAGAAGTGAATGGAATAGGTGAAATTGAATCCATTAGTGCGAAGCTGGCGGATATTATTGAGTCTTTATGACCGAAGGAAACTTTGTTGATTACGTTAAAATCCACGTAGCCTCCGGAAATGGTGGTAAGGGATCTACGCATTTACACCGTGAAAAATATGTGGCCAAGGGTGGTCCTGACGGCGGCGACGGTGGCCGTGGAGGTCATGTTATCATCCGCACCAACCCCAACCTTTGGACTTTAGTGTCTTTTAAGTTTAAACAGCACTTTCAGGCAGGGCACGGAGAGCACGGAAGCAAAAATAGGTCGACCGGGGCCGATGGGGCAGATGTTTTCATTGATGTTCCTTTAGGTACGGTGATTCGGGACGCAGAGACCAATGAAGTAATCACAGAACTTACCGACGAAAATCAAGAATTCTGTGCCGCTGAAGGTGGATTAGGGGGTAGAGGAAACTGGCATTTTAAAACGCCTACCAATCAGACACCTCGTTACGCTCAACCCGGAATACCGGGATATGAGAAGCAGCTGCTGCTCGAGTTAAAAGTACTTGCCGATGTTGGGCTTGTTGGTTTTCCGAATGCAGGTAAGTCGACACTGCTATCGGTACTGACTTCAGCGAAACCTAAAATTGCAGATTATCCGTTTACCACCTTAAAACCTAATCTCGGTATCGTAGAATACAGAGATTTCAAGAGTTTTGTAATTGCCGATATACCTGGAATTATTGAGGGTGCCTCTGAAGGTAAAGGACTTGGACATTATTTTCTGCGACACATTGAGCGCAATTCAATTTTACTATATGTCATTGCAGCAGATGCCGATGATGTTGCAGAAGAATACCGGATTTTAAAAGCCGAATTGATCAAATACAATCCTGACCTCTTAGATAAGCGACAGGTTATAGCTATTTCAAAAAGTGACCTCTTAGATGACGAGCTTAAGACCGAACTTTCAGAAAGTATCAAAGAGGATTTTAAGGGAATCCCACACTTATTTATTTCTTCGGTTGCGCAGCAGAATTTAAGTATGCTGAAAGACCTACTTTGGAATGAGCTAAATGCTGAGAATTAACGGTACTCTTCACGCACAGGGGTAAAGACGTCCATGAGTACACATTCAGTAATGGCTTTGCCGTAGTGCGGAACATTAGAAGGAATACATACCACGTCTCCCGGATGGCACAAACGCTTTGTTCCATCAATTTCAAACTCGAATTGACCTGAAACCACATGCATCATCTGCTCGTGAACGTGTTGATGCCTCGGAACCTCTGCGTTGGCATCAATGTTCCAAAAAGCCCATGAAAGCGCGTCTCCGTGAATGAACTTACCTTTGACTCCAGGAAAAAATTCTTTTGCCTCTATTGCATCTAAATTTGAGTGATTCATAGCTGAACTTATTTGTAATTTGACAAGTAGACTCGAAAGGTAGAACTTATTTTTGCTTCATGAACTATCACTTTATCGCCATTGGGGGCAGTGCAATGCACAACCTAGCCCTTGCACTACACGATTCTGGTCACCAAATTACGGGCAGCGATGATGCTTTGTACGATCCGGCTAAAACCCGTTTAGAGCAGGCTGGAATTGCCCCAAAAACCTTAGGGTACCACCCAGAAAACATCCATCAAGGACTAGATGCGGTGGTATTGGGGATGCACGCTAAAGCCGATAATATCGAATTGATCAAAGCCCAAGAATTAGGGGTGACGATTTATTCGTATCCTGAATTTGTTTACGAGCAGTCAAAGCATAAGACTCGGGTAGTTATTGCAGGAAGTCATGGAAAGACAACCATCACTTCGATGATTCTCCATGCCATGCACTACCACGGCAAGGAAATCGATTATTTAGTAGGAGCCCAATTGGAGGGTTTTGACCGTATGGTTCGCCTCAACGAGGCTTCTGATTTTATCATTATCGAGGGGGACGAATACTTGTCTTCGGCTATTGATCGCAGGTCTAAATTCTTATGGTATCAGCCTAATATTGCGTTGGTAAGCGGTATCGCTTGGGACCATATTAATGTCTTTACCACAGAGGATATCTATATCGATCAGTTTAGAAAATTTATGAATACGATTGTTCCTGGAGGGTCGCTTACGTACTTTGAGAACGATCCTAAGGTAAAAGCCTTGGTAGAAGAGTTGCAAGTACCTATTCGCAAGTTTCCGTATGTAGCGGCTTCGTATGAGATAGTAGCTGATCAAACTATGGTGCACACTGAAGAGGGCGATTTGCCTCTAAAGATTTTCGGGGCCCATAATATGGCCAATCTCGAGGGAGCGCGCTGGATCTGTCAGCAACTGGGTATCGAGCCTATGGATTTTTATGAGGCGATGATGTCGTTCAAAGGAGCGGCTAAACGCCTAGAGCGAATGCCGTCTTCAAAGGGGATAGTATTCAAAGACTTTGCCCATGCGCCATCTAAGGTGAGAGCCACGTGTTCGGCTGTTAGACAACAGTTTCCGAATAAAAAAATACACGCCATACTAGAGCTACATACCTTTAGTTCGCTCACTCCAGCCTTTATAGAGCAGTATAGGGGAGCCCTATCGAGTGCGGATACCGCGGTAGTCATGTACGACCCCGAGTCTCTAGTGAAAAAGGGAATGGCGCCACTTGACACTGATTTTATACAAAAGGCTTTCGATAGAAACGATTTAATCGTGGTGAATTCGGTAGACGCCTTGCGCGACCATCTCGAACCTTGTCGTGAAGAAAATGCTATCGTTTTGATGATGAGTTCGGGTACTTTTGCCGGTTTTGATTTCAACTATTTTCAGACCTAATGATTTTAATCTACACCCATAAGATTACCCCAAGACTGCGATTTGTGGTCAGGCATCTTTTTAAACGAATTATGGGTGCAAACGCCGAACTGACCGATTCTGTCGATGATTTTGTAAAGCATGCGGGTGCCAAGCTTACTTACGCGCGTCAACCCTTGCAATCTGAGTTCTTTATACGGTCGAATGAATTGCTTTTTGATCGCAATATAGAACCTCAAGATATCCACTGGCGTGATTGGGAGGGAGTGCCTTGTTTCTTTGAACTCGATGCGCGATCAAGTGTACCTTTTGATGTTTTTGCGGCCTCGTTTTTTCTGCTCAGTCGTTATGAAGAATACTTACCGCATCAGAAAGACGACTTAGGCCGTTTCAGGGCAATAGAGAGTATTTTAAGCGATCGACAAGGGGCAATGAAACGTCCACTAGTAGATTTATGGGCGCTTAAGCTGAAAACTGCTTTAGTAGAGGCTTTCCCGGGGATTGATTTTAAGGATCGTGAATACCAGGTGAACGCAGTACTCACGGCAATAAGTGCTCATAAGTACAGTTTTCGCTCGATAAGTCGGCATATTTTTGAATCGCTCATCGATATAGGAAAATTGCGTTTTGAGGCGCTTACTTCACGATTTAAGACGGTGATATTAGGTCGTAAAGACCCTTACGATAACTACCTTGAATTGCACCATCCGTTAAGTGAGATGGGTGTTAATCTGTTCCCTTTCTTCCAGTATTCGCGCTATGATGTGAACGATAGAAACGTGTCGTGGTCAAAAAGTAAATACGGCTTCTTTCTTAAACATATTAACGATTACCTTGAAATTGGGTATTTGCGATCGCGATTGGCCTTAGAAGATGCAGGCTTATTCAAGATTGAGCTCAAGAAAATGCAGCAATTGCTTCATCGTCCTTTGCACAAAGCAGTGTTGTCAGAACACCGGATTTTACTTCCTGATGCCTATCAAGAATTGGTGCAAGAAGAGGTTAAAGAAGATTTTTCAATGGGGTATGCCGATGTCATAGGATTTCGTGCAGGAACCTGTACACCCTTTCCGTTTTATGATCTAGGGCTGGAGGTAGAACAGCCTTTAAGGGTTTATCCGATTTGTGCTTCTCACGAAGCCTTGGTGCCGCTTGACCTCGAAACTACTGAAAAACAGCTCATAACGATTGCCAATGAAGTAAAGGCTGTTAAAGGAACCTTTTGTCTTCAACTATCAAATAAGTATATTCAGAAAATGGGAGTGGAGACGATAACACGATTTGTAAAGTCCATAGTATGATTCCGAATACCATTACCGATATATTTTTTGATCTCGATCATACGCTTTGGGATTTCGAGCGAAACTCTGCCGCCACGTTTAAACATCTATTTGAAAAACATGAGCTTGGGCTTCGCTTGACCGACTTTCTTACGGTATATGTTCCTATTAACAGAGCCTATTGGAAGGCCTACCGCAAGGCAGAAATCACTAAAGAACAGTTGCGCTACGGACGCTTAAAAGATGCCTTTGTAGAGCTGGGTCTTCCTGTAAATGACACTACCATACACGAATTGGCTGAAGGTTATATTACGCATCTCACCTCTTTTTCACATGTTTTTGATCACACCCATTCGACACTTGAATATTTAAAGGGTAAGTATAAGCTGCACATTTTGACCAATGGATTCAAAGAAATACAGCATAAAAAGCTGTCTGGTGCCCAAATAGATCAATTCTTTGCTTGTGTTATTAATGCAGAGGAGGTAGGGGTGAAAAAGCCGGATCCGGAGATCTTTAATGCTGCACTGAAGCGCGCTAAGGTTCGACCTGAACAAGCACTGATGATAGGAGATGATCTTGAGGCAGATGTACATGGAGCACTGAACGCCGGATGGTCAGCCCTGCACTTCAACAACGAGGATTTACCCTCAGACCCACAATGTATAAGCTTCAGCTGTCTGAGTGAATTGCAGCGAATGCTATAATCAATACAATTTTCGCTGACGGATCACCTCATAAAGCATGACGCCACAGGCTACAGATACATTCAGCGAAGCAATTTGCCCGAGTTGAGGAAGGCTCAAGGTGGCATCTACCATTTTCAAGACTGAAGGATTGACTCCTCTTTCTTCAGATCCCATAATTAGTGCAATGGGTTCAGTCAGGTCGCTTTCGTAAAGTGAAGTCTCGCTTTTTTCTGAGGCCGCGATCACTTTAATCCCTGAACTTTGTAGATACATGACTGCATCTTTGAGGTGTGCGACTTTGGCAATAGGGACTGAAAACGCGGCACCTTGAGAGGTTTTAATAGCGTCTCTGTTCAAAGGGGCCATCCCTTGCTGAGGAATCACGACGAGGTCAACACCACTTGATTCTGCTGTTCTTAGTACCGCCCCGAAATTTCTCACGTCTGTTAATCCATCAAGTAATACTATAAGGGGTGCAGAGGCCTTCTTTTCTAGTAAATGTTCTACACTTTCTTCAAACGAAGCAAAAGGGATTGGAGCGATTTCGGCTACAGCCCCTTGGTGATTCGCTGAAGTGAAGCGCTGAAGCCTTTCAGCGGGCACGTAAGAAATTTGAATCTTTGCTTTACGCAATTCTTGCTCTAGTTCTTTGAATAGGGGCCCTGAAGCTCCTTTTAATAGATAGGCCTTCTGAAGGTCTTGTTCAGCCTTTAGTGCTTCTAGAATAGTTCTGATCCCGTAAATGAAGGGAATGGATGGTTGACTCATTTTTACACTTAAAACAGGTGCAAATTCTTACTTTTAAATGAATATTCGACCAAATCCAGCGTTTAAATGAAATTTTTCAGGCTTCTATGGGTGCTGATCCCATTGATTTATTCTTTTGAATACCGTAACGAGGATAAGACCTATACCGCTTATATCTTCATGGGGCTTGAGTGTCCTATCTCTCAAAAGTATATCCCTACTTTAAATGAAATGGCGAATGGTCAGTCCGATCTGTCTTTAATTGGGGTGTTTAGTGGAGCAGTTTCTGATCAGGAGATAGCTGCATTTAAAGCGCAGTTTGGAGTTGAATTCGAGTTGGTTACTGATGTTCAATATACGTTAGCAGATACCTATAAAGCATCTGTAACTCCTGAGGTGTTTTTGGTCGATGCCTCTGGTGAGCTGCAGTATTCAGGAGCCATTGATAATTGGTTTGTGAGTCTCGGAAGAAACCGCCTTAAGCCGAATGAATTTTATCTACTGGACGCTTTGGCGGCCCTCAGAGAGGGACGCAAGGTTGATCTGAATCGAACCTTACCCATAGGCTGCTTTTTAGAACGCAATAAAGCAATGTCTCATGAGCACCATTAAATCATTCTTCACCAGTGGCTTAATCGGAGTGGTGGCTGCAGTAGGAGCACAAACCACTTATGAGAAAGATGTAGCGCCTATCATTCAAAAGCATTGTGTGAGTTGTCATTCGCCAGGTGGATACGGTCCATTTTCACTCCAAAGCTTTAATGATGTATTGAAGCGTGCAAAATTTATTGGACATGTTACGCAAACCCGATATATGCCTCCTTGGAAGGCCGATCCAACGTTTAGTCGATTCGCGAATGAACGCTTTTTAAGTGAAGCCGAAATTGGCACGATTCAGCGTTGGATTGATGAGGGATTAAAAAGGGGAGAGGCGCAAGATGAATGGACCTTAAAGGCTGATAGCCCAGAAACTGTAGCTGAGGAACCTGCTGATCTAATTCTTGAAATGACTAAGCCTTTTGAGCTTTCAACAGAAGGGATAGAAGATTACCGTTTCTTTCACGTCCCGACGGGTCTTTCACAAGATGCTTATGTATCTAAAATCGAATTTGTTGCCGGAAATAAGCGCTATTTGCATCACAGCCGTATTATGGTTGATACTTCAGGGCAAACCGCGGGCATAGATGGATTGTCTGAGTTTGATCCGGCCTCTCGTGCTTTTCAGAGGCAGCCGCTAATGGACGAATTCTTATACGGATGGGTTCCTGGGAATTTGCCGGTTCGTTTTCCTGAGGGTACCGCCAAACTTATTCCTGCGGGATCGGATCTAATTTTTAATATCCATTATGCTCCATCTGCTGAAGCGGCAACAGATCTCTCGAGTGTAAAGCTTTATTTCTCAGACAAGCCCACAGAGCACCTTATTAAGAGCTTCTACATTCGCGAAGACGATATTGCAAATGGTCCTTTTCTTATCCCTGCAAACCAGAAGCCCACCTTCTACGTGAGTAAAACGATCCAAGAGGATATGAATGTGGTGTCATTACTACCGCACATGCATTTTTTAGGAAAAAAGATGACCGCCTTGGCCATTACCCCTGATCAGCAAGAAATTCCTTTGATTCGCATTAACGATTGGGACTTTAATTGGCAGAGTACCTACCTCTTAGAAGAACCTTTATTCTTACCAAAAGGAACGGTGTTGTTGCTTGTTGCTGAATACGACAATACCCGTGATAATCCATTGAATCCGGTTGATCCACCACAGGATGTTACCTATGGATGGGATTCGACCGATGAAATGATGAATCTCATCTTCTATTATTATTAAATAAAAAAGCCGCCCTTGTGAGGCGGCTTTTTAATGTACGCTATTGCGTTTTCTTATTCAAGACAAAGGTCAAGAAGCATTTCTCCTTGAGCTTTAACGTCTGCAGGAACCCAGTTCAATAGGGTAGCTCCAGCAGGGTTTTTAATGGTTACACTCACCTCTGAATCCCAATCTCCTTTGTTGTAAACAAAGTAAAGATCTGAGCTTCCGGCTGGGATATCAAATGTTTCAGCATTTGATGTTTCAGCTACAGTGAATGAGTCAACTACAACACCATCAACAACTACGTCGATAGAAGCACCGTTCCATCCGTCTCCGTATGAATCAGCACCTGAGATTGACCATGTACCTGTGCGGTTCTGAATATCAGTAGCACATGAAACAGCCCAATCTAATTGACAGTTTGCTTCTGGGAACTCAGTACACACTGAAGGTGACCAAGAGTCAAAAACGCGACCGTCTTCTGTTGTTAGTATCCATCTTAAGGTAAAGCTGTCACCCGGTACGAACATTTTAGAAGAACTACGACCTTTTCCTAGGGGATCAGAATAAACCTGCTGTGCACCGTTTCCGTACCCATAGTCAAATGTAGCCGACTGGTATAAGGCATATACCTCTTGCTGAGAAACTGTGAATGAAGTCAGTTCAGCGTTTCCAGCTGGTGAAATTGACTTTAGTTTTAAGCCTTGAGAACCTCCGTGAGAGGCAACGGCATTGTTTCCATCGATATCTACGTAGGCTTCATTGAACGAAACATAAAGGTCGATGTTGGTTACCGTATTTACTCTATCGATTGATTTCCATTTGAAATCAACGTCTACCGTGATCGATGAATCGTCTCGGTTGAACCCTACGGCAGGATCAGAGGTCATTACTCCATAGCCGTGCACTGCAGAGTCCCACTCTGGTATTGCAACTAGAGTGTCGTCTTTACACGAAAGCGCTGTGATTGCGACTAGTGTAACAGAAAATAAATATGTACTTATTCTTTTCATCTTAATACTCATTAGGTGATTAATACTGGAATTTTAAAGTATCCCAGAATACGGCTGAACCAGGTGAATCGTATACCTTGTTTGGCGTATTGCTATTTAAGTTAACCTCGTCTTGCGCATACGGTAAGCTTAACGCATACTGTCTTGGCAATTGTAAAGGCGTTTGGATGTCTGCTGGTAAACCAGTTCTTCTAAAGGCGTTGTATCCTTCGTAACCGTTACCAAAGTTCGCAAACCACGCTTGTTTTAAAGCATAACCTAAACGCTGGTTGGCAGTACCATCTGCTGGATAGTTCGCTTCAATTTCATCTACAAAAGCATCGTCAGTTTTGTAAGTGATTGGCCAAGAATACTCATCAGGCCACGTGCTTATATCCGCTTTAGCATTAGCATCAGCAGCAGTTCCTACTGCAATCACCTTAGCCATTTGATCGCTAACCGCATCCGCTAATAACTCAGCTTCAGTCATCCCAGTGTTTACACCTAAAGCGATTTGGGCTTCTAGCATATAGAATTTAACCATCCATGAGGTAATGATTGGGAAGATTCCGTCTCCTTTTCCAAACTTGTTACCTCCAGTTAGGCTAGCGCTAACATCGAATAGACCTGCACCAGGATAGGCTCCTGTTGTAGTACGTAAGAAGTTGTCGTTTGGAATACCTGATGGATCTGAACGATCTCTTCCGAAGAATCCAGCTAAATAAGCCTTTTGGCTAGAGGTAAGTGAAGAGGCGCTAACACCATATACTGCATCAGCAACAAAGTCACTTAGCGGGAAATATCCGTAAGTACAATCCGCTCTTTGAGAACATGGGATTGTTTGCTTGTCAGTTGGTTCTTCAGGATCTAAAAGAGAAGAAGTTTGTCTCTTGAAGTAGAACGGCGTTCTTGGATCTCTGTTTGCAAGCATTTCTGACATCAATTGGTGACCGAAATAAGAGTAGCCAGCCTCACCACCTGCATAACCAGCTTGGTACATTGGGTGACGGTTATCTGGATTCTTAAGTGCACCATATCTCAATTGGAAATCGTCAGCAGCTGAAGTGATCAAACCACCTTCAGTGATAAGCGCTTGAATAGCTCCTGCGTTACTTTGAACGTTTCTAGTTTGAATAAGCAAGCGAAGTTTTAACGACTTGGCCATTTTAATCCACTTCGATGCATTACCACCATAGATGATATCTCCACGAACTGGAACAGCCTGAGACTTACCAAGGTTCACGATGGCCTCATCAATTAATCTAAAGGCATCAGCATAAATATCTGCACCACTGTCGTAAACAGGCTCAAGGTTTTTCTCATCAACAGAGTTTCCTTTGAAAGCCTCTGAGTAAGGAACATCTCCCCACAAATCGACCATAGTAGTGAAGTAATAGGCTTTCATTAGCTGTGCTACCCCCAAGTATCTAGGTGTAACCTCAGCATCTGCCGCGTTGATCATCTCCTCAAGATCCTTAAGTGGACCAGAGTAAAGATAGTTCCATGTCCCGTTCCAGCTTGAGTTAGTGAAGTTAAAGTCATCACTACTCGTGTTAATAGCCTGGAAGCCCATGGTAGAGTTATTCAACCCGCCTCCGAAGGTGTTAAGCCCTTCAAATTGCGCGTTGGTCAGTAGGAGCTCAAGAGATGCCTCACTCGCACTGTTTGGATCTACGTTAATATCAAGATCGTCTAACTCACATGATACCATTCCAAGGGCAACAATACTTGCTCCAAAGAATAAACGTATGTTGTTGAATTTAAATTTCATTGTTCTTCGTTTTAATATTGTTCAATTAGAATGTCAAGCTTAGGTTAAAACTCACACTACTAGTCGTAGGAGTTGCACCGTATTCAAATCCTTGAACGTTTGACGCGGCACTCTCTGCCAATACTTCTGGGTCTAGATTCAGACCTTCGAGCATGTTAGGAGCTTTCCACCATAGGTTACGACCACTTACACCAAGTGAACCTGAACCGAATGGGGTTTTGTCAAGAATGCTCTTTGGTAGCGCATAGCTTAAACCTACCTCACGAAGACGAATAGTAGTTACATCGTAGATGTTTACCTCGTCTTGACCGTAAGCCCCCCATCCATTAGAGAAGTGAGAGTCAAACGCCGTGATTGGAGTAGTGTTTTGAATAGTGTTTCCACTTGCATCTAAGATGGGCTGGAATGTTTGGTTACTTCCATAAACTCCAGGAACTACACGTAGCGCCTCTCTGTTTACAGAGTTCGCTAACTGACCTCTAAGCATCAATGAAGCAGCGGTAAATGAGTACATGTCCCCACCTTCTCTCCAATCAATAAGAGCTCTTAGCGTAAAGTTCTTGAACTTGAAGCTGTTGGTAATACCTAAGGTGAAATCAGGGTTTGGATCACCAATTACAGTAGATTGTGCCGATGCAAAAGGAAGACCAGTAGCCTTATCGATAAGAAGGTTACCATTCTCATCTTTAGCATTCTCTGTACCGAAGATCTGACCATAAGGAAGACCGTTTCTGTGGATAGTTCCTAAAGAAGAACCAGGACCACCGATAAAGATCTCTCCATTTGGACCTGCATCTACAACTAAAGATTTGATCTTAGTGAATGCAAAGTAAGTATTCCAAGTGAAGTTGTCAGAAGCAACAGGATAAACATCCAAACCGATTTCAATACCCTTGTTGTTCAGCTCTCCAACGTTTACAACCTGTGAGGTAAATCCGCTTGAACGTGCCACAGAGGCAGTCGCGATTTGCTCAGTTGAAGTTCTGTTGAAGTAGGTGAAGTCTAAACTCATTCTGTTGTTGAATAAGGTTGTAGCTAAACCTGCCTCGAACTCAGTGGTAAACTCAGGCTTCAACGTAGAGTTTCCAAGCGTGTTGTCAAGTGAAGCTCTGTTCACAGCTCCGTAGATAGGAGAGGTGAATGGGTTGAAGATGTTGAAGTTTGTTAACGTTCTATAAGGAGTTGCATCGTTACCTACTTTAGTGTTTGATACACGAAGTTTCAAGCTGTTGATGACTTCTGGAAGTTCAACTGCCTCACTAAGTAAGAATGAAATACTTGCTCCAGGATAGAAGTAGCTATTTGCTCCTTGTGGAAGTGTAGATGACTGATCTTGACGACCTACAAGCCCTAAATAGAGCATGTCTTTGTATCCTAACTGAACATCAGCGAATACACCGTAAAGTCTTCTTAAGCTCAAGAAGTCATAATCAACGATTTGAGTTGATGTACCGCTTGTAATGTTCAAACCTCTAGAAATAATTACGTTACCCGTAACACTTCTTCTTGTCAGTTTTCTTTCGTTGGCGTTCAAACCAGCTACTGCAGTAAGGGTGATATCATCTGTCAAATCTTTGTTGATGTTCAAGAGAGCAGTAAAATCACGCTCTGTGTTATTTACATCAACAGTTCTTACACTACCAAGAGCATCGCTGATACCTCCAGGAACGCTGTTATAGCGTTGGAAGTCGTGGTAGCTGTTGATACCTGCTTTAACGGTAACGTTGATTCCGTCAGCAATATCGTATCCGACAGTTAAGTTTCCATAAGCACGGTTTACGTCAGACTTATAGAAGTTGTTGTTAGAAATCCAGATTGGGTTATCAAGTGCACGATAGAAAATGTTTGAACCATCTGCTGGATTCTCCCATGGAAGACCCATGAGGTCAAAGTTTCTTGGTAAGTAGAATAAACGTGCGTAAATAGATCCACCTCCACCACCGAAGTAGTCGTTAAATGCAGATGCCCCTGATTTAGGAGATTGCTGTGAAGTGTTTACGTAGTTTACGGTACCTGAAACTGTAATTCCGTTGTCAAGTGTAGCGTTACCTCCAGTGTAGAAGCTTGTTCTTCTTACAAACTGATTGGGTACGATACCACCTTGGTTGGTGTTAGAGAAACCTGCGTTAACAGTTCCTTTCTCGCTACCACCACTAAGGCTTACTGCGTGATCCATAGTTTCTCCAGTCTGGAAGAATCCTCCAATGATATCATTAGGGCGGATCTCATAAGGAGCAGAAACGTTACGGATGCTACCGTCAGGCATAGTGTATTCTTGCATCAAATCTGGGAACACACCTGGGAAACGGTTTGAAACAGGGTTTGAAGCCGTTCCATCAGGATAAGGAGTTCCGTCAGGATATAATGAATATGTTTTCGTGTAGTTAGTACCGTACTCTTGGTTGATACGATCTACGTGATCAGGCATTGGAGCACCCCAGTTTCCGATGAATCCACCGTTATATACCTGGTTTGAACCTTGAGTATACACGTCTTGGTAATCAGGAATACCAGAAAGGTTAGTGATCATCATCGATCCGTTGTACGTTACCTCTAGTCCTTTTCTTGAACGTGTAGAAGCTCCTTTGGTGGTAATTACTACCACACCATTTGTTGCACGTGATCCATAAAGCGCCGAAGCCGCTGCACCCTTAAGTACAGAAATGCTCTCGATCGAGTTTGGATCTAGGTCAAAACCACGGTTTGAGAATACAGTGTTTTGTCCAGCACCAGCTGTAGCGTTTACACTGTTGTCAAAAGGAATACCATCAACGATGAATAATGGTTGAGTGTTACCTGTCAAAGAAGACATACCGCGAATGTTGATCTTGGTACCCTGTCCAGGAGCTCCACCACCACCGGTAATATTCACCCCGGTCATTTTACCTTGCATTGCACGAATAAGATCCGGTTCAGCGCGTCCTTGAACGTCTTCACCAGTTACTTTGGCAACGGCATATCCTAAGGAACGCGATTCTCTCTTCAAACCTAGCGATGTTACAACAACCTCATCGAGCTGTTGGGCATCGTCTTCCATCTGAATTGAGTAGAAATCGCTAGAACCAACGGTTATGCGTACTTCTTTTTGGCCGATGTAAGAGAGTACAAGAACATCTCCTACAGATGCCTGAAGTGTAAAGTTACCGTCAAAATCAGATTGAGTACCTGTTATGGTACCATCGATAATGATGTTAACACCAGGCAGCGGAACATTTGACGAGTCTGTCACTGTTCCTGAAATCGTCTTAGACTGCGCAAAAGTGAACTGCGCAACTAACGCTAAAAGCAGCGTTAGGATTCCATTTGACATTGCTTTCATATAAATTAACATTTGTTTAAGAAACGTAAAAGTGTGAATTTATTGTTAAATCACAAAGTTTTTTTTTACCTCTGGGCTGTTTATTTAACAGTTAAGCAATGCTTTTAGGCCATTTTTATAGAAAATGAAAATTATGATGGATTAAATAATCAATGTGCTAGGATTTCTACCGTTCCTTCCCAATCAGGGTCACTACTGCCGATCCATTTACCCAATTGCCTGTCGAATGAAACGGCATTAATTCTTCCATGATATCCTCTTTGCTCTTGTAGGTTATAAGGTATATGTAAAGAATCTAGTTCGTCTAAAATACTCAGATCAATATTGAGACCCGGATGAGCTTCTATGAGCAAGGTGTCTCCGTCAGGATAGATACGAGACCTTTCTACCGCCTGATCTATGGGCATCTCTAAATCTAAATGATTTTTGATGGTCTGAACAATGGCAGTTACGATACGGCTTCCGCCCGCTGCACCTAAAGCCAGTACTGGTTTATTCTTTGCTAGTACCAAGGTTGGCGAGATGTGTGAATTCGCTCTGTCTCCAGGCTTGTAATCTCCTAAATACCCACCCATAGTAACAGCATAAAGAAAACCGAGTGATTTTGTCGCCACTTTTGAGCCCATATTAGGTCCAATGGTTTGAGTCAGTGAGACGATACGTCCTTCACTATCTGCCGTGGTAAGGTGAGAAGTGTGCCCTTGTGGGCTATACCACGAAATAGGATCAGCGTCCAATCTTATACTTTCAGTTGTAAGATCATTCATGATTTCTTCAGCCTGGCTTTTCGCTAAGTCTTTTGACAAGAGCAGCTCTAAGCTATCTTTTTGAGAACGTCTTTTTGAGTAAGCCTTTGAAATGGCATGACGCATAACGCGGATATCTGTTAATGGGTCTTCTTGTTTTAGGTCAAAATGATCAAGAATTTGTAGCATATTGATCGTAACAGCCCCATACGAAGGCAAATAAAGACTGTAGATCTCATGGTCTTTGTATTCGCCCTTCACAATTTTTGAAGTTTTAGCTTCGTAGTTTTCAAGATCCTCTTTCGTAAGATAACCGTTGTGTCGTTTAAAATCTGCGACTATAGAATCTGCAACAGGTCCTTTGTAAAAGCCGTCTCTTCCATGTTTAGAGATGCGCTCTAAAACTACCGCAAGTTCTGGCTGCACGAGTAATTCATTTGCTTCGTAGTTTGAACCGTTACTTTTTAGAAAGTGCTTGCGCGTTCCTTCATAGTTGATGATGGAAGCTTTTGCGGCTTGTTGTCTAAAAGCTTCCCCCGGAAGAAGGTTAAACCCATTCCTTGCATAAGATATTGCCGGTTCCATGACCTTCGAAAGTGGTAATACACCTTGTTCTTCGTGAATTTTTAAGAGCCCTGCAACCACCCCGGGTATTCCGATTGTTCTGTATCCTTCACGGTCTTTTGAAGTTCCATCATAGTTTTGAGGGACCTGAGTAGAGGCGTCAATACCGTTGATACCTTCCACGGGATCGTAGATGATCGCTTGGAGTCTTCCGCCTATACCGCTCATTGAGGGTTCGACAACCGAAAGGGTGAATGCCGCGGCCACTGCTGCGTCTGCTGCATTGCCTCCTAATTCATACATTGATAGTCCTGCTTTGCTCGCTAAAGGATGTGCGGAGGCAACGACACTTGTATTGCTGATTTCATTTACTTCTTTACACGATATAGTACAGATCGCCAAAATGACACAAAGGATAGGATGGATTCGGATTGTAGTGTACATGTTCAACTGTTTAGAGTGGGTTAAAAATAAAAAAAGCCACCCGAAGGTGGCTTTTGATAACTAGAGAGTAACTCTTAGTTGTATATATCAGTTTTTACCATTTGGTCTACGAAGCCCGGGAAGTTCGAATTTGAAGCTTCTTCAGATGCAGGGTAGATAAAGCGTTGAGGTATAGTAGTCTCATTCGCATTCTTAATGGGAACACCTATGGCATTATTCGTTCTAAGTACATCTTGAAAAACAGGAAGTCCTATAACAGAACAGTATTTCTCAAATAATGCCTCATGAATCAGCGCCATGCTCACTGTTGATTGACCGTTTGAAGCCATACCGTCAGCTTCAAAGTCTGCTAAAACGTACGCATCATAAGTGGCTCCATGCTTTACAGCATTTGAAGCTCTTACCGCATTAATGGCAGCAATAGCGTCATCTGTTACACCTAAACGTGCAGCCGCTTCAGCTCTGATCAATTGAACCTCTTCAAAAGAGATTACAGGGAATGATGCAGTTTGTGCAGCGAAACCGTCTGTTGTGTTGTAGCTCAGGCCATTGGCAGAAGATACGTAGTAGTCGTAACGTGAAGACTCATCTGTTTTAGCATTTCCTCTGTAGATGTCTTCACCTTCTTTAAGTAGACGAGACATGTAGCTATTTTGAACTCTCAAGTAATCTTGACGTTGTTCAACTTCGAACTGCCAGAAAAGGTTTTCTCCGTAGTTCGCTACTGAGTGTTTAATACTCCAGTCGTTGTCTTTACTTGTGAAGTTCGCAGCTACCGCTGAAGAATGAGCGTTTTGGTATTCTCCTAGGGCCAGATAGTAGCGTGCTTTAAGTGCTTCGGCTACCTGTGCCCATGTCGATGAAGTACCAAATACATTGTTAGCAGCACTTGCTGATCCTGCTTTAGAAGCTCCTTCTGTAAGCATGCTGATTGCACCTCTTAGTACGGATTCTTGCTCCTCAAAGTTAGGATCTGGAAACTCTGGATTATTTACTTCTGAAAACGGGATATCGTTAAACAATAATGCCGCTTCGGCGAAGTAATAGGCCTCTAGAATGGCTGCAATACCATCAACCTGAGTGTTTCCACCTTCTTGTGCTTTAGAACGCACAATCTGGGCTTGCGTAATACCTCTTTGGAAAATGTCTTCCCAAAGGGACTCATAGGTTGCCGCATTAGTACTATAGGTATTCAACGTACCGTATTGTCTGTCAAAACCAGTCAATTGGTCTGTAAAAATTGCAGTAATACGTGCAGGTTCTGCTTCCGCTACCGAGGCAACGTTTAGCAGGGTGTGATTTAAGAGCAAACTGATTGGTGAATCAGTAAACTGATTGGGGTTGTCATTTAACCCTTCTACTGGACCCTCACAAGCTGTGATGAGTGCACCAGCGAGAAATAAATAGATATATTTTTTCATTTTTATAGTTTTTAGTGTTTTAGAAATTAAGTTTCAGATTCAATAAAACACTGCTTGTTCCAGGGTTAGTAAAGTAATCTAAACCACGTCCTTTCGAAGCTCCTGTTAGGTTTACCTCAGGATCAACTCCAACAAAGTCTGTGATAAGAAGCAAATTTCTTCCAGCAACTCCTAGTTGACCTGATTTAGCTCCTACTGTTTTCAATAATGAATTTGGTAATTGATAGTTTAGGCTTACTTCACGAAGTTTAATCCAAGATGCGTCTTGAATGAATTGCTCATCCAAATCACCAAAACCACCACCATTGGTTCTATACCAATCTTCTTGAAGGGCTACTAGTCCTCCACCGAAATCACCGACGTTACCTCTGAAGGTAGTGCCCGCTGGAATTACGTTACTACTATTATAGATCGGCAAATCAACAGGTGCAACAGACTCGTTAGCCGTATTAGGGTGAATACCAAAGTAATTTAGTACCCCTTGCGTACCAGCCCACATATCGTTTCCTTGAGAGGTTTCGAAAAGGAAAGAGAAGTTTAAGGCTTTGTAATCTAAGTTCATCCCTAAACCTGCTCTAAAGTCAGGGTTTGGATCTCCGATTACTGCTTGTTCGTCGGCAATGAGTGGGAAACCACTGGCGTCAGTAGCGATACTTCCGTCAGCGTTACGTTCGTAAGCCCCACCAAAGATTGCTGCGAATGGTTCTCCTTCTTTTACTACAGAACCTGTAGAGGTAAAACCACTAAGTACTACGCGGCTAACATCCGGAAGTTTCTCTACAATATTCTTGTAGGCAGTAAAGTTCCCGAATAGGTTCATGCTGAAATCACCTGATTTGTATAAATCATAGCTGAAGTCAAATTCAACCCCAGTATTTGAGATCTCTGCGGCGTTAATATAACGACTTGTAAATCCAGTTGTCGCGGGTACCTCAACGCTTAGAATACCATCTGTAGTTAATCTGTCGTAGTACGTAAATCCTAATGAAAGTTTATTGTCGAAGAATCTTGAGTCAAACCCGAATTCTGTCTCTGTTACACGCTCAACTTTCAAGTCTGGATTACCTTGCGTATCACTTCTTCTAACTGTACCACCGTAGTTGGCACCGTCAATGTAGTCACCCCAACCTTCAGAACCTGCGGTTGATGTGATGAAGTTACTCGCATTAAGGTACAAAGAAGGTGAAATACCCACTTGACCGTAAGAAGCTCTTAACTTAAGGAAAGAAAGGGCGCCTGAACCTGATTCTTTGGCAACATAACCTGCTGTAACCGCAGGGTAGAAGTTTAAGTCAGTAAGCGTTGTTGTGCGCTCAAGACGACCAGCCACGTCAACTAACAAGTTTTTGAAAAGATCAAAAGACAATGAATAATAGGCTGAATTCTTCACTTCTTTTGATTTGTACTCGTCAGCTAAGATGTTTCCGTTTACCGCATTACCAACCAATTGCTTAGATGGGTCTGGGTTCAAGAAAACGTTTGTTGAAGAAGAAAAACGGTAGTAATCGTTTTGCTCTAAAACGTAACCCACAACATAGTTCAATCCAAAGTTCTCACCAAACGACTCGTTTCCGTTTAGGAAAAGGTTGATGTTTTGAACGGTTTCAGAGTAATCGTTTTTATAGAAACCACCTCGCGTCCAGTCACCCGAAGAATTCGCTGGATAGTAGTTCTCACGACGGTCGACATAGAAGTCCATACCGTAGCGACCAGTGAATTTCAAGTTATCTGATAGAGTAACATTGACTTCAGGAGCTACAGTGAAGCGCATCACCTCATTTGGGTTAGTGACTTCATTGATGGTCCATCCTGGGTTGTTATAGATACCTGCTGCTTCACCGATTTGTCTGTTTCTGTATGAACGGTGGCTATTTGGTCTTCCGACAGCGTCGTCTGGCCCGGTGTAATAGGTACCTATATAATCTGTATTGTTGAAGTCAGGAGCAGTTCTTAAATACCCAAGGTATAAACCGTTAAGGTTTGAACCGGTCTGAATTCTGTTCGATTTGATATTGATGAAAGACGTGTTGATACGTGTTTCAATCTTATCTGAGAGTTTATTTGTTTGATTGATTCTGAAGGTATTTCTATCATAATCAGATAACCCATTAATTACCCCTTTTTGGTCTAAACGGGTATAACTAAAATAGGTAGAACTCTTGTCGCTTGCCGAGAAGTTAATTCCTAAATTATAGTTCTGTTGAAGACCTGTTCTGAAGATCATGTCGCGGTTCACTTGGTTAAACACCTCGCGACTATTTTTTTCTGTGACAGGATAATACGTTGCTCCTGTTACGTCTCCTACAAAATATGGCCCAGAAGTATTAAAGGTGTCTGATCCTCCTGCGCGGTCGGCGATCTTATCTCCCCAAGAAAGACCAGAGGCGTTAGAACTCCAAACCCCACGTGCTCCTTGACCAAATACACCTTGTTTTTCGTGCTCTCTATTTACCTCATCGATACTAATTGAAGTAGAAAAGTTGACATCAAGACGACCTGCGCCTGCCAAACCTCTTTTAGTTTGAATTACCACTACACCGTTCGCAGCACCAGAACCCCAAACTGCCGCAGCTGCCGCACCTTTAAGGATGGTCATGCTCGCGATATCAGAGGCTGGAATATCATTCAAACGCGATTGCTGAACAACTCCTGCAGTAGACGATCCGAAGTTACTGTTTGAAATCGGCACACCATCAACAATAATGAGGGGTGAACTATCTCCAAGAACTGTATTTTGACCACGAATTTGGATAAAAGCACCAGCACCTGGGTCTCCAGATGTTTGAGTAATTAAAACCCCTGATGATTTACCAGCTACACCTTGCAATAATCCGGTTTCACCAGATTTAACAATGTTTTCACTCTTAATAAGTGTGGCAGATGAAATATCATTGTCCTTTTTTCTTTCAAGACCAAGTGCTGTAACTACAACTTCTTCTAGCGCATTGTCTAGGGCTAAAGACACGTCAATAGTGTCTGATGATCCAACTACTACGAATTGTTTTGTGTATCCGACAAAACTGAATTCGAGTGTTTGACCAACCTCAGCTTGAATGGCATAATTTCCGTCAAAATCTGTCGAAACACCATTGCTGGTTCCTTGAACCAAAACAGTAGCTCCCGGTAATGGAACTCCGCTTTCGTCAACTACCGTTCCGGTAATTGTCTTTCCTTGTGCTACTGCGACCTGAAATAGGAATAAGGACAGTAGAGTCACAAGAAGATTAATTCTCTTCTTCATGGTTTTAAGATTTAGTTAAGCTACAAAATTCAGAAAAAAATGTTAAAAAGCCATTTTCTCATGAGTTTTTGTTTGAGAAAAGTTGATTTCTATGCTAAGAATGCAACACTAGAAGTTGAGATTTTTATAGTTCCTTCTAAAATTTGAATTCATGTTTGAATAGTAAATAAAAATAAATACATTTGCAGCCCCTTAAAACGGGGAGTAAAAAATTTACATGCCAACTATATCACAATTAGTAAGAAAAGGTAGACACACAATAGCCAAGAAGAGTAAATCGGCGGCTTTGGAGTCGTGTCCTCAGCGTAGAGGCGTATGTACTCGTGTATATACGACTACCCCGAAGAAACCGAACTCAGCGATGAGAAAGGTGGCAAGGGTAAGGTTGACCAATGGCAAAGAGGTCAACGCCTACATTCCAGGAGAAGGGCACAATCTTCAAGAGCACTCGATAGTATTGGTACGTGGTGGACGTGTTAAGGACTTGCCTGGAGTTCGTTATCACATTATTAGAGGAGCCCTTGATACCGCAGGTGTTGCTGGGAGAACACAAAGACGTTCTAAATACGGTGCTAAACGCCCTAAGAAGTAACCCGCTTAATTACGCAGTATCATGAGAAAAAGACAAGCAAAAAAACGTCCGTTACTTCCAGATCCTAAGTTTGGAGATCAGTTAGTAACCCGTTTTGTAAATATGATGATGTGGGACGGAAAGAAATCAGTTTCGTTTCGCATTTTTTACGATGCCATTGATATCGTAAACGAGAAAAAAACAGACGACGAAAAGTCAGCTTTAGAAGTCTGGAAAGACGCCTTATCGAACGTAATGCCACACGTTGAAGTGCGCAGCCGTCGTGTAGGTGGAGCTACTTTTCAGATTCCAATGCCTATCCGACCTGATCGCAAGATTTCGACTGCGATGAAATGGTTAATCAGTTTCGCGCGTAAGCGTAATGAAAAGTCTATGGCGCAAAAGTTAGCGGCTGAAATTTTAGCTGCGGCTAAAGAAGAAGGAGCTGCTGTTAAGAAGCGCATGGATACCCACAAGATGGCTGAAGCAAACAAAGCATTCTCACACTTTAGATTCTAATTGTAATCATGTCAAGAGATTTATCACTTACTCGTAACATTGGAATTGCAGCGCATATTGACGCTGGAAAGACAACGACTACTGAGCGTATTCTTTTTTACACTGGTGTGAGCCACAAGATTGGTGAAGTACACGACGGTGCTGCCACTATGGACTGGATGGAGCAAGAGCAAGAGCGTGGTATTACCATTACCTCTGCTGCTACCACCTGTACGTGGAACTTCCCTTCTGAAAATGGTCAGCCAACTGCTGATGCAAAACCTTACCACTTTAATATTATTGACACCCCCGGGCACGTTGATTTTACCGTAGAGGTAAACAGATCTCTACGTGTTCTTGACGGTTTGGTGTTCTTGTTCAGTGCAGTGGATGGGGTAGAGCCTCAGTCTGAAACCAACTGGAGACTTGCGGACAACTACAAAGTACCACGTATGGGCTTTGTCAACAAGATGGACCGTCAAGGAGCGAACTTCTTAAATGTTTGTACTCAGGTACGCGAGATGTTAAAGTCTAACGCGGTGCCTATCGTACTTCCAATTGGGGACGAAGCAGATTTTAGAGGAATCGTAGATCTAGTTAAGAATCGTGCGATTGTTTGGCATGACGATAATTACGGATCGACTTTCGATGTAATCGACATTCCTGCAGATATGCAAGACGAGGTGAGAGAGTACAGAGCAGCGCTTATTGAAGCTGTTGCTGAATACGATGAAAACCTCATGGAGAAATTCTTCGAAGATGAAGACTCAATTACTGAGGATGAGGTTCACGCAGCGCTTCGTGCAGCGGTGATGGACATGAGTATCATTCCTATGGTATGTGGTTCTTCATTCAAGAATAAAGGAGTTCAATTCTTATTAGACGCGGTTTGTCGTTACTTACCTTCTCCTCTAGATAAAGAGGCGATTGTTGGTACAAATCCTGATAACGATCAAGAAGTTGCTCGTAAACCTGATCCAAAAGAACCTTTTGCGGCCCTTGCCTTTAAGATTGCTACAGATCCTTTTGTTGGTCGTTTGGCATTCTTTAGAGCTTATTCAGGTACTTTGAACGCAGGTTCTTATGTGTTGAATAACCGTTCAGGAAACAAAGAGCGTATTTCACGTATCTATCAGATGCACTCGAACAAGCAGAATGCAATTGAGTCTATTTCTGCTGGTGATATTGGTGCTGCTGTAGGTTTCAAGGATATTAAGACAGGAGATACCCTTTCAGATGAGAAGCACCCAATTGTACTTGAGAGTATGGTGTTCCCTGATCCGGTTATTGGTATCGCTGTTGAGCCTAAAACCAAGGCAGACGTTGATAAATTGGGTATGGCTTTGGCTAAATTGGCTGAAGAGGATCCAACCTTCCAAGTGAAAACGGATGAAGCTTCAGGTCAGACCATCATTTCTGGTATGGGTGAGCTTCACCTTGATATTATCGTCGACCGTCTTAAGCGTGAGTTTAAGGTAGAGGTAAATCAAGGACAACCTCAAGTGGAATACAAAGAGGCTATTACGGCTTCTGCGAATCACCGTGAGGTCTATAAAAAGCAAACGGGAGGTCGTGGTAAATTTGCGGATATCGTATTTACTATGGAACCTGCTGAGGAAGGAAAAACTGGTCTTGAATTCGTAAACGAAATTAAGGGTGGTAACATTCCTAAAGAATTTATTCCATCAGTAGAGAAAGGATTTAAAGAGGCGATGAAAAATGGTCCTTTAGCCGGATTCGAGATGGATAGTATGAAGATCATTTTGAAAGACGGTTCTTTCCACCCTGTGGATTCGGATCAGCTTTCTTTTGAATTGGCAGCCAAATTGGGATACAAAGAGGCAGCTAGAGCGGCTAGAGCGGTAATCCTTGAGCCGATCATGAAATTAGAAGTATTGACTCCAGAAGAAAATATGGGTGATATCGTTGGGGATCTTAACCGTAGACGCGGTCAAGTGAACAATATGGACGATAGAGCCGGTTCTAAAGTAGTTAAAGCCCAAGTTCCTCTTTCAGAGATGTTTGGATATGTAACTTCTTTGAGAACGCTTTCTTCAGGACGTGCTACTTCAACTATGGAATTTTCACATTATGCCGAAACTCCTCCGAATATTTCTGAAGAGGTCATTAAGGCTTCAAAGGGAGTTTAACGAAACTATTTAGCGGCCATGAGTCAAAAGATTAGAATAAAACTAAAATCATACGATCACAACCTAGTGGATAAGTCTGCTGAGAAGATTGTAAAGACAGTAAAGACAACGGGTGCTGTTGTAACGGGTCCTATTCCATTACCAACAAACAAGAAAATCTTTACAGTACTTCGTTCTCCTCACGTGAATAAGAAGTCTAGAGAGCAGTTTCAGTTGAGCGCTTATAAAAGACTTCTTGATATCTACAGCTCTTCATCGAAAACTATCGATGCACTTATGAAGCTTGAGTTACCGAGTGGAGTTGAGGTTGAGATCAAAGTATAAGTAAACGGGCAAATGCCCGTAACTGACATGTCTTAAACGAGGGTTTAAGAAAAACGGTGAAAGAAAAAATCTGGGTCAGAGCTTTTCTTGACCCAATTTTTTTGAGAATAAGTATTAATTAAAATTAGAAATAGAATGTCTGGGTTAATTGGAAAAAAAATCGGCATGACCAGCATCTTTGATGAAAACGGAAAGAACATTCCGTGTACCGTCATTCAAGCTGGGCCATGTGTGGTTACCCAAGTCAGAACCGAAGAGGTTGATGGGTACAATGCGCTTCAACTGGGTTTCGATGACAAGGCAGAAAAACGTGCGAATAAGGCCGAAATCGGTCACGCCAAAAAAGCCGGAACTTCTCCTAAAAAGAAGCTCGTCGAATTCCTGAATTTTAGCGGAGATCACCAGTTAGGGGATACACTTGATGTGTCTCTATTTAACGAGGGTGAGTTTATTGATGTTATTGGTACATCAAAAGGAAAAGGTTTTCAGGGTGTTGTAAAGCGCCATGGATTCGCCGGTGTTGGTCAGTCTACGCACGGTCAGCACAACAGACTTAGAGCTCCTGGTTCTATTGGTGCGGCTTCTTATCCTGCACGTGTGTTTAAAGGCCTGCGAATGGCTGGACGCATGGGAGGTGAGACCGTAACCGTAGAGAACTTGCAGGTAGTTAAGGTCGATGCTGAGAAAAATATTTTAGTAGTAAAAGGCTGTGTTCCTGGTCACAAGAACGCATACGTAACAGTTCAGAAATAATGGAACTAGAAGTTTTAGATCTTAAAGGAAAGTCAACAGGTAGAAAGGTTACCCTTTCTGACGCTGTTTTTGGCATTGAGCCAAACGAGCACGCTATTTACTTAGATGTTAAACAGTATTTAGCACACCAACGCCAAGGGACTCATAAGGCGAAGGAGCGTGCCGAGATTGCGGGTAGTACGCGCAAGCTTAAAAAGCAAAAAGGAACAGGTACTGCACGTGCCGGTTCTATCAAGTCTCCTGTATTTAGAGGAGGTGGACGTATTTTTGGACCACGCCCTAGAGCCTACGAGCAGAAACTAAATAAGAATGTTAAGCGTTTAGCGCGTAAATCTGCACTTAGTATCAAGTCTAAAGGGCAAGCGCTACACATCATTGAAGATTTTCAATTTGATGCACCAAAAACAAAAAGCTTCCTCGGACTGCTTGAGTCACTGGGTATCAACGACAAAAAGTCACTCTTCGTGTTGGCAGACGCTAACAAAAATGTATATTTGTCGTCTCGAAATTTAGAGCAATCAAAAGTTGTAACTACCTCAGATTTAAACACTTACAATATTATGAATGCATCAAATGTTGTAGTTTCTGAGGCCGCTGTTGCCCTAATCGAAGAGAGTTTAACCAAATAATGGGATCATGAGTGTATTGATAAAACCAATTATTACAGAAAAAATGACGGCAGACAGCGAGCTGTTTAACCGTTATGGATTCATCGTTGATCCCAAGGCGAACAAGCTTCAGATTAAGGAAGCCGTTGAGCAAGCTTATGGTGTACGTGTTGAAAAAGTGAGAACCATGAATTACGGTCCTGAGCGCAAAACACGTTATACCAAAACGGGTATTCAGCACGGTAAGTCAAACGCCATTAAGAAGGCGATCGTTGATGTAGCCGAAGGTGATGCTATTGATTTTTACAGTAACCTATAATACGAACAGATGTCGGTTAGAAAATTAAAACCAATAACTCCAGGACAACGCTTTAAGGTGGTGAATGGCTTTGATGCGATCACAACCTCGACTCCTGAGAAGTCATTGATTGCTCCGCTTAAAAAGTCTGGTGGTCGTAACTCTTCTGGTAAGATGACTGCATCACATCGCGGTGGTGGTCACAAAAGACGTTACCGTCTTATTGACTTTAAGCGCAATAAGTCAGGTGTTGCTGAGGTATTGAGTATAGAATACGATCCGAATAGAACTGCTTTTATTGCACTGACGCAATACACAGATGGAGAGAAACGTTACATCGTTGCTCCTAATGGTTTAGCTGTAGGGTCTAAAATCTCTTCAGATGCGGGTTCTTCTCCGGATATAGGGAATGCGCTTAAACTGTCTGAGATTCCTCTAGGAACCATAATTTCTTGTATTGAATTACGTCCTGGTCAAGGGGCTGTTCTTGCGAGAAGTGCCGGAACATTCGCTCAGTTAATGGCGAAGGACGGTAAGTTTGTTACCATTAAACTTCCTTCAGGGGAAACACGCTTGATTCTAGCGGAGTGTTTAGCTATGATTGGTGCTGTTTCTAATTCAGATCATCAGCTTATCGTTTCTGGTAAAGCTGGTAGAAGTCGCTGGTTAGGAAGAAGACCACGTACACGTCCTGTTGTGATGAACCCAGTCGATCACCCCATGGGTGGTGGTGAAGGTAGAGCTTCAGGAGGTCATCCGCGTTCTAAGAACGGTATTCCTGCTAAAGGATTCCGCACGCGTTCTAAGACTAAGGATAGCAACAGATATATTGTAGAACGAAGAAAGAAATAATCAATGTCACGTTCATTAAAAAAAGGTCCGTTTGTGCACCATAGTCTTGAGAAAAAGGTTCAAGCTAATGTTGCCTCAGGTAAGAATTCAGTGATTAAAACCTGGTCAAGAGCATCAATGATCACTCCAGATATGGTAGGTCAAACGATCGCGGTACATAACGGTAAGCAATTTGTTCCTGTGTATGTCACAGAAAACATGGTAGGTCATAAACTTGGAGAGTTTTCACCTACGCGTTCCTTCAGAGGTCACGCCGGAGCAAAAAACAAGGGTAAAAAGTAATCTTGAGCTATGGGAGTTCGTAAAAAATTAATGGCAGACAGAATGAAAGAAGAGCGCAAGAGTATCGCTTTTGCACGTCTTAATGACTGTCCGACATCACCGAGAAAAATGCGATTAGTAGCTGACCTTATTAGAGGGAAGCAAATTGAGATGGCACTTGCGATTTTGAGATTTAACTCAAAAGAGGCGTCAAAGCGACTTGAAAAGCTAGTGTTATCTGCAGTCGCTAATTGGCAGGCTAAGAATGAAGATGCTGATGTCGAATCGGCAAATCTTTACATTAAAGAAATCACGGTTGATCCTGGAACAATGCTCAAGCGTTTGCAAACTGCTCCTCAGGGAAGAGCGCACCGTATCCGTAAAAGATCAAACCACGTGACTGTGACTTTGGGTTCAACTACTAACGCTGAAGCAACAAAATAATATGGGACAAAAAACTAACCCAATCGGAAATCGTTTAGGAATCATCAGAGGATGGGAGTCGAACTGGTACGGCGGAAACGATTATGGTGATAAAATTGCCGAGGACGATAAGATCAGAAAGTACGTTAAAGCGCGTCTTTCTAAAGCGAGCGTTTCAAGAGTAATCATTGAGCGTACCCTTAAGTTGATCACGATCACAATTACAACAGCACGTCCTGGTATCATTATTGGAAAGGCCGGACAAGAGGTTGATAAGTTAAAAGAGGAGCTTAAGAAAATTACCTCGAAAGATGTTCAGATTAACATTCACGAGATTAAGCGTCCTGAGCTTGATGCCAATTTAGTCGCGGCTTCTATTGCACGCCAGATTGAAAATCGTATCTCTTACAGACGAGCCATTAAAATGGCCATCGCTGCTGCTATTCGTATGAATGCAGAAGGGATAAAAGTTATGATTTCAGGTCGTTTGAACGGTGCGGAGATGGCGCGTTCAGAGTCGTACAAAGAAGGACGCATTCCGCTTTCAACCTTCAGAGCAGATATTGATTATGCTCTAGAAGAAGCACATACTACCTATGGTAGACTCGGAATCAAGGTTTGGATCATGAAAGGTGAGGTTTACGGTAAGAGAGAATTATCTCCTCTAGTAGGCTTATCAACCAATCAATCTAAATCGAAACAAGAAGGGCCGAAACGCCGTCGTAGAAAGTAATTAACACAACGTAAAGTAAGATGTTACAACCGAAAAGAACCAAATTCCGTAAGGCCCAGAAAGGCCGCATGAAAGGAATTTCTCAAAGAGGACATCAGTTGTCTAACGGAATGTTTGGAATAAAATCAACGGACTCTATGTTCATTACCTCAAGACAAATCGAGGCTGCTCGTATTGCTGCAACAAGGTATATGAAACGTCAAGGTCAACTTTGGATTAAAATATTTCCAGATAAACCGATTACGAAAAAGCCTCTTGAGGTTCGTATGGGTAAAGGTAAAGGAGCCCCTGAGTATTGGGTAGCTGTAGTTAAACCTGGACGTATTTTATTCGAGGTTGCTGGAGTTCCAAAGGATGTAGCTCAAGAAGCATTGCGTTTAGCGGCGCAGAAGTTACCTGTGCGTACGAAGTTTATTGTAGCTAGAGATTACACGGCTGCCGAATAATTATAGTAAGGATGAAACAGTCAGAAATTCAACAACTATCAAACGAAGAGTTAGTAGCAAAACTAGCTTCTTTGAAAAAAGAATACGCAGACATGAAAGTGTCTCATGGAGTTTCTCAGTTAGAGAACCCAATGGTGATTAGAGCTGCACGTAAGACCGTAGCTCGTCTAGCAACAGAATTGTCAAAAAGGGAATTACAATAACACCCTGGCCCTATGGAAAATAGAAACCTAAGAAAAGAAAGAATTGGTGTAGTTACCAGCAACAAAATGGAGAAATCTATTGTTGTATCTGAGGTTAAGCGCGTAAAGCATCCGATGTACGGAAAATTCGTTTTGAAGACCAAGAAATATGTGGCTCACGACGAGAAGAACGATTGCAACGAGGGAGATACCGTAAAGATTATGGAAACTCGCCCGATGAGTAAGCGCAAGTGCTGGAGATTAGTAGAAATTTTAGAACGAGCTAAGTAATACGATATGGTACAGCAAGAGTCTAGACTTAGAGTAGCCGATAATACAGGAGCAAAAGAGGTGCTTACCATCCGTGTTCTTGGAGGTACAAAAAGACGTTACGCGTCTTTAGGCGATAAGATTGTAGTTACTGTTAAAGAAGCTACCCCGAACGGAACAGTGAAAAAGGGATCTGTTTCAACTGCTGTTGTGGTTAGAACTAAGAAAGAGGTGCGTCGACCAGACGGATCTTACATTCGTTTTGACGACAATGCCTGTGTATTGTTGAATGCTGCAGGAGAAATGAGAGGTACTCGTGTTTTTGGTCCAGTGGCCAGAGAACTTAGAGACCGTCAGTTCATGAAAATCGTTTCATTAGCTCCTGAGGTGCTATAATATCACTACCATGATTAAACTAAAAGTTAAAACAGGAGACCAAGTAAGAGTGATTGCCGGTGAGCACAAAGGCTCAGAAGGCGCAATTCTTAAGATTGATCGCGAAAAGAATAGAGTGCTCGTTGAGGGAGTGAATCTAGTTTCTAAACACGAGAAGCCAAGTTCTAAAAACCCGCAAGGAGGTATCGTTAAAAAAGAAGCTCCTATTCACCTTTCAAACATTGCTTTGATTGATGCAAAGTCTGGTAAGACAACACGCGTTAAGTATGAGGTAAGAGACGGAAAGAAAGTTCGAGTTTCAGTAAAGTCTAACGAAGTTATTTAGTGTGATGGAATACACGCCAAGATTAAAGAAAGAATACAGAGAGCGCATTATTGCCGCTTTGACTGAAGAATTCGGGTACAAGAATACCATGATGGTGCCTAAACTCGAGAAAATTATAATCAGCCGAGGTGTTGGTGCTGCTGTTGCGGACAAGAAGCTCGTAGATCAAGCCGTGGATGAGTTAACACTTATCTCAGGTCAAAAGGCAATCGCCACGATCTCTAAGAAAGATGTCGCTTCATTCAAATTGCGTAAGGGAATGCCAATCGGTGCAAAAGTGACATTGAGAGGAGAGCGCATGTATGAGTTTTTAGATCGCTTGATTACAGTGGCGCTTCCGCGTGTAAGAGATTTCCAAGGAATTAAAGCTTCTGGCTTTGACGGTAGAGGAAACTACAACTTAGGGGTTACAGAACAAATCATCTTCCCAGAGATCAATATTGATAAAATCAATAGAATCAGCGGGATGGATATCACATTCGTGACTACTGCTCCTACAGATAAAGAAGCAAAATCATTATTATCAGAACTAGGTCTACCTTTCAAAAAGAACTAAGATGGCTAAAGAATCAATGAAAGCCCGTGAGCGTAAAAGGGCAAAACTTATTGCGAAGTATGCAGCGAAGCGTCAAGCTCTTAAAGAAGCTGGCGATTACGAGGCATTGCAAAAGCTTCCAAAAAACGCTTCACCTGTTCGCGCTAGAAACCGTTGTAAGTTAACAGGTCGTCCAAGAGGATACATGAGAACTTTTGGTATTTCGCGTGTAACCTTCAGAGAAATGGCGAACAAAGGGCTAATCCCTGGAGTAACTAAGGCTAGCTGGTAGATTAAAATAAAGAACGTTAAAGATGGTAACAGATCCAATCGCAGATTATTTGACCCGCATTCGTAATGCAAACAGTGCAGGGCACCGTGTGGTCGAAATTCCGGCTTCAAACTTGAAAAAAGAGATCACAAAAATTCTCTTTGATCAAGGGTATATTTTGAGCTACAAGTTTGAAGAAAACGACGCTCAAGGGAGCATTAAAATCGCGTTAAAGTACGACAAGGCTACAAAAGAGCCTGTGATCAGAAAGATCCAGCGTGTAAGTAAACCTGGTTTGAGAAAATACGCGGGTTCAGATGACCTTCCTCGTGTTTTAAATGGATTGGGAATTGCTGTGGTTTCAACTTCTAATGGAGTGATGACCTCTAAACAAGCCCGTGAACAAAAAGTAGGAGGCGAAGTACTTTGCTACGTATACTAAGAAACGAATAGTTATGTCTAGAATAGGAAACAATCCCGTTAGAATACCAGAAGGTGTTACTGTTGACATTCAAGGTCAAGAAATCACCGTTAAGGGAAAACTTGGAGAACTCAAGCAAGCTTTCGACGCAGTGGAGATCAAGGTTGAAGATTCGAATGTGTATGTTACGCGTCCTTCTGATTCAAAAGAGCACAAAGCGAAACACGGTCTTTACCGCTCGTTAGTCAACAATATGGTGAAAGGTGTCTCTGAGGGATGGTCAAAAGAGCTTGAATTAGTTGGGGTAGGATACAGAGCGAGTAATCAAGGTCAAACCCTCGATTTAGCTGTTGGATTCTCTCACAACATCATTTTTGAGATTGCTCCAGAGGTTAAAGTTGAGACGGTTTCAGAAAAAGGTAAGAACCCTATCGTGAAATTGACCTCACATGACCGTCAATTAGTAGGGCAGGTCGCGGCCAAAATCCGTGCCTTTAGAAAGCCTGAACCGTACAAAGGAAAAGGAATCAAGTTTGTTGGTGAACAAATTAGAAGAAAAGCTGGTAAGTCAGCATAATATTATTGCGCTATGGCATTAAGTAAACTAGAAAGAAGACTTCGAATTAAGAAGAGAATCCGTAAGGTCTCTTTCGGTACTGCTGAAAGACCTCGTTTGGCGGTTTTTAGAAGTAACAAAGAAATCTATGCCCAGATTATCAACGACAGGGACGGAGTGACCTTGGTTGCTGCCTCGTCTAGAGATAAAGGGGTTTCTGTTGACGGAAACAAAATCGACCAGGCTGCTGCAGTTGGTAAAGCACTCGCTGAAAAAGCCGTCGCTAAAGGTATTTCTGAAGTCGCCTTCGATCGTGGAGGAAACTTGTACCACGGAAGAGTAAAATC
>JALQTJ010000109.1 GCA_023264015.1 Flavobacteriaceae bacterium | reverse complement strand
AAAGCCCACGGCGCACTCTACAACGATTTGGCTCAAAATGCGTTGTTGGCTGATTCGTATATAGAGGCTATTGCTCCTTTTAGCTTGGGACGCATTCTTTACGTTCAGGAGCATTCGGTGCTTGCCCATAAGGCGAAAGAGAAAGGATTAAAGTGCTTTCACGAGTACTTTATCGATCGCAGGTATGCAGATCGCATCCGTTTATTGAGCCGCTCAGATAAAAGAGCCATCATTAACACTCCTGAAGAGAGTTTGACCCAACTTCGATTGATGCAAAACGGAATTCTTGAAGACGTAATGCAGGGCCGCCATGCCATCGAACCTCATACTTTTTGCGTTCACTCTGACCATGAAAGTACCGAGGAGATATTAAAGCGCATTCATGAAGCATAAGTTCACTATTTATGCGATGGGTCAAGACACAGTGACCGCAGAATTTGATGGTGTAAAGCCCATACAGTTGAAGCGTATAGCTGCACAACTGAAGCGGTTTTTTGACAGAGAAATTGATGTATTGGCTTTGAATCAATCCCTCACTCTTTTTGAAAAAGACTGCGCTTCTCGATTAGATGAGCTCCACACATTTCTCTCAACTTTAGAATTAGACGAAGTACTGAAACCTAAGTCTTGGGAGCTCCCCGTAAAGTATGACGGGATTGACCTTGATGCACTCGCTGAAAAACTCAAAAAGACACCAGAAGAGATTATCGCACTGCACCAGTCGCAGTCGTATACGATTGAAGGATTCGGATTTCTGCCAGGCTTCTTTTATATCGGATCACTTCCAAAGGCGCTTCAAATT
>JALQTJ010000108.1 GCA_023264015.1 Flavobacteriaceae bacterium | reverse complement strand
AGGTGAGCAGTTATCATCACAATTTGGAGTTGGGCTTTCAAGAATGGCTCGTACAATTAGAGAGAGAATGAATGTCAGAGACAATGAGGTGTTTACACCTATCGATCTGATTAATGCTAAAACATTATCTTCAGTGATTAATACTTTCTTTGGTACAAACCAACTTTCACAATTTATGGATCAAACAAATCCATTAGCTGAGTTAACTCATAAAAGAAGACTCTCAGCTTTAGGGCCTGGTGGTTTATCAAGAGAAAGAGCTGGTTTCGAAGTAAGAGATGTACATTACACTCACTACGGAAGGTTATGTCCAATTGAAACACCTGAAGGACCTAATATTGGATTAATATCATCACTTAGTGTATTTGCTAAGGTGAATAATCTTGGTTTCATTGAAACACCATACAGGGAAGTGAATGATGGAGTTATAGATATTAAGAATTATAAGTACCTATCTGCTGAAGAAGAAGAAGGTAAATTAATTACACAAGCAAATATCGAAAAAGGTAAAGATGGTAAAATATTAGCTGACAAAGTTATAGCTAGGCTTGAAGCAGATTATCCTGTTGTAAGTCCTAAAGATGTAAATTATATTGATGTTGCACCTAATCAAATTGCTTCAATTTCTGCTTCATTAATTCCTTTCTTGGAGCATGATGATGCTAACAGAGCTTTAATGGGTTCTAACATGATGAGACAAGCAGTTCCTCTTTTAAAACCAGAATCTCCATTGGTTGGTACTGGAATTGAAAGTGATGTGGCTTTAGACTCTGGTGTAACTATTGTTGCTAAGAGAGATGGAGTTGT
>JALQTJ010000107.1 GCA_023264015.1 Flavobacteriaceae bacterium | reverse complement strand
GGCGATGCAACTACTACACAATCTTTTCTTATGCTTTGTGCAATACCAATCAAGTCATTAACAACTGTTGTTTGCTCAGTTGCAGTTGGCATTCCTGGAGCAATTAGGAAGTCGACTGTATACGTATTGACATCTTCAATTAAATCAAAGCCAAATGCATATTCATCAACACCTAACGTACCAGAATTTCTACCATTAACAAGATTGATTTCAATATATCCGCTGAAGGCATAGTCTTTACCAGAAGTAGCAAGACCACCAGCAGCAGTACCCATTCCTGCAACAAAATTAATAAACCAAACATAGTTAGATCTATTATTAATTACATCTACAATATAGGTTGTAGATCCCTGATTATCTTTAGCATCTCTAGCTAATGACATGTATGGGAATACTTCAAGAACATGTCCTTTAGTACCCGTAAATACACCATTTTCATCAATAACAACTGCGTGAACTTCATCATTTAACGCACCTTTGACAGTTGCATAATCAGAAGTACCAGGAGCGCCATCGAAATAAGACTTATATGGCCATGTAGCAAAATTGGAAGCACCAACAATTGACAATCTCAAGCCATTACCCATTTCACCTGGATATTTAGCCGCAGCATAATGTCCATTAGTAGCTAATGTAGCTTTCTGAGATTCAAAGTTTGCCTCATTCTTAATAACAGGAACAGTAGTTTGATCATCATATGCATAAGCATTAACGCCAAATTCAGCACGTGTATCTGTTAATGTAACTGTAACTGTTGTTGCAGAATCATAGAAGTAAGGAGTTGCACCAGCGATGATTGTAAAACCAGTAACGGAACCG
>JALQTJ010000106.1 GCA_023264015.1 Flavobacteriaceae bacterium | reverse complement strand
CAGAAACCCGAGCGTCGAAGAGCCCGCCAGGCTGCCGATGGTGGTTTTTTCATCGTAGCCGCGTTTTAGTAACTCTGGGATGGTGATGCGGCCAATGGTGGCGGTGGTCGCAGCCGAGGAGCCAGAGACGGCAGCAAAAATGCCGCAACTGACCACGTTGATGTGAATCAGGCGCCCCGGGAAACCGGCCAGCCATGGCGTTAATCCCTCAAACATGTCTTTGGCCAGGCGGGTGCGATACAGAATCTCGCCCATCCAGATAAAGAGCGGCAGGGCAGTCAAAGCCCAGCTAGAGCTTTGGCCCCAGATAACAGTGGACTGGATGGTGGCAGCTGGCGCATGCGAGAACATCAACATGCTGATCAAGCCCACCGACATCAAGGTGATGGCCACCCATACGCCAGATGCGAGCAGCACCAGCATGATGACCGCCACAATCAAACCAATCATTGAGACGTCCATGGCCTAGTCCACCAACTGTTCTTTGTTTTTTTCAAAGTTCGGCACTTTGCCTCGAAGAACATTGACCAAGTCTTCGAGGATCGCCAAACAAAAGAGCGTCACGCCCACACCCATGCTCAGTTGAGGAATCCAGATTGGGTATTTCAGGATGCCAGTGGACATCTCGTTGAATTCGTAGCTTTCAACCACCAGCCCGATTGAGTTGTAAGCCCAAACCGCAATCATCACCGCGGCATACGCCAGCACCAGCAGCAACAGCACACGCTGTCCTTTTGATGGGAGGCGATCAGTGAGCAACGTGACGCGAATGTGTGAGCCCGACCGAAACGAATAGGCGAGCCCCAAGAAGCTGCTTGCGGCCAGGCTGTAGCC
>JALQTJ010000105.1 GCA_023264015.1 Flavobacteriaceae bacterium | reverse complement strand
TATAGAAATTTTAGAAAAAATCATCGCCTCAAAATAAAGTGTATCTCCCCAATCAATTGTACCTTCATGGTTCCGGGAAAAAGATCATGTAATTTACTTCACGGATGGTCTGCAATTACCTCGAGAACTTTGTTGAGTTCTTTTACCTCCGACGCTGCTCAAGCGGTAAGGTTATAATACTACACTAATTTTCGCCATGTCTTTTTCATTTTTTTTTAAGATGAATATCCAAGGTGACGCAATAGTGACACAAATATTGCCCAAAACGGGGTCTAACGAAAACTTTGACAAATAAAAAAAGCCTCTAAATCAAGCGTTTAGAGGCTTTCATGTTTTACCGAAAACGATAAAAGTGATCCCGCTGGGATTCGAACCCAGGGCCCATACATTAAAAGTGTATTGCTCTACCAGCTGAGCTACGGAATCATTGCTTAGGTGTTCTATTTTCAACCGTTGTGAAAAATTAAAAAACTCCGTTTGCGGGTGCAAATATAGTGGCTTAATTTAGAATGACAAGAGAATCTAAAAAGTTTTTTTAGCCTTTTGTAAGTGATCATTTTACATGAACCTACTGAAAATAGGTAGATTATCTTAATTTTGAGGCGTGGAAAAAATCGTATTTCTTATAGGATACATGGGTGTTGGAAAATCAACACTAGGAAAAAAACTTGCTCAGCGTCTCGAAGTTCCCTTTATTGATTCAGACATGATAATCGAAAATAAAGTGGGAATGTCCATTGCCGATTACTTTTCAACCTATGGTGAAGAAGAGTTTCGAAGCTTAGAAAAAGATTTCCTAACCGGCATTACAGAGTCATCCGCGATTATAGCTACTGGGGGTGGTCT
>JALQTJ010000104.1 GCA_023264015.1 Flavobacteriaceae bacterium | reverse complement strand
AGAGTTATTCCTTATCCCTATGGTTAAGAAAATGGCTTGGCGTTATATGCAGTTTGATCCTGAGACGTATCCAGTTAAAGACTATAAGTTCTGTGTGTCTAGCTCGCTAGGTATTATTGCTCGTGAATATGAAGTAACGCAGCTTGTTCAGTTACTACAAACTATGTCTCAAGACAGCCCTATGTATCCTATGCTGATTGAGTCTATTGTAGATAATATGAACCTCTCTAACCGTGAGGAAATGATTGCTAAGCTTAAACAAGCTAATCAGCCGAATCCTGAAGCACAACAGGCGCAGCAGATGGCACAGCAAGTTGCTCTTGCTAAAGAACAAGCTACCGCAGCTGCTCTTCAAGCACAAGCTGCCGAAGCTACTGCTAGAGCTGAGAAGTATAAAGCAGATATTCAACTTGGAGCTTTTGACGCTGAAACAGCTCGTATCAAAGCTATCTCTACCAACCTTGATAAAGGTGAAGCAGATGATCGTGAATTTGAACGACGCTACAAAGCTGCAGAGCTTCTACTTAAAGAGCGTGAGCTAAGCTCTCGTATCAACCAAAAAGCACCAGAGGTAATGGACAATGCTAACCAAAACGGAAATCAACAATATCCTTTCGCAAGTGAACGAGGCCTTCAACAGCCTGAACAAGCGGGTGGAGCAGCTGGAACAGAAAGTAACTTCTTTGGAAGCTAAACCAGCAGCTACTACTACCACAAGAGCAACAACAAGTAAAGCAAAAAGTTAAAAAAGTTCTTGACTTTTGATTTATTTTGTGGTATAATAAAACTATACAATACAGGCTTGACAGACAGTTGAGCCTGTGTTATACCATCGCCTATTTAGGAGAACGATGTGACAAAGCAAGAAGAAGAGTATTACGAAGATTATCT
>JALQTJ010000103.1 GCA_023264015.1 Flavobacteriaceae bacterium | reverse complement strand
AAAAATTAAAATTTTTTTTATCATTTAAATATATTACCCTTCTAACATCTCTCTTGCATCAAAATTTAATTGTAATTCTTTCCATCTTTCATATCCAGTCGTTGGAACTCTTAATGGTTGGCACAACTTTACAGCTCTCAAAGCGCTCTCTGCTAATACTTTATAAAAACCTTGGCCGGGTTTATTCATCCTAGCATGATCCAAAATTTCTGTTTTTGATACTGTTCCATCAGGTTTTAATTTTAACTTTATTCTTACCAATAAATTTTCATTGTATGGCAATCCTAATGGAATACTCCAACACCCAAATATTTGTGCTTTAAGAGCATCCTCTTCGCTTAGTGTAAGACCTGTATTTTCTACATTTCTTTCTTGATCTTGAGTAATCTCGTCATTAGTTTTTAAAACTTCTGCACTCTCTTCTTTTGATTTATCAATTAAAGCAGCAATATTATTTGGATCAAATAAATCTTTTTTTTCAAATTCTGATACCTGTTTAACTTCATCATCTACTTTTTCAGGATTTTGTTTTTTTTCCTCTTTTGTTTCAACTTTTTTTAAAGTTTTATCTGGAAGTGGAATTGCTTCAGGTGTTTCATTCTCTATTTTTTTATTATTTTGATCAGGAGCCAGGACTGTTTTTGTTTTCGTTTTTTCTACTTTTTTTGGTGGAGCTTGTTCTGAAACAAGTTTTTTTTCTTTCTCTTTTACTTTCTCAATTATTTTTTTAGCCTTAGGTGCAAATGGAATATTGGTTTTTTCTGCTATTTGAATTAACTCAACTGATACAATTGGAGGAATATCAAGTGGTTTCTTTGCCAAAAAAGGTAAGCTCATAGCTGTAATGAAAATTAACAAAGCATGCAAAACAGAAGAAATAATTAAACTTCTATTCACTTTAAT
>JALQTJ010000102.1 GCA_023264015.1 Flavobacteriaceae bacterium | reverse complement strand
GTAGATAGTACTGGTGGGGTGTTGACTATGACATTAGTAGATGGCGGCGGCGGTTATGTAACTGCTCCAACTGCTACTATTACTGCGGCTGATTCTGGAGATACTCCAACAATTACTGTTGGTTTTGATAGCGCAACAAATGCTGTAACTGGTTTTACCATTACTGCTGGCGCTACGCCTTACTTCTATGATTCAGCAACTACTATTACAGTAGCATTGACTGATACAAGAGCAGATTTTGGCGTCAATGCATACGCATATGATGATCAAACTACAGTACCTGTTATCAAGAATGAAGCAAATTTTGAATCACAGAAAGCTACATTAGCTACTGATGGTCATTATGTTGTTGCTAAGTATCCTGGTGAAATGGGTAATGGCTTGAGATTGTCAATCGTTGGTGCTTCTAATTTTGCTACATGGCCATATAAGTCTTATTTCGATGGCGCTCCTAGTACTTCTGATTATGCAACTGTCAAAGGTGCATTAAATGACGAAGTTCATGCAGTTGTTATTGATGAAAATGGTGTATTTACAGGTACTAAAGGACAAGTTCTAGAAGTATTCCCATATATGTCTTTGGCTAGAGATGCTAAAGACAATCAAGGATCTACAACATATATTGTAGATGTAATTAATAATAGATCTAACTATGTTTGGTTTATTAATTTTGTTGCAGGAATGGGTACCGCTGCTGGTGGTCTTGCTACTTCTGGTAGAGATTACGCTTTCAGTGGTTATATTGAAATTAATCTTGTTAATGGTAAAAATTCTGGCTCATTGGGCGCTGATGAATATGCATTCGGTTTCGATTTGATCGAGGACGTTAATACATATACAGTTGACTTCTTGATTGCTCCAGGCATGCCTACTGCAACAGAACAAACTACTGTTGTTAATGATTTGAT
>JALQTJ010000101.1 GCA_023264015.1 Flavobacteriaceae bacterium | reverse complement strand
CCCTTGTGTGTAGGCATTAATATCGTGTGGATAAGTATTCACAATTTTATAATTCAAAATCTTTGGTTCTGTACTTGAATAAATAGAAAATCCAGAAACTAAATCAATGTTTTGTCCTTCAAAATATACCAATGCTTTAATCGTTTGGTTCCCTAATTTTTGATTTTTCAACGCAAAAGGAAGTTTTTCATTTCCTTTTACGGAACCAATTTTAACTTCGTTAATGTAGTAAATAACAGAATCTATTGTTTTGTTTTCTTTGTTTTGAAGTACCAAATCGATGCTTTCTTCTAACTTAAGAATCGGTTTTATGGTAGAATTTTCTAACGAAAATAAATTTTTTAATGCATTTTCATCATCTTTACATGAAGTTGAAATAATACCTAATACAATGAAAGCGAATAGCTTAACTTTTAACATGGTTGAAATATTTAATACCGTAAATATACAATGATTTTTTATACTCACAATTGACTTGCAAAAATATAAAAAGGTTGTATATTTGCACCGGCAAGTCCTACACGACCAGCTCCTGCAGACTCCTCCAGGGTGGGAACACAGCAAAGGTATGTGGTTGTAGCGGTGCGATGTAGGTCGCTTGCCATTTTTTATTTCTTTTGAATTGTTATCTCCCTTTGTGGAGATTTTTTATTTTTACACCAATTCTAATTCCTATGCACATCACTTGGCAAATTGTTCGCTTACAACTAAAAGAAACGTTTTCAATTAGTTATGGAAGTTACTCGTTTAGAGAAGCCTTAATTGTTTCGCTTTCCAAAAACGGAAAAACTGGTTTTGGCGAATGTACAGCGATTGATTACTACGGAATTAATTTAGCCGATTTCACTCAGAAATTAGTTGAAATCCAAGCCCAAATCCAAAAACAATCCATAAATCATCCTATCGAATTTTATGCTTT
>JALQTJ010000100.1 GCA_023264015.1 Flavobacteriaceae bacterium | reverse complement strand
CGCCACGTCACCGACGACCCCGTCGCGCCTGAGCGAATCAATTTCACGGTCATTCAAATAGCCGCCGGTGTAGACCTGGCTGGGCACCTCGGCAGCTGTCGCGCCAAGACCAAAAAGGGCAATGTCCATGCGCCTCTGAAGATCGAGTACTCGACGAGTGCTTCGTTCGGCCCACAGCAGCTCTTTCGTTTGTGGATTGTCGAAGAAAGTGGGTACCGGGAAGTGCTGAACCCGAGCGCCGTAGGCTTCACCAAACCGGCGCAAGATTTCACTGGAGTAGGTGACACCACTGGTTTGGTCGTTTCCCGCTCCATTGAGCTGGACCACTTCGGTGTTAGAAGTGTTTTTCTTGAGGAGGTGACGGCTGATGGCACTAATCGTGGATCCCCACGCGATTCCCATGACCATGTTGGACGAAAAGAACTGACCCAACATTCGAGCAGCGCTCAATCCGACCCTTTCGAGACGATCTACGTGAGAGGTTCCCTGCGGGACGGGGACAAGATAGGAATTGACTCCGTATTTCTCTCGAACCGCCTCTTCGATGCGCCGGGGCTCCTCAGTGGGCGAAGTGATTCTGATATCCACAATCCCGATTTCACGGGCGTAGTCAAGGAGTCGCGATACCGAGGACCGGCTCACCCGCAATTCCTCCCCGATGGCTTCCATCGTGAGGTCTTGCTGGTAGTAGAGCTTGGCGGCCCGAAGGGCGTCCCTCATTCGAGGGCTCTCTTGAGTGGAGCGGTCCATGAACGTCATTCTTGCACGTTTGTGCAATTGATTTGAGAAGAAGTTCAGAGGCGACCAAGCTCTTCTCATTAGCTAGTTCGCACAGACGCGAAAACGGGAAGGGAGACCCTATGGCCTCTTCTAATGCCGCCGTGGCACCCCACCGCGTGTCCTCAATCTGGTCAGACCC